>DATFYI010000308.1:0-3636 GCA_035315125.1 Anaerolineaceae bacterium | reverse complement strand
TTTGAGTCGCACGGCAGGTTTGCCCCAACCGTACAGGCATACACTTTGCCATCCATACAACGCCAAAAGGCGTTTTGGGTAAAGAGTTGCATGGGAGCATCGGCCGAAGCCCCGGAGGCTTTTTTCAAACCGTTGGCAATTACATCCGGCATTTTTGGGCCTACAAACCGGGCATCCGGTTGGTCTATGTTGACTACGGCGGCGCAGTATGCAAATGGATCCGTGAAAGTGCTATTTGCACTAGCTGTGCTTGTTGCGCTTGATGTCAACGTTGTTGTAGCCGCCGGTGGATTGGTTTGCGTACTGGTTGCAGCCGGCGCGCTGGTGACGATGAGTGCAGTTGAGGACGCTGATATCGTAGGAACTGGCGGAATGGTTGGGCCGGCGCAAGCAGCCAAAGCTACCGTCAGCAAAAGCAATGACAGGCAGGAGACACATTCGACTAACTTCATAGGAAAGCCTCATATAAATTGTTTATTTATAGACGAGCCTCACAACCCATTTGTTCCTGCCAACCCCATATTTACCAACAACTCGGCATTATAAATGGAGCCGCCGGCCGCCCCGCGGATGGTGTTGTGCGACAGAATCACCATTTTATAATCAAAAAGTGGGTCGGGGCGCAGCCTGCCGACCACGGTTGTCATGCCTTTGCCGGTCATACGATCCGGGCGCGGCTGCGGACGGTCGCTTTCTTCTCTCATCACTATCACCGGCCGCGGCGCCGATGGCAAATTAACGCTCTCGCGGGGGGCTTGATACCCGCTCAAAGCCCTGAATACCTCGGCCTGCTCTGGCTTCTTATCCAGCTCGACCGACAGACAGACGATATGCCCATCACTGACGGCCACCCGGTTGGTGTGGGCCGAGATCACACAATCGCTCATCCGGATCGTATCTCCATCTAATCGTCCGATCATTTTACGCGGCTCCCACTCAACCTTATCTTCCTCGCCGCCAATATAAGGGATCACGTTATCCAGGATATCCAACGACGCTACACCCGGGTAGCCTGCACCCGATACGGCTTGCAGCGAAACTACAAAAGCCTTTTTCAACCCAAAATTCTGATCCAGCACTTTCATGACGACTGTTAAGCCGGTGCTGGTGCAGTTTGGGTTGGTCACTATACAGCCCTTCCAGCCGCGTTTGCGTCTTTGGATGGGCACCAGCCCGGCATGCTGCGGGTTTATTTCCGGCAGCAGGATGGGCACATCCACTTCACGCCGATATGCCGAGGCGTTCGAACAAACCGTCATGCCCGCTTTGGCAAATTCGGGCTCGACCGTGCGGGCAACATCGGCCGGCAGCGCCGAAAATACCAGCTCGGTCTGCAAACCTTCCGGCTCGGTTGGCAGCACGATCAATCTGGCAGCCCATTCCGGCATCGGCTCCGAAAGAAACCAGTGGCAGGTTTCTCGATAAGTTTGCCCGACCGATCGATCAGAGCCGGTCAGGGCAACGACTTCAAACCAGGGATGGCCGTCCAGAAGTTGGACGAAACGCTGGCCAACGCTGCCGGTGGCAGCCAGTACCGCAACGGGAATACGTTCAGGCATGATTAAGCCTCCTTTTGAGGCACAATTAATTCGTGAATAGCCATAACAGCCGCCTGGATGTCTTTGGCGGGTACCACCATGCTGATGGATACTTCGGATGAGCCCTGAGCGATGGCAATTACATTTACGCTCCGCTTGCCCAGCGCGCTGAAAACTCGCCCGGACACGCCGGGTGTGCTGCGCATGCCGGCTCCGACCACGGTCACGATGACCAGCTCCTCGGTCGCCCAAACCCGGTCGATGTCCCGGCAGGCAATCTCATTCGCAAAGGACTTTTCCAGCGAGGACACCACCTGGTCTTTCGATTCAACCGGCACCGCAAAGCAGATCGATTGCTCCGAAGAGGCCTGTGTGATTAACGGCACACTGACGCCGGTCGCCGCCACGGCTCCGAAAGCGCGCGCCGCTACACCCGGTACGCCCAGCATGCCGCGTCCTTCTAATGTGATCAGGCTGATGCCTCGAATGGCTGTGACGGACTTGATCACCCCGTCTTTCAAAGGGCTCAGATCGGATACCAGGTAAGTACCCGGGTTCTCCGGGTTGAAGGTATTGCACACCCTAAGGCTGATGCCTGCCTCGATCACCGGGCGAATGGTTTTCGGATGCAGCACCTTGGCCCCAAAATAAGCCAGCTCACCCACCTCCCGGAATGATAGCTCTGGAATAGTGCGCGCCTCCGGCACCAGACGCGGATCTGCTGTCATCACGCCATCTACATCCGTCCAGATCCAGACCTCGTCCGCCGGCAGCGCCGAGCCTATCACCGCTGCTGAAAAATCGCTGCCGCCCCGGCCCAGCGTTGTGGTAACCCCGCTGCGGGTAGCTCCGATAAAACCGGTCACCACTGGAATTTTATGCTGCGCCAGGACGGGTTCCAATACCTGGCGCGTGGCCGCCGTAGTGGCAACCAGGTCCGGGTGGGCCGCCTGGAAATGGTCATCCGTGATGATCAATTGGGTAGCTTCTACGTATTGGGAGGGGATGCCAGCCGAGATCAATGCGGCTGAAACCAGACGCACGCTCATACGCTCGCCCAGGGCCGCCACCGTGTCCATCGCCCGCTCAGTCGCCTCTCCCAACACGTAGATGGCCTGGCAGAGATTGATGAAATCGGTGATCAGATAATTAATCTCCTGCTTCACCTGAAACTGCTGGGCCAGGTCGCTCACTATCGCCTCGGCAATGGTATGGTGGCGAATGCGCAGCTCCTGGGCTGCCTGATTAAATATCTGGCTGTTTCCGGCTGCCGCCTGCGTGGCGCTCTGCAACAGGCGGTCGGTTACACCGGCTAAGGCCGAGACAATCACAACCACCCGCGGCCAGGTTGCCAGGGCATCCCGGCTGATCTTTACCACCTGTCCAACTGCCTCGGTTGAGCCTACGGAAGTGCCGCCGAATTTCATTACCAGCGTGTTATGATTTCCTTTTTCACGATTGCTTGCTTCCATATCCACTCTGCTTCCTATCGAGTAAGGAGACACCCCAAAAAACCAGGTGTATCCAGTATAAAAAATAAAAAACAGCCTCCTGAAAAGTTCGTTCCAGGAGACAATTTTATATTCTCAGGCTGGAAATCCTGGGGATAGTTTCAGGCAATCAAACTCGGAGTTTATCTACCGCAAAACTATACACCATCTAATTAAAATATTATAGCAGATCAAAAGCGGTTTTTATACGCCATCTTTATGGCATTTTATTTCGAATTTTGTATAATCTAAGTAATAGTTTTATGGGTATTCCCGTCAATATACTCATAATATATATTGGGTTGCAGCAATGAGGTAGTAGTGCTAGAATAAGACCCCTATATAAGTTTATATTTGTGATTTTGAACACAAATAAAAAAATATTCGGATGTGGAAATTGAATAGTGCTTCAATTCTGCATCTAATTGGAGGTAATTTGAAATGATAGAATCTTTTGAACTTTCGATCGATTTACCGGTAAAACCAGAAGTTGTTTATAACGCCTGGATGGACAGCCAGGAACATGGTGAAATGACCTTCGGTAAAGCCGAAATTGACCCACAAGTGGGTGGTTATTTCACAGCCTGGGATGATTATATCCAGGGCAC
>DATFYI010000307.1:0-19703 GCA_035315125.1 Anaerolineaceae bacterium | reverse complement strand
CCAAAGTTAAGCCGGTTGTGTGGAATTAATTTGAAGAAAACGGTGCCCGGCGCAATATCCGGGGATTGAGGCCAACCGGAAACTGGATCACGCCAGGGTCCGGTCAGTAAGTAGCTGACAATAAAACTCATGACCGAGTTGAGCAGTAAAGTGGTTACCACTTCATCAACGGAAAGCTTGACCTTCAACCAGGCCGGCACGAGTGCCCAGGCCATTCCACCGGCAAATCCGCCCAAAATCATCAAGGGGATGCCTACATAGGGTGCAACGCCCTTTAGAACAACCCCCAACCAAGCCGCCACGATGGCGCCTGAATATAGCTGGCCTTCGGCGCCGATGTTGTAATAACCGGAAGAAAATGCAAACACCACCGCCAGACCGGTTAGAATCAAAGGCGTTGAAGTAACTAAAACCTCAATCACACCGACTTTCGACGTTAGAGGAACGATCAATAAATTGTAAAAGGCCAGTAGAGGGTTAGCTTTGGCCAGAACAACCAGCAGAGAGGTTATTATAAACGTGACCAAAATAGCAATAATTGGAATAAATGTCCGCATCCAGACTGGCGCCGGGGCACGTTCAATCCTGTACTTAAACACGACTGACCTCCTCAGATTGTGTGGTAAGTCTCTTTGCCCCAGACATCATCAAGCCCAACAACTCCATGGTGGCGTCCTTTCGCTGCACAATTCCCATAATTTGGCCTTCATAAATAACCGCAATCCGATCGGAGAGTGCAAATATTTCTTCCAAATCTTCAGAAAGAAGTAAAACTGCCGCGCCATCGACGCACTGCTCGAGCAGTTTTGTGCGAACGTAGTCGGTGGCGCCAACATCCAGACCGCGAGTTGGCTGGGCAGCAATCACCAGGGCCGGCTTACGCGCCAGGGCTCGGGCCAGAATGACTTTTTGCAAATTACCGCCGGAGAGTTTGCGGGCGTTATCCGCGGGCGTGGCTTTGATCTGATATTCTGCAATTAAATCCTGTGCGTTTTTCAATATTTTTTTTCGATCCAACATCCCGTTCGTAATAAAATCTTCCAGATTTTCAAGTGCAAGATTTTCAGCCACGCTCAACTCGCCAACCACCCCGGCGTGACGATCTTCAGGAATCCGGCCTACCCCGAGATGACTGATTTGTTCGGGCGTGGAATGAGAAATATCTTTTTCACCCAACAATACTTTGCCAGCGGTCGGTTTCAAAGTTCCTTCCAAAACCTGACCCAGCTCTGTTTGGCCGTTCCCAGATACCCCGGCAATCCCTAAAACCTCGCCTTCATTTACGCTAAATGAGATTTCGCGCAGCGCAGGTAATCCTTTTTTATCCAGGGCAGATAAATTTTCAACACACAGAACGTTTTTTCCGGTCAAACCTGAGCTACGTTTCATCACTCCGAAAGTTTCCCGTCCGACCATCATGCTGGCCAATTCGGACGGTGAAGTATCGGATTTATTGACAGTTCCAATCAGCTTGCCCGCCCTCAAGACCGTTACTCGATCACACATATTCATGACTTCATTCAATTTATGGCTGATGAAGATAACCGAGAGACCGGCTCTGCGGAGCTGCTGTAGTGATTCAAATAATGCATCTACTTCTTGCGGTACCAACACTGCGGTCGGCTCGTCCAAAATAAGGACGCGCGCCTTGCGGTACAGCGCCTTGAGGATTTCAACCCTTTGCCGTTCGCCAACTGACAGGTTGCGTATAATTGCAGCGGGATCGACCTGGATGCCATATTGTTCTGCCGCCTGCTTAACCTGCTGCTGAGCCAGCTTCAGGTCAAGCCGGATACCGCCCTTATCACTCAATGCCATATTTTCAGTAACGGTTAATGGCATGACCAGGGTAAAGTGCTGGGTAACCATACCAATCCCGTTCCGGATAGCATCCTTTGGGGAGACAATCTGAACCAATTCATCCTTGACCAGGATCTGGCCTTCATCGGCATGATAAAGACCATAAAGGATGCGCATCAGAGTGGTTTTGCCAGCGCCATTTTCACCCAAGAGCGCATGGATCTCGCCCTCTTGCAGCTCAAAATTAACATGGTCGTTTGCTAAGACATTCCCAAAACGCTTGGTAATACCTCTTAATTGGACAGCTTGCATGATCAAACCTCAAAAAGTGGGTGGCAGGAAAATCCTGCCACCCAAATCAAAGAATTAGTTGACTGCTTTCGGTTGGGCTTCGTTGATATCGATGCGGTCAGCGCCGCTCTTGATGGCGGCTTCCTCATCGGTAACCTGCTTCAATAAATCAGCTGGGATTTTGCTATCCAATCCATGGAAAGGCGCCAGGGATGCGCCGCCTTTTTCCATCATGCTGAAATCTTTCAGATCCTGGGCTGTAAAATTACCCGATTCAACCTCTTTGATAAGGTATTCGACGGTTGGGGTCATATTCCAAACTGGTCCGGTCAAAACGTAGTCGGGCGCCAAAGAATTTTGATCGACCATGTTGCCAAAGACCCACAGTTTGTGCTGAGTAGCGGCTTCGATGACGCCATCCCGCTCGCCATACAGAATATCAACACCTGCATTTATCTGGGCCAGTGCATCTTCCTTGGCGGTGGCTGGATCGAAGAAGTTGTTGATATAAGAAACCATGATGGAAGCTTTTGGATTGACTTTCTTGGCGCCTTCGATAAAGGCATTGATCAAACGATCAACTTCAGGGATGGGCATGGCAGCGACGATCCCAATTTTATTGGTCTTGGTCAATCCGCCAGCCAACATACCGCACAGGTAAGCCGGTTCCTGGATCCAGTTATCAAACACAGACACGTTGGGCTCGGTAGGGCCGTAGCTGGAACCAAAGGCAAATGCAATATTGGGGTAGTCTGCTGCCACACGCCGTACTTCCGCCTCACTACCGAACGCATCACCCATGATCAGATCCGGTTTTTGCTGGTCAGCCACCTGGCGCAGGATACGCTCCATATCGCTGGCAGTACCGATATTATCGGTAAATGTATAGTCAATCTCACCGGCATTTTTGGCAGCGGTCAGAGCTTGATTAATCGCACCATCCCAGGGCTCTTCAATGGGGGTAGCGAATGCGCCAAAGACTTTTAGCTTCTTGGCGGCAGGGGCCGCAGGAGCGGTGGTTGGAACTACAGCCGCTGTGGTTGGGGCTGCCATGGCCGCAGTAGGGACGGCTGGGGCCATGGTTGGTTGTGCCGCCTGGGGTGCCTGGGTGGGAGCAGCGGGTTGAGCAGGTGCAGCCGGAGCAGCAGTGGGTGCTGCGCACCCGGCAGCCATAGCCAGCACCATGATGCTGGTCATAATCACAGAAATCATTCTCTTGGACATATCGGTTCCTCCTCAAGTAGATAATGCTTCTCAGTTTTTGAAAAAGGACGCAGATAACGGGTGAATAAGAAATTTCTCTGATTGCGTCATCTTACAAGCACGATTTGACCTATTCGATATTCACCTCCTCTATGCAGATTTCCCGGTGAACTGAATGAAGGGCCAGGCAATGTTCAATGGATTACCATTCTCGATTTTTTGCAAGCGCCTTCATTCTTGCAACATCGACCAATTTACCATGACTGATGACATATTTAGGGGCTTCGTGATAACGCAAAGCTTCAAGTACGTTGGGCTGATCCAGAACGACCAGATCCGCATTGCAGCCAACTTTGAGGCCATACTCTTTTAACCCCACCGCCTGGGCAGCGTTATTGGTAACCATATCGTAAAGGGTTTCCATCTCACTATTGGTGGTCATCCACAACAAATGCGATCCCAGGAAAGCGACTTCCAACATATTATTTCGTCCGAAGGGATAATAACCGTCCGAGATATCATCCTGTCCCATACAAATCAGACATCCTTCTTCCAACAACTCCTTGACACGAGCATGCAGCGGACCAGTATGCGGATCTGTCACAACGCCCATCTGAGCTTTTTTAAGGAGGAAAGCCAGTTTTTGCAAATAGGGTTTGGGATAAAATGCCATGGCGCGGGCATGGTGGGCTAGGCTGCGTCCTTGCCAACCACGTTGGATCGTCTCGATGGCCATATTCTCAATTGAACGTAGACCGGCATCCCCGGCATCGTCCACCAGCATGGAAACTGGCTTGTCAAACTCTGCGGCAATGTCAAAAATAACCCTGACATGTTGAGCAATATCGGCGTCCGTGTATTCGATCCAGGGAATACCACCGACCACATCCGCACCCAACTTCATCGACTCTCTAACCAACTCAGCTGCGCCAGCTTCCCGTACGATGCCATCCTGGGCAAAGGCGACCACTTGAATATCTACAATGCCTTTAAATTCTTCACGCGCCTTGATCAGCGCTTTTACACCTTCCTGCCTGGCCTGTCTATCAACGTCGGCAAAGGCTCGCACGGTAGTGCAACCGTACATGGCTGCTTCGGCTATGGCCCGGCGCACATTTTTGATGATCCATTTTTCATCGTAATTCGCTTTTACACGGGCTGCCAGCTCGATGGCAGTCATGGCTTTGCCCATATCGCCACCCTGGTAAGCCTTTAGAGCATCTTCATCCATCATCATCAGAGTATAGACTTTGCAAAGGTGCAGGTGGGTATTAACAAATGCTTCCGTAACCAGATTGGCTTCCGCATTCAGCTCAATCGGGGCGGAACTGCCCAGCTTTTCAGCAATAGCGGCTATCTTGCCATCTGCAACCCCAATCTCAAACAGCTTTCCAGCCTGTCCCCTCAATTGAGCATTCTTTACAAGAATGTCGTACTGCATTGCTTTTTTCCCTCCGTAAATAAGATAATATTATGGATTTACAATTTGTATGCAAACTACCTTTTACAAGTAATTAAACGCTTATTTTTTCATCCTGGCCAGGATGCCCATTAACCTTTCATTACCGCCGGCCGGCGGACGCCAATCCACCTGGATAGCAGGCACACCCTGGATCTTGAGATTCTCATAAAAAGATTCGAGACCAATATTAATGGCTTCCAAAGGACTCTGGAGCACTGCCAGATCAATTGGCTTCATAGTCTGAGCAATGTTATCCTGGGCGTCCTTATTTAATCCACGCAGTATTTGGCCGGCATGGCGAACCATTTCTTCATTACTGGTAGATACCCAGGCGCCGGCCGCTTCCAACTGACTGATCTGGGAATTTAGATTTTGGGGGTCTTCATCCGTCCCGGTAACAACTACCGCCACTTCAAGATAACGTCCGGCCGCCGCGGCTTGTGTACGCGCCCAGGCTATAGCCGGAGCCAGTTCACTGGCCGGATCGGGATGCGAGCCATAGCCTATTACTACATCCAGCATAATGACAGCTACTTCTGGATCAGCGGCTTCTTCCAACAATCGCCGGATGCGCAGCTCATTATCCATCATGGGATGCAGACGGCCGACCGTAAATTCATCTTCGCCCAGATCGACAATCGTATGTTGTTGGCTAACCAATGAATTGGGCAGCTTGTTCTCTTTGTGAAGCGGCGCATTGGCATATACCAGTGGCAGATAGCTTTGCAGGATATATTGGGCTTCATAAGCCAGTGTGCCGCCCGAAAAAAGTCCGCGCAGGTAACGCTGGCCCGGGGCAAACCGTTCAAGCTGCAAATTAACAGGGGCTTCGCCACCGACCTTCGATTTAGCCAGATCGACCGCCAGGCTGGCAGCTTCATCCAGACTGCCGGCAAAGTATAGATTTTCCATTTCTCGCGCCGCGGGAGTTCGACCCACAAAACATACAACTACCGGCTTGCCAGCCTCGAGCGCCATTTTCAAGACCTCATCGGCTACTCTGGGCGATGGCGGTTTTGAAACCAGCACGATCACTTTTGTTTCAGTGTCGCGAGTAAGTACCTCGATGGCTTGCCGAAAAGTGACCGCCCCAACCTGTTCGGATAAATCGCGCCCACCCGTGCCGATGCCGTAAGTCATCCCGCTGCCGAATTGGTGGATACGCGAGGATACCTGCTGCAAGCCGGTGCCGGCAGCAGCGACCACACCAATCGGGCCCGGTCTTACTTTATTTGCAAAGCCCAGGCCAACCCCTTTGATCAGTGCAGTTCCGCAATCTGGCCCCATCACTAAAAGGCCTTTCTCGCAGGCCACCTGTTTTAATGAAATCTCATCCTCAACCGAGACATTATCACTAAAGAGGAAAACATGTCTGCCCGAGCGAAGGGCATCCCGCGCCACACCGGCGGCGTAACGGCCCGCAACTGAAACCAGTACCCAGCCGGCATTGGGCAGCATTTCCAGCGCCTTTTCGAGGCTCTGAGGGCGATATTCTTGCGAAGAAACAGTTTTTTTACGTGTGAGCAGTTCATCAACTTTGGCAAGCGCAGCGTCAGCGGCTGTCTCATTCTCGGCTCTTACAGCCAACACGAGATCATCCGGTTTGGCCGACTCAACCTCTGAATTTATCAGATTGATATGAGCGAGCAGCTCTTTATTACCATCTGTGCCCATGATGACGCCGGCATCCAGGATGCCTGGAAGCGCCGCCAGAGATTTTTGCAGTTGCATTAAAAAAGCAGAATCATAATAAGCGCCGGAGCGTATGTCTGTCTTTACAACTGCCATTTTTCAACCTCCGAGAAACGATTTACTCAGAAAGATTTTTAAGATAATCGTGACGCAGTTGATAAATCTGTTGATATTTCAAGGGAGAAAGCAGACTCGATCGGGAATCTTCAATAAATAATCCTGCTCTATTATTAAAATTTATTATATGCAGGTGTTTTAGAAAAATCCAATGATTTGCTGTATCTAAGAAAAGGGCCACTCACTTATAGAATATTAATGGCGTAAATTGTCTGACATAGGCAATACTTCAATGGAGGAGTATAGCACGTGTAAGAAAGGCTGTCAACTTCGCATTGTAAACAACAATTTCATTTTGTTTCATAAACATACGGATGATTTAATTGACGAAATCAACGATACGTCTCATAATTTAATGATCCGATATCAAAACAAGACCCGGTATTGCGTTTCCACTATCAAATAAAGTCACAGTTGCAGGGAGGCAGAAATGGGTTTGAAGCCAGGTGGAATTGCTTTTCTAGCAGCCGTTTTATTTTTTTATATCCGTTTGATCTGGCTTCAAAGGGCAAAAGTGACTCTGGCAAGACAAGCCGCTGCCCAGTCAGATAATGGACAAAAACAGCATAGCAGAAAATCTAAGAAGGAAAAAACTTATTTTGACAAATTCCGTTTGCGTATCATTAACTGGTATTTATTGATTGGCGCAGTTGCATTGATTGCCGCAGGAGCGTTCATCAGCACTACCAGCCTGTGGGGGGAAACGGTTAGAAGCTTCTGGTGGCTACCCACTGCCGGCGGTATCTTTATGGGAAGCTTTAGCTTCGCCTGAACAGGTTTTAAAAATTAGCCTGGCACGACAAACCACCGGATCACAAATCTGTATATTCCAAAAATTGCATTGTAAATTCTTCGAAAACCCCTTGTATTTTTAATCTATTCTCTATATACTACAACATTGAAAATAAAACTGCCGGCGATAACAGCCGGCCAAAATTCAGAAAGGAAAGAGATGAGCGATATTGCCAATTCATTGAACACTCTCCAGGAACAGGAGCAAGCTGAAAGCGACAAACCCCCCAGTTATCACCCGCGTCTGGCTAGAACCCTACGGGTAGCGGTAATTGCAAACGTGAAGGGGGAGACCGAATTACCCATTGATGCACCAGCCGATGCCGGCGCGGAGTTCGACAAAAGAGAAACCATTCAGGCTATTCAAACAGCAATTGAATCGGAAGGACACACGACCCTTTTCCTCTCAGGGGATGCAAATTTACCTTATACCCTGCGAGAAACGAGCCCTGACCTTTGCTTTAATATTGCCGAGGGCCTGGGAGGTGATGGTCGAGAAGCCCAGGTACCAGCCCTGCTGGAGATGATGCGTATCCCATATACCGCCTCGCGTGTCTTGACCAGCGCAGTTGCATTGGACAAGACCATGACCAAACGCATCTGGCATGAGGTCGGTTTACCAACAGCAGCTTTCCAGGAATTTATCACCGGGAATGAGCCACTGAACCAGAATCTTTATTTCCCCATGTTTGTTAAACCAGCGCGTGAAGGCACGGGCATGGGCATGGATAACGGTTCAATTATATATAATGAAGAAGAATTGCGACTGCGGGTAGCCTGGGTTATCAACACCTACCACCAACCGGCCCTCGTTGAAGAGTACTTGCCAGGACGAGAATTCACCGTGGCGGTCATGGGACGGGCGGATGCAGCGCTCTACAGCCGCAGACCTGAACTGTACCAGGCAGACGGTTTCCATCGCTTCCCCGTGCTGGAAGTGGATAACAGCATATCGGTTACACCGGGCGTCTATGGTCATCACGCCAAAACGCTTCACGCCGGGGAAAATGGTTATCCGGGTTTTACCTGCCCGGCCAATACCGACCCCGCCCTGGCCGAATACCTGTGCAACCTGGCAATACAAGGACACAATGCAATCGGTGCAGTGGATATTTCGCGGGTAGATATCCGCATGGACGCGGATGGGCAACCCCGCCTGATCGAAATCAACACCTTGCCAGGTCTGACGCCAGATTTTAGTGACCTGTGTGTAATTGCAAATGCAGAAGGTCTCAGCTACACCGACCTGATCCTGGAAATTCTTTACCTGGGAGCATCACGCTACAATCTGGTCGAGCGAACCCGCCAACACGAGCTGCAGCCAATTCGCATCCAAACAGCAATTCCGCAATTCGCATCGGCGTAATTTCAATTCAATAACGAATAACTCACCAGGAAATTCTCTGGTGAGTTTTTTTTATTTAGAAAAGAAAGGGCAAATAAGAAACTAATAGGGGTTGGACGGCCAACATGGCCAGACCTACCAACAACCCCAGCAGCATTCCTGCCAGAACGTCGGAAAGATAATGTAAACCGGTCATGACCCGTGCCAGACTGACCAGTGGGGCCCAAACGATCAGCAGCAGCCCAAACCAAAGCGGGCCAAGTCCAAGCCCAATAACTGCCAGCATGGTAACGCGGGCGGCATGTCCGGATGGGAAAGAATGCGGGTCCGTATTGCGGTAGATAGCCCCCCACTCACCCGCCGGGCGTTGGCGGCGGACAGTAAATTTGATGGCAAAAACCAGGCAAGCCAGAACCACGATTCCAACCCCAAACACGACGGCGCGTTCGCGCCAGGCCGAATTTCCCAACAGCCATACTACAGCCAGACCGGCCAACAAAAACCAGGAATCGCCTGAATGAGCCAAAACGGTAACAACCTGCCACCAGCCCTTATTTGCAGGTGTCAAACGCAAGCGATGAGAAACGCACTCATCGAATTCCAAGAATGATTTCCAGGTCGTCATCATTTCTGGCGAGTATACCCTGAAGTAATTTTTCTGCACAGCCAGTAAATAAACAGCGATACATTTCATGTCGTGGCCCAGGTATTCAATTCATCAATTTCCGGATCGCTAACCGTGCAAAATAATCAATAAACTAATCTGATCAAGAATCGAACTATTGATTATAATTAATTGACAAGATCTGAATACGACGTATAATGGAATTTACTTTTACCCAAATGCTTTAAAAATAAATAGGATAAGGAGGTGATAGAGCGGTAATACCACTGCTTTACACTTTTGAAACGTTTTTTAATCGGAACATCTCACTAAAATCCATGAGGAGGAGACAGTGAAAAAAAGTGTTTTGTTTTCCATGATGGCAATCGCCATCGCATTTTCAATGGTGCTGAGCGCCTGCGCAACAGCAACCCCTACCGCAGCCCCCGCTGCACCGGCAGCTACAACCGCCCCCGCCGCACCTGCTGCGACAACCGCTCCGGCAGCCCCTGCTGCCACGACCGCTCCAGCAGCCCCTGCTTCGCCGGCAGCTACAACCGCTCCGGCAGCACCCGCTTTTACGCCGGCCTCGCTCTCCGCTCCGGACTGTACCTACGGTGGTGAGCTAAAGTCGATCGTAGCCCTGGACGCCGAGACGGTACAATTTACACTGTGCCAACCGGATGTGGCTTTCCCCGCCAAGATAGCCTTTGCCTCCAACGAAATTCTGCCTAAGGCTTTATTGGATTCAACCGGCGGCGATTCGAATAAAATCAGCCAGGCTCCCGTAGGCACCGGTCCTTACATTCTTAAGGAATGGGTACGCGGCGATCACATGACCCTGACTGCCAATCCCAATTACTGGGGTACCCCACCGGCAGTCAAGACTCTGGTGCTGAAGTGGGCCACCGAACCCGCCGGGCGCTTGCTGCAGCTCCAATCCGGCGACGCAGATGGGATCGATAACGTTGGCCCCGACGACATCGCCACGGTTCAAAAAGATTCAACGCTCAAGCTCTACCCACGTGTCGTCGACAACGTCATGTACCTGGGCATGAACAACACCGTCAAACCCTTTGACAATGAATCCGTTCGCCAGGCTTTCGCCATGGCCATCAACAAGGCCCAGATTGTCAAAGAATTTTACCCGGCCGGCTCAACCGTTGCCGATGAGTTCGTTCCATCCACCCTGGAACCCGGCTATACGCCTGGTTTAGCGGATTGGCCTTATGATCCCGCCAAAGCCAAAGCCATGCTGACCGCCGCCAAATTTGACTTCAGCCAGACCTTCCCCCTGTCCTTCCGCGATGCGGATCGCTCTTATATCTCCCAGCAGCCCAAGGTTGCCCAGGAGATTCAGGCAGAATTAGCGTCTATTGGCGTCAAAGTCAAACTGGACCAGCAAGAGAGCGCCACATTACTGCAAAACTCCGCCGCCGGTAAGCTAACCTTCTTCATCCTCGGTTGGGGCGAAGACTACCCGGATGCCACCGACTGGTACGATTATCACTTCAATGAGCAGCATAAAGACTTCGGCACTCCTTATCCCGACATTGTAGCTGCCTACAAGATCGGAACCTCCGGCACAGACAATGCCACCCGCCAGAAGGCTTATGATACCGTCAACCAGCTGATCCACCAGCACGTGCCGTTAATCCCGGTAGCTCATTCCAGCAGTTCAGTTGCTATGAAAGCCTCGATTGGAAACGTCATCATCGGTCCCTACAACGAAAACTTCGAGGATATGACCACATCCAGCGGCCAACTGGTGTTCGTCCAGAACGCTGAGCCCATCAGTCTGTACTTCGCCGACGAAACCGATGGCGAGACCGAACGGGCCTGTCGCCTGCTCTACACCCCTCTGTTGGATTACCAATGGGGTGGCGTTGGAAGCCAACCCGCCCTGGCCACCAGCTATGACAAGAGCGCCGATCTGACCCAATACACCTTCCACCTGCGCCCGGGCGTCAAATTCTCGGACGGCAGCGTTTTAACCGCCAACGACGTGGTTGCTTCCTTTGCAGCCCAGTGGGATGCCAAGAACCCTGACCACAAGGGCAATAAGGGTGTCTATGAGTACTTCACCACCTTGTTCACCCAATTCTTGAATGCTCCAAAATCATAAACTAGACTGTCACTAAAAACGAAACGGATGGGGCAAATGCAAGTTTTGCCCCATCCAATTTCATTTAATCATCTATCAATGATATAAGGGAATCATGCTCCAATTTATCACCCGCAGACTTTTGTTGCTTTTCCCGGTGCTTATCGGAATCTTAATGATTACTTTTGCCATCAGCCATCTGGTGCAAGGAGATCCATGCATTGTGGCCCTGGGGGAAAAAGCTACGCCGCAGGCCTGCGCCGCCTTTCGGGAGCGCTTTGGGCTTAACCAAAGCATCCCGGTGCAGTTTCTGCGTTACATTGAAAACGTCGCTCATGGTGATCTGGGTGATTCAATCCAATTTGAACGCCCGGTCACAGACTTAATTGCTGAAAGACTGCCAATGACCATCGAATTGACCATTGGAGCCATGCTTTTTTCGACTACGTTCGGTATCCTGTTTGGAATCATATCCGCATTGAAACGAAATACCATAATCGACACGCTAACAATGCTCGGGGCAAATATCGGCGTCTCCATGCCAGTTTTCTGGCTGGGGTTGCTGCTGGCCTATCTGTTTGCCCTGGTTCTAAAAAATACACCCTTCTATATTCCACCCTCAGGCAGGCTGTCTCCATTTGTTTCACTGGTGCCGCTGGCAACTAACTGGCATCTTACAAACCTGACCGGTATACCGAAATTCCTGATATCCTTCATGTCAAACTCTGCCATCCTTAATTCAATACTGACCGGGAATTTCGCTTTGTTCAAAAATGCTATCTGGCACCTGATCTTACCCTGCATCGCGGTTGGAACGATCCCCATGGCGACGATAGCACGCATGACCCGCTCCAGCCTGCTGGATGTTTTGGGCCAGGATTATATCCGCACGGCGCGTGCCAAAGGATTGTATAACCGTAAGGTCATTACAAAACACGCTTTGCGAAATGCCTTGATCCCTATTGTTACAGTGATCGGAATAGAGACGGGCGCCTTGCTTTCCGGTGCGGTATTAACCGAAACGATCTTTGCACTGCCGGGTGTTGGCACGGCCATGCTAAATGGCATTCTTGCCCGCGATTATCCGGTTATCCAGGGTTTTACCGTTGTGGTTGCCCTCATCTTCGTTCTTGCAAACCTGATTGTCGATGTGTCTTATGCTTTTCTTGATCCTCGCATCCGGTTGGAATAAATATTATGACGACTGACGTTGTAAAAATATCATCCTTGAGATCCAGCAGTACCCGTAAAAGCCCGACACGCGAAGCGCTACGCCGCCTGCTCCACCACCGTTCAGGTCAGCTTGGCCTTTTCTTATTAGGTAGCCTGATTCTGATTGCAATTTTTGCAGCTCAAATTGCCCCTTACGACCCGATCGTTCCACTGGAAAATGTTGACAGACGATCAGGACCCTGCATTCACATCCTGGGCTGCCCGGCTTCTCAACCCGAACATATCATGGGCATCGACAGCAACAACCGCGATCTCTTTTCGCGAGTCATTTTTGGATCCCAACTATCGCTGCAGATTGGTATCATTACCATTGGTTTCGCCATTCTTGTGGGAGGCTTGCTAGGCGCCATATCCGGGTTCTTAGGTGGCTGGACGGACACTTTAATTATGCGCTGCATGGATATACTGATGGCTTTTCCCAGTCTCTTGCTGGCAATCGCCATCGTTAGCGTGCTTGGATCGGGTTTAATCAATGCGTTACTGGCCATCGCGATCGTATCGATCCCAATCTATGCCCGCGTGGTGCGCGCCGGTGTGCTTTCGGTCAAAGAATTGGACTACGTCTCCGCTTCGCGAGCCCTGGGCGCCTCAAATTTGCGCTTATTGTTCACCCGCGTATTGCCCAACGCCATGACCCCGTTGATTGTCCAGGGTACACTGGGGATCGCCTCTGCTATTTTAAATGCAGCCGCACTGAGCTTCCTGGGTTTGGGCGCCCAACCGCCTACACCAGAATGGGGCCTGATGTTAGGCGAGGAGCGTAACAGCGTGTTTAACGCCCCGCACCTGGTAATCTTTCCTGGCATTGCCATCATGATCACAGTCCTGTCCTTCAACCTGGTGGGCGACGGGCTGCGCGATGCTCTGGATCCACGCTTGAGCGGTAAGCAAACCGCCTGAGAAAAACAAGCTGGCTATTAAATAAAATAAGCCCCTTGCTGTAAGAAATGAGCCAGGGGCTTATAATTTTATCAATTAATTGGCCAACTTGAGCAGCACTGGTTTCCCATGTAGAAAGTATTGGCCGGTGCTTTCCTGCAAAACCTGATGGACATGTTTCTCGGAAACATCCACAAAGGTATAGTCCTTGCGGATATCAATGACACCGATGGCGCGACCGGGAATACCCACTTCACTGGCGATGGCGCCAACCACATCACTTGGGCGCAGGCCATTATCGCCGCCCAGGTTCATTTTTAGCCGAACCATACCAGCTTCACCGTTGCGTTTGTTGTAACGGCCGGCTTTCGATAAGGCGTCTGCCTGAGCGAGCTGTCCAACACCTGCTGGCGCTTTTTTTGATTTTCTTCCAGCGCGGAAAGGCTCTTCGATGGCCTCTTCCACAAATTTTCGTTTTGAAATACGAGCAGATTTTTGTTCAACTGCTGCTGCGAGGATTTCTTCTTTGGGCAGTTCAATTTCCCCGGCGCGCGCCAATTGGATCGCTGCCGCCGCAATCTCGACCAGATCAATGTTGGCCTCAGTTAATTTGGCAATCAAACCACGTTCGCGAGAGATTTTCCCGCTGGCGAGCCTACCTGTCAAACGCTTGATAAACCGGTCATCACGCCGGGACAGTACTTCTTCCCTGGTCGGGATTTGTATTTCGGTCATTTTTTGGCGTGTGAAGGCTTCGAATTGATTAACCAGATAGCGCTCACGGGCAGTCAAAAAAGTAACTGCAATTCCTTTTCGACCCGCCCGGCCGGTTCGACCGATGCGATGGACATAATCTTCTGCGTCGGCCGGCACATCATAATTAAAAACATGCGAAACATTTTCAATATCCAGGCCACGCGCTGCCACATCGGTTGCTACTAAAAGTTTGATAGTGTGATTGCGAAAGCGATCCAGAACAAACTCGCGCCTGGCCTGGTTCAAATCACCATGCAGGCTTTCGGCCGGATAACCGCGCCGGTTCAGTTCATCCGCCAGCTCCTGAGCCCGCAGCTTGGTACGTGCAAAAATCAGGGCGCTGGTGACTTCTTCCACTTCAAGGAAGCGACCCAGGGCCGATATTTTCTTATCCTGTCGCACCTGACAAAAACGTTGTTCCGTTTCAGCCACAGTAATTTGTTTGGGACTGGTGCGAATTTCTTGAGAGTCCTTCATGTATTTGGCGGCCAATTTACGGATGGCGTCGGGTAAAGTGGCTGAGAATAGTGAGGTTTGACGCTCGCCCTGCATTTGCGCCAGGATGGTTTCCACGTCTTCGATAAAACCCATCGCCAGCATTTCGTCGGCCTCATCCAATACCAGATAGCTTACCTGGCTGAGATCCAGCAATTTCTTTTCAATCAAATCCAGCATGCGACCCGGGGTTCCAACCACCACATCCACGCCGCGCTTGAGCTGTTGAATTTGTACTTGATAAGATTGACCTCCGTATACGGGCAAGATGCGCACCTGGGTATGCTGGCCCAATTTGCCGATCGCTTCCGCAACTTGAATTGCCAGCTCACGGGTCGGCGCTAATACAACCGCCTGTACTTTTCCTTTGCCAGGTTGAATTTTCTGCAGCATGGGTAATCCAAAAGCAGCCGTTTTACCGGTGCCCGTTTGGGCCTGTCCAACTACATCATGCCCACCCAACAGCGCCGGGATGGCGGCCTGTTGGATTGGGGTAGGCTGCTCAAAGCCTAATTGCTCAATGGCCTGTATATATTGCGGGGACAGGCCTAAATCTTCAAAATCCGAAACCATTCAAGTATCTCCTGTTCATAAAAAAGCGCCTTACCGAAACCGGCAAGGCGCTTTCAACCAAGCACGATCACTACTCTGGCGTCCATTTTGCCAGAGGTTGAATTATAATCCGAAAATCCACAAACTGCCAGATGTATAATCAATCTGGATATACAGGATTGGCCAACTGATAAAGGCGCCCTCTTTTGGGTTGCGAAAACTGCCTGTCATCCGCTCAACCCAACCGACTAAATGGCTGGAAAACCAATAAGGAGCCTTGAATTATGAAGGAGAACAACCAGAATCCCATCCGGTTGAAAAGACGTCTTTTCGCGATTTTATCGGCCTGGGTGATCATCAGCATGGCCTGTGCGTTGCCAAGCCTGGCAGGAACCTCCACTTCTACCCCAGCTATTCAAATGGCTGCCAGCCAACCAGCGGCCTCCGCCACGCCCAATACACCGCTGCCGCCGGTACTGGTTGAAACTGAACCGCAAGCTGGTAGTACGGTCTCGCTGCAAGAAGGCCTCACTTTTTATTTTAACCAGCCAATGAAACATTCATCCGTGGAAGCCGCCCTGCAAGTACAGCCTTCAGTCGGAGGAAGCTTTAAATGGCTGGACGACCAGACAGTCAAATTCACCCCGGATAAGCCTCTTTCGCCAGCAACCGACTTAGACGTCAGCCTATCGACTGCCGCGCAGGCCGCCGGCGGTCTCAACCTCAACGCCCCGGTCGCATTAACCTACCACACTGCCGGTGCTTTGCGTGTTGCGCAACGCCTGCCTGATCCAAACAGCAAAGCTATCGATCCTTCCTCGGCAGTGGTCGTCACATTCAACATGCCGGTCGTGCCGCTTTCCGGTGATAGTTACCAGGGCAAACCGGCCTTTACGCTCAACCCGGCCGCTACCGGGCGCGGAGAATGGCTTAACACAAGCACTTACATTTTCTATCCCGATCCAGCTCTTTCAGGCGGAGCCAATTATACCGTTCAGCTCGATCCAAATTTAGTGAGTACAGCCGGTACCGCGCTTTCCAATAAGCCAGACCAGCCGGCCTCCTGGAGTTTTAGTACCTCTTTACCCAACTTAACGAACATCGCTCCTACCAACCAAACCCCCATTCTGCTGGACAATAGTTTCATACTTTCCTTCAACCAGCCGATGAATTCAGGCAGCCTGCAACAGAACTTCAACCTGCAGGATGCGAGCGGCAATCCGGTCTCAGGCAAATTTAGCTGGGACAAAAACTCAACGGTGGTTACTTTCAAACCCGACCAACTGCTCAGCCGGGATACCGGCTATACGCTCAACCTTCCCGGCAAGGTCCAGGCCAGCGGCGGCACGCCCCTGGGGAATGATACCATTCTCAACTACCACACGATTTCTGCACTAACCTTGCTCAGCTCGACTCCAGCTTCAGGAAAAACCCTGGATACCTATCAGGGCTTTGGCAATCTGGTGCTGAACTTTAATGCTCCGCTGCTCGCCAATCAAGATTTATCGAAGCTGATCACACTGGACCCGCCGGTCAGTTCAGCAAATTATTCTGCCCCGCCAGATAGCAATTCGATCTATATATCCGGGTTCTTTACAGCAGGCGCCAGCTATACTCTAAGTATTTCACCGGACCTGCTGGATCGTTTCAATGGGGCCTATAGCGGCAACCCAACTTTAACATTCCGGGCTGGCAGCTCAACCCCTTCCCTTTCCATCCCCATCCTCTTAAGCGGTTCTTCCAGCCTGTTCTTGACCCCCAAAGATACGCAACTGACTGGCCAGGTGACCAACGTCAATACGGTCTCAATCTCTTCAGGTGCAATCTCGATAAATGACTATATCCAATATATCGAGTCGCTTTCCGGTACGCCTACCCAACCTGCCGATGTGCATCTGACTACCTGGCATCAAGCTACCAAGGTCTCTGCGAACATCAACCAGCCGGTCGGGTTTGCTCTGACGGCTAACGGCGGCAGTCTGGCTCCCGGCCTGTATTATTACAAAATGGATGCGCCTGAGCTTCACACCAAAAACAGCCAGCCTTTGAATCCGTTTGTAGCAATCGTCAGCAATATTCACCTGCTGGTCAAGCGCTCAGACAACCAGATGCTGGTCTGGGCAGTTGATCTGGGCAGCAACGCCCCGCTGACAGGCGCCGGGGTCACCCTGGCTAGCAAAGATAACGCTTTAGCCACAGCTGTGACGGATAACCAGGGCCTGGTTACTTTCACTATTCCCCCTCCCAAAGATTTCTATCCTACTTATTACATCACGGTTGGAAAACCGGGCGATACCGATTTTGCATTGGCAACCGATAACTGGTCGAACGGCGTTGAAGGTTGGGATTATGGACTGCCGCTCGATACAAACCCCGACCAGCCCATGGCATATCTTTACTCGGACCGTCCAATCTATAAACCCGGTGATACGATCAACTACCGGGCCGTTTTACGCCGGGCAAACAATGGGCGCTACGACCCGATTGGATTGAAACAGATCACGGTTAAAGTCGTTGGGGGGTACTCTGTTCAACTGGACACAAACCCCATATTATCCAGCCTGACCCTACCGGTGGACGCTTATGGCACGGCCGCCGGATCTTACAGCCTGCCAAAAGATGCACAACCCGGCTATTACACCCTGCAAATTGCCGAAATCCAATCGGCCAACCTGGGCTTCCAGGTGGCCGAATATGTCAAACCGGAGGTCGACCTGGCGGTTAAGTTCGCCAATCCCGAGTACCAGAGCGGCCAGGACATGCAGGCTACGGTTAATAGCAACTACTTCTTCGGGGCTCCGGCCAGCAACCTGGCTGTCCATTGGGCATTGTATGCCTTGCCCCAATACTTTGATATCCCGGGCGGCTACCAAACCGGTGAAATCAGCTCCTTTGGACCATCCGAAGAATTCTTCGGTGCATCAGGCAAAGTCATCGTCGAACAGGACGACAAGACCTCACCAGGCGGCGTATTGAATCTCACCTTTAAAGCGGCTGATTTGAAGAAATTGATGGACAATCAGGCCTATCAAAAATTGACGCTTGAAGTGACAACTCTAGATCCAAACACTGCGCCAGTTAGCGCCCGGGATAGTGCACAATTCCATCCGGCTGCTTTTTATGCCGGTGTTCGTCCGGAAGCCTGGACGGTGCAGGCTGGCAGCCAGCTCAATTTTACAATTCTGACCGTCGATCACCAACAATCCCCATCGGGAAATCATCCATTAAGCGCTAATTTCCAGAAGGTTGAATGGGTTGAACAATCCGGTTATGATCCTGCCACAGGAGGAGCGCTGGTCACCCCAAAATATACCTCCATCGCCAGTACCAACTTCCAAACGGATGGCTCCGGTCGGGCACGCCTGGCATTTACACCTCCCGATCCGGGCACCTACCAGTTGGACGTCAGCGGAGAGGGAGCACTGACACAGATCTATGTCTGGGTAGGCGGGCAGGGGACGGCCTCCTGGCCGGTACTCCCCGATCAGCATATCCAGCTAACTGCCGATGCGACCAGCTTGCAGGTCGGAAACTCGGCTCATGTGTTCATACCCAACCCATTTGGACAGAACACGCTGGCACTGATTACAGTAGAACGCAGCCGGGTAATGCGCTCGCAGGTCTTGACAATTTCAGATGCGAGTTATGAATACACACTTCCTCTCAGTGATGAGGATGCGCCAAATATATATCTATCCGTAACCCTGTTGGGACGCCGATCCGACGGAAGCCCGGATTTCCGGCAGGGCTATTTGCAGTTTCAGGTTCAGCCGGCTGCTGAGACGCTTAAAGTTAAGCTGGATGCACCGGCTAGCGCTCAACCGGGCCAGCAGGTTACTTTCAACCTGCAGGTTCAAGATTCAAATAATAAGCCGGTGCAGGGTGAATTCTCATTGGCGGTGGTCGACAAAGCCACATTGGCGCTAACCGATCCAAATTCACCTGGCATTGTGGATGCATTTTACGGCTCACAACCTTTGGGAGTCATCAATAGCCTGGATCTGGCTATTTCTTCCAACCGGATTACTCCTATGCCGGGCGGTAAAGGAGGCGGCGGTGGTCCGGCTGTTCAAACCCCCAGTGTGCGTGAAAACCTGCCGGATACGGCCTATTGGAATGCTATGGTAACCACCGACGCAAACGGTCAGGCCAGGGTTTCAGTTAAACTGCCGGATAATGTCACCACCTGGGTATCGAATGTGCGCGGCCTGACCAGCGACACGCGGGTTGGTGAAGCCACACAGGAAATTGTGGTCAGCAAGGCTCTGCTCATCCGGCCCGAGACGCCCGCTTTTCTGGTAGCGGGCGATCATTTAGAGCTGGCCGCGCTGCTGACCAACAATACCAATCAAAGCCTGAGCGTACAAGCCTCGCTGCA
>DATFYI010000306.1:0-11229 GCA_035315125.1 Anaerolineaceae bacterium | reverse complement strand
GGTCACTTCGCGCACATAAACATTCATTCCACCAGTGTCTTTTCCGCCCAAAGTTGCCAGGGGGCAGGTATGATAAGAAATCATGGCAATGTTCATCAGCTTATTTTACTCCATAGTGATTGCCGGAAATGATGCCCGTTTATTCTTCAATTGCTCTTAAAACAGGGTTGTGCAATTTAACCCAAAATGGTATCCTTTGAAAGGCTAAATTTATTTAGTGTAACAGGCAAAAATAATATTTGAAATCAATTGAGCTGCTCGTCCCTGCTAAAGATTTAGAAACCGGTCTGGCTGCAATTAATTGTGGAGCCGACGCTATTTATATTGGCGGTCCTCAATTTGGAGCTCGTGAGGCGGCCAGTAATCCACTACAAGATATCGAGCGACTTGCCAATTATGCACACAAATATTGGGCAAAAATCTATATAACCATAAATACTATTTTGTATGATAAAGAGTTGGATGAGGCAGAGAAACTGATTCTTCAGCTTTATAATGCTGGTGCAGATGGTTTAATCATTCAGGATGTTGGACTGCTCGAGCTTAATTTACCCCCCATTCCGCTGATTGCCAGTACCCAAATGCATAACCAATCCCCTGAACGGATTGCATTTCTGGAACAGGTTGGTTTTAAAAGGGCTATCCTAGCACGTGAATTGACCCTCGATCAGATATACCAGATCCATTCTAGAACAAATATTGAGTTGGAGACTTTTATTCACGGGGAATTGTGCGTTAGTTATAGTGGACAATGTTATTTGAGCTATGCTATTGGGGGTCGCAGCGGGAATCGGGGTCAATGCGCTCAACCATGCCGTCGCAAATACTCACTGATTGGAGCCGAGAACAAATCGATCGTTCAAAACCGCTATTTGCTCTCATTACGCGATTTGAACCTGAGCGAATCATTAAATGACTTAATGGACGCTGGAGTAAGTTCTTTCAAAATCGAAGGACGCTTGAAGGACAAAACTTATGTCATGAACATTGTCGGCTATTATCGCCAGAAGTTGGACGTAATTCTTAACAAGCGCAGTATGAAACCGGCATCTTCAGGCTCAATCCATTTCGACTTTACACCAAATCCATATAAAACATTCAATCGTGGTTATTCAACTTACTTTTTGTATGGCAGGAACCAGAAGTTAGCTTCTTTCCAAACCCTTAAATCTCTCGGTGAACCACTTGGAAAAGTAATCTCTCATAATGAACGCTCATTCACACTGGAGTTATCTGCCCCTCAAGTCTTCCCAGGTGATGGATTGTGCTTCTTAAATGCGGATCATAAATTGGTTGGATCTATTGTCAATCAGGTAAACAATCGCCTTATTTTTCCAAGGAATATGGCAGGATTTCTACCAGGAGTCCAAGTTTATCGCAATCATGACCATGAGTTCAATGAACTGCTTCGAAAAAGCCATACCGATCGAAGAATTAAGATGCACTTCCAACTAAGTAAAATATCAGAAACTTTTCATATCATAGCTGTGGATGAAGATAATAATCGGGTAGATTTATCAATAGATGGTAAGCTGGAGACAGCTAAAAATACAGAAAAGGCTCGACAAACAATCGAACATCAGTTATGCAAGCTGGGAGGAACGGAATTTGAATGCAGCCAGGTTGATTTTGATTTTTTGGAAGCACCTTTTCTAACAGTAGCCAGGCTTAATTCATTCCGTCGTGAAATAATCGAAAAACTAATTCTAGCACGCCAGCACAACCGGCCGGTTGAGACTAGTGCTATTGTTCATAATAATATTGCACAATTTCCAGAAAAAAGACTTTTATATAATGGGAATGTCCTTAATTCCAGGGCCGCAGAATTTTATTACCGACATGGTGTAAAAACTATCGAACCAGCAGCAGAATCCGGGCTGGAAATGAATGGGCGCAAAGTTATGACTACCAAATACTGTCTGCGATTTGAGCTCAACGTCTGCCCATATCAGACCAAATCCCAGAAACTGGCTGAGCCATTAGAGCTGATTGATGAACAAGGTGTCCATTACCCTCTTCGTTTTAACTGCACTGACTGCGTCATGGAAGTTTACTATCGTAGCTTACCAGCTAAATTTCTTGACCCTTAAACTGGCTGATATATAAATGGTAGTAAAAACCTTTGCAATCCAGTAGCTCTTGATGCGTGCCTTGCTCAACGATTTCACCATTATTGATAACCAAAACGTGATTTGCATCCCGAATTGTACTTAACCGGTGAGCAATCACAAAACTGGTACGTCCGTGCATCAAACGCAGCAGAGCTTCTTGGATGCGCGCTTCAGTACGTGTATCAACACTACTGGTTGCCTCGTCCAGGATCAGGATACCCGGATTTGCTAAAATCGCCCGTGAAATAGAAAGAAGCTGTCTCTGACCTTGGCTGAGATTACTTGCCCGCTCAGATAGTTTTGTCTGATAACCATTGGGTAACTGCCGGATGAAATGGTCTGCATCAGCTGTTTTTGCCGCCTGAATTACCTCATCATCACTGGCCTCTAACCGGCCATATCGGATATTTTCCATGACAGTATCAGAAAACAAGTAAGTATCTTGCAAAACGATACCAAGTTGGCGACGTAGATCAGCCTTTCGAATATCGCGAATGTCTTTGCCATCTATCGTGATCTTTCCACTGTCAATTTCATAGAATCGGGTAAGTAGATTGATAATCGTTGTCTTTCCGGCTCCGGTTGGCCCAACTAATGCAAAGATTTCACCCGGTTTTGCCTCCAGAGTCATATCTTTGATGGTGAGCTTACCAGGAATATAACTAAAATTCACATGCTCAAAACGCACGTCACCTTGAACTGAATATAATGGATAGGCATCAGGAATATCTTCCACTTCAGGCTTCATATCAATGATTTCAAATACCCTCTCCGCCCCCGCTAAGGCTGCCTGAATGGAGTTATAGATATTAGCCATATTCCGTAAAGGCTGAACAAAATTTTGGCCATAGTTGATAAAAGTGGCAATTATCCCAACACTTACAAGTCCCTGAAGTGCCAGCCAACCGCCCAAACCCGCCAGTACAATGATAAAGAAATTGCCAAGTACATTGGTAAGGGGCATCAGTAATAAGGCATAGGTGTTTGCATATACACCTGCTTTAAAAACTTCCTGGTTACGTTGTCGAAAAGTTGAAATGACCGATTCGTTCCTGCGGAATGCATTGATCACTTTTTGGCCACTGATCGATTCTTCCATGACCCCGTTCAGCTCACCCAGATTTCTCTGCAACTCTTGAAACCCTTTAAGTGTGTAACGGGCAACAAAATTAGTAAACCATAACATAATAGGAACAACCAGAACAGAAGCCAGCGCCAACCAAAAATTAAGAATGAACATGGCAATTAAAATTCCAACCATGGATAATACGCTGGCAAGAAGAGTGGTTACATTTTGAGATACCGCCTGATTAATCGCATCAATGTCGTTCGTCAAGCGGCTCATCAATTCTCCGGCTGGATTACGGTCAAAAAAACTTAATGGAAGTGTTTGTAGATGTTGAAAAAGATCCTTACGAAGCTGTTTTAACGCTTCCTGTGAGATTCTGGCCATGATCCAGCCGGCAATCGCTTGAAACAAATTATTCAAGAGATAGGCTACTAACATTAAAAGTGCAATTTGGATCAACCCAACCGCGTTTTTCGTTGCAATAAATCGATCGATTGCTACACCCATTAAGTAAGGACCTAATAAACCCAAGATTGTATAAATTAAGACAAAAAATAATATTAGTACCAATGACCATTTGTATGGTCTTAAATAATTGAGCAACCGGAGTGAGACATCACGCGGGTTTTTAGCCTTCTCCAGCCTCGCAGGTCGCCTGGGCCCCCTGGAAGAAAGCGCTGTTCGTAACTCGGCTGTACTTTGATTTGCAGGCTGGTAGCTCATTTTCTACGATCTCCCCTGGCCGCATTTAATTCTTCTTCCAGGTGGATTCCATTACCCAATTGTGATTCATATATTTCCTGATAAATAGAACTGGATTGCATTAATTCCTTATGAGTGCCCTCTGCAACGATACATCCCTTATCAATAACGATAATTTTGTCTGCATTCAAAACTGTACTAATTCGTTGCGCAACAATGAAACTGGTGCAATTATGCATCTGTATTTCGAGAGCATCTTGTATTTTTGTCTCAGTCTCAACATCCACCGAACTGGTACTATCATCCAGAATCAATATTTTAGGTTGTGTCAAAATAGCACGGGCAATCGCAATTCGTTGTTTTTGCCCACCAGAAAAATTTGCGCCGCGTTGTTCAACGTGTGTGTCGTATTGTTGCGAAAGTCCCATGATAAAATCATGCGCTTGAGCTACTTTTGCAGCAGAAATAACTTCTGTATCCGTTGCATCCGGACGGCCATAGCAAATATTCTCACGCACAGTCCCAGAATACAAAATTGTTTCCTGAGGCACAATACCAATATGCGCTAAGAGTGAATCTTGCCGGGTTTGGCTGATATCGATCCCATCAACCATAATTTTTCCTGTGGTGACATTGTAAAATCGTGGAATCAGATTGATCAGTGTCGATTTTCCTGCACCAGTTGCGCCTAATATCGCAACAGTTTCACCCGGCTCCGCAAGCAGATTAATATTTTCTAGAATTGGTTTATCTTCCCCCCCGTCATAACTAAATCGAACATTTTGAAATTCAACTTTACCCTGGGTGTTCTCTGGCAAAGTTAGTGCTCCGGGTATATCCTGCACATCAGGGACTGTATCCAATATTTCATTTACACGTCTTGCCGATGCAATACCTCCTGCCCATACATTTGATAACATGGTCATCATTATCAAGGGCGTCATGGTCGTAATTAAGTAATTTGTGAAAGCCACAATTTGTCCTATAGATAGCGTTCCACGGATTACCTGTAAACCGCCCGGCCAGATTACAATGACTATACCGATATTGATACAAAC
The DNA here is from genome assembly GCA_035315125.1 of Anaerolineaceae bacterium. Taxonomy (GTDB): domain Bacteria; phylum Chloroflexota; class Anaerolineae; order Anaerolineales; family Anaerolineaceae; genus DATFYI01. Next base: position 6,289 of record DATFYI010000306.1, on the reverse strand, counting down.
GGTCAGGGCGGGTGTCATGGTTGACATAAATTCCATCACCTTAATCGAATGCTCAGTATATTCTTCGTTTGCGCTCTCAAAGCGTTTCCCTTCAAAATCAGCCCGCACAAATGCTTTAACCAGACGTACTCCTGCTATATTTTCCTGAAGTACATTATTAAGGCGGTCTAATTTATACTGTACTGTGCGAAAAAGCGGTTCCATTGCAACAATAAAAAATATAATGATCGCTGTGGTTACAATTAATAATGGGATCATTGTAAAAGCCAGGCTTTTGCTCGTGCTGACCATCAATATCAGGCTGCCAACCATCAACAACGGTGCTCGAGTCCCGATCCGTAATGATACTTGGGTCAGACGTTGAAGTGCGCTGGAATCACTGGTTAGCCGGACCATGAGCTGACCAGTTTGTTGTCGGTCAAGATTGCCGTATGAAAAGGATTGTATTTTTACAAAAAGTGCTTCGCGAATATCGCGAGCCACACTTTCGCCAACTCGAACTGATAAATTGTTATTCCCGATAGCAACCAGGGTACTCAATAGCGAAATACCTAACATAATTAAAGAAGTTTGAATAACAACTTGTAGATTACGCTGTAGAATGCCCTGGTCAATAATCCTCTGTATTAATCTGGGAATAGCAAGATCCATAAAAACCAGAGATGTCAATAAAATCAGAGCTAAAGAAGCTCGCTTCCAATAAGGTTTAATAAAATGTGCAAGTTTGAATACCTGGTCCATTAGATTGATTTCCGCCATTTCAGGTATTAAATATTGTTACCGGGAGGTTTATATGTTGTATTATTTATATGAGATAAAAAACGGAATGTGCGATTTTAACCGACATTCCGTTTTTTTAACAAAAATATTATCTCCGCTTTTGCATAATCTTATTGAGTCCAACCCATACAGCGTTTTACTTTTTTTGTCCACAATCAGCGCACGCGTACCTGTCATGCCCTCATCAATCACTAGAATATATTTCTCAGACACGCCAGCATCCTTTCAGGTCTTTCGTATAATTGAGCTAGAGATCAATTGGGTAGAAGACAAAATGGTTCTATAATCATAAACCTATTCTGAGTTTGATGGTTAATAAAGCGATTTTGTTTATTATTTCTAATTATGGCTATACGCAATCATATTGCTATTTTATTTTACCGGTGTAAAATAAAAAGATAGAAGAATTTTTTTTAACAAATTCGTCGATATCTATGAACTTGTTGTTTAACAATTGGAGATTAAATGGTTGATTTTGATACAAGTGAACCAAATCAAACACCGGAGGAATTTAGGCAATTGTCATCGCACCAGGCTCCTCTCGGTATAAGTGAACAGGAAGATCTGCCTGAGGCATCTTTATCTGATTTACCTGCAAAACTACAACTCGGAGCAGCTCAGGCTGGCTGGTCCCAATTAATGCCGGTCCAGGCTAGAGCAATACCATATCTTTTCTCTCAACGCGATATGATGATTCAGTCACGCACTGGTAGCGGTAAGACAGGAGCCTATTTGCTCCCCATCCTGGAAATGATTAATACGCTAAACCCGACCACTCAGGCTTTGGTACTGGTGCCAACCCGCGAACTGGCTCATCAGGTTGCTAGCGAAGCTGAACTATTGGGAACTGCTACAGGCGTACGCAGCATTGCGGTATATGGTGGAGTTGGCTATGGTGATCAGTTGTCAGCCTTTCATTCCGGTGCTCACCTGGTTATTGGTACACCTGGTCGGATCCTTGATCATCTATTACGTCATTCCTTGTCGTTGGAAAAGCTCAAATTTTTAGTGTTTGACGAAGCCGATCGAATGCTCTCTATGGGTTTCTATCCGGATATGCTCAGGGTGCAAGCCTATTTGCCTGACCATCATGTCAGTACTTATATGTTCTCTGCCACATTTCCGCCACAAGTAACACGACTTGCCAGCCAGTTTTTGCAAAAACCGGGCTTTCTAAATTTGAGCAGCGACCACATCCATGTAACTGAAACCGAACATGTTTTTTACACAACTCCTGGGATGGATAAGGATCGCAGTCTGGTGCGTATTATTGAAGTGGAAAATCCTATTTCAGCCTTGATTTTTTGTAATACTAAAACACGTGTGGAATATGTCACGGTTGTACTACAGCGTTTTGGATATGATGCGGATGAGTTAACCTCAGATCTCTCGCAAACCAACCGGGAAAAAGTGATGGGGAGACTTCGAAAGAGCACTTTACGCTTCTTGGTCGCAACAGATGTCGCTGCACGTGGCATTGACTTACCTGATTTAACCCACGTTATCCAATACGAGCCGCCTGAAGATCCTGAAGCCTATATCCACCGAGCTGGGCGCACAGGCCGAGCCGGTGCAAGCGGAACTGCAATTTCACTTGTAAATACTATTGAACGTGCAAATCTGTTGCGAATTGGCAAACAGTTCGGCATTAATTTTATTGAGCGCCCACTGCCATCCGATGAAGATGTCGAAAGAATCGTTTCCGAACGGATCATAACCTTGCTAGAGGCGCGTCTGCGCAACCGCGATCGCTTGCAAATTGAGCGTATGCAACGTTTTGAGCCTCTGGCGCACAGCCTGGGAGAAAGTAACGAGGAAAACAGCTTACTGGCAATGTTACTGGATGACTTCTACCAGGAAACCTTTCACGCCCCGATTATTCCAGCCGTAATGGACAACAAGACTTTTCCAACACATCAGCCGGCCCATTCTGAGCGCAGTCGCAGCCAGACTGCCCGTCGTCCTCGCGACAAAAAGCGTCGTTATTAAGAACGATAGGTCTGCTTAGTTCCAACTCAAGCTGCTACGTTTTTTCCAATAATCTTCGGGTAGTTCAGCCATTACAGCCAACCGCTTTTGCAAATTATTATTCCATACCACGCTGGTCGCGGCCACATTTGAAACCAGTTGAGCTGTTGTGGCGGCACCGCTGAGAACGATATCTGCCCAGGGCTGCGCCAAGACCGCTGCCAAAGCGATGGCATCTACCGTTGTGAGCTGCTCAGCAGCTACCTCTCTCAATAATTCTATCTTTTCTGAATCTGCAAGATCGTCATTTTTATCCGTAAGGCGCCCATTTGCCAGGGCTTCTTTGACCAACACGCCCATTCCGCGCTGATGGGCCGTCATTAAGGCCTGTCCAACGGACGTCTCGAATAAATTCCAGGTAGCCTGGACACAGTCAAAAAGCGGGCGGCCTCTACGAGTAATTTTTAATGCCCTATACAGGGTATCTGATTGTTTTGGACCGCTCAAAGTAAGGCCAATTTTTAGCCCTTGTTCCTGGTAATTAGCTAATTCATCCAGAATAGACTGATCTTCGAGCACTCCACTCTCAAGTGTTGCAGAATGGATTTGATAAAGGTAGAGATAGCGGCCAAGAATTTCGACACTTTCTCTACGCTGCCGGCGGAGTTGTGCCAAAGAATGATCCTTGATTTCGTTGACTTCTGCCCCTACCTTCCAATCCGCCGTATAAGTGTATCCCCACTTTGAACCAACAGTCACTTCACGAGGTGAAATTTGTCGTTTCGCCAGCCAGCTTGCTAAAAAAGCCTCGGCTCGACCGTAAGAGCGTGCAGCATCAAAATAACGAATTCCAGCTTTCCAGGCTGCATCCAGCACTGTGTGAACATGCTGTTCCATTTCCTCACTGCTGTACACGTGATCCAAATCATCAGCATGTTTTAGAGTAATATAGCCTGGCCTGCCCAAAGCCGCCAAACCCAATCCTATTGGCGTAATGACCAAACCGGTTTCGCCCAATATCTTGGTCTTCATATCAGTTGTTCTTTACCGCATTTTAAAATACAAATGTGGCAGCTAAATAAATTAATAACCTGCTACTTCAGGAATGACCTCACGACCAATTATTTCCAGAGGCTTTATTTCCGAGACGTTTGGCATATTGAAAATCACATGCTGGATGCCCAGGTCACTTAATCTGTGACATTCTTCTATCATTTGAGTTGTCGTGGCTGCACCTGGGGCCAGGTTTATTGTGTTCAATGCAGTCTTTTCGATCTCGCTGTAATCACGATCAACCATATCGCAATGACGTTTCAGAACGTCCAATTTATGTTTCAAAACATCCGGTCCCAACCGAGCAAATAGATTGCATGCGTTTGCGTATTTTGCGACCAATTTCAATGTAATCTTTTCACCACCCCCGCCAATAAGTATGGGTGGATGCGGTTTGCTTACCGGTAGAGGGCTACATAGCGTTTCAGCTAACTGGTAATATGTCCCACGATAAGCATCCACCTTTCCTGACCACATTTGCAAAGCAATTTGCAGGGTCTCTTCCAGACGCACAAAACGCTCCTTGATAGGCGGAAATTGTACACCCAGACCCAGCGCTTCACGTTCAAACCATGCTGCCCCAATCCCAAAATAAGCCCGCCCGCCTGAAAGCACATCCAATGTCGTGATGGTTTTTACTAATATTCCAGGGTGCCTATATATGACGCCAGTAACCATCGTGCCAATTCTGGCATGTTGAGTGCATCCGGCAATAAAGCTCAAAGCACTATAACTTTCAAGCATAGGCTCTTCAGGGTTACCGACACTTTGGATTTGGAAGAAATGATCCATAACCCAAATACTGGCGAATCCAACACTATCAGCAGTCGTAGCAATATCGGTCAATCTTCGACCGATCTCGATTGAGCCACCTTGCCATGTAAACTTTGGAATTTGTAATCCGATTTTCATGGGTTTCTCCACAATGCGTACATTCGTTTAATGCTAATGTATTATTGTTTTTCAAAAAAATCTCGATAATCTAAAGTTTATCCCTATAATGTTTTAAAAACAGGAAAAAAGCTTAATAAATCCCTACTCGGTTTTTCACTACTTTTGGATGAAATCTTTTCTTATCCGAAAGCCCTGAATTAATCTTTATTTTGTGCGACTTGGTGATTATAATAAGCCCGAATGATGCAAGAATATCACTAAATATAGATGTAAGCTTGCTTTTTTGATGGAGGTTGATATGGCCGAAGAAATACGATCTGGGGAATATATCACCTTCGTGCGAGATGGAGGTGTTCCTGTTACTATCGTGCACTATGGAGGTGTTTTTGTAAGAGTTACAAGTTTTGGTGGAAAACTCGTGACTTGTGTTCGATCCGGAGGAACACCAATCAGTGTCGACATTGAGGCAGAATTACCTGAGGATGTTAAAGAAGAAATCGGTTATTGATCCATCTAGATTGTAATAACGTTTGAAATCTTTAGGCCAAATCTCATCTGGAACGAAATATCAAATTACAGATAATTAAATTAAGAAGTACCTAATCAATATCTGAAATATACAACGAATCGACAATTCCAACAATTACCGATATCACACAGGCATCTGGATTATTTAGTACTTGACGAGCGCCATTTCCCTCGCGATTAACTAAAACAGTATCTCCTATCCCTGCCTGGGTGTTATCGAGAGCTATGAAGTCTTCATCAGCCACCCCACCAGGTAACGTTAAAGGTTGTACTACTAACAACCGTCTTTTCTTATAATCCTGATGGCTTATTGTAGTAACAACTGTTCCTACAACTTTTCCAAGTACCATTTTTCCCTTTTTGGTTAGATCAGGTATAAGCTGTCCAACCTTTTTTTAGTACAAAATCAAAATCTCCATCCGGTCGAACTTCTAATTCATCTACTATGCCAACTATAGCCAGATCAATTGGTACAAATTTGACATCAGTCATTGCCAGAGCTGCTTCACGAGAACGCACCATGACACATAAATCGCCAACACCCGCATGGACGATATCTGCAGCCACTTGAAGTGTTCCCAATGGCTTAAGGTGCTTATCAAGCGGTTGTACAACAAGCAGTTTTACACCTTCCAGATCCTGGTATTTAATTGTACAAACCGCCGTCCCTTTAACTCGGCCAAATAGCATAGGTTTTATTTTCCCGGGGTGTTATCTATAACCCTTTGGATAATAGTGTCTAATAATACAGGATCTACCTGACTACCCAAGCGAGCGACAACAGCATCTCGTACACGCTTTTTAAGATCATCCACTTTTTTTACTGGGGGAATTTCATTGAGTTTTGGTGATTGACTCTGTTGAGAAATATAGGGTCGAACTGGAGCAGCAGGTGGATTATCGTTTTCACTGCCCAACTTTAACCCCAACTGCTTCGCTTTTTCATATGCCAACTCGGTCAGAACGATATCGTCGTTTAGTTCAAGTGATTGGATCCCTTGTTTAAATAAATCTTCGATATCCCGTTCAGTATAAATTGTTTTTGGCATTGGCTACTCCCGATCAA
>DATFYI010000305.1:0-19800 GCA_035315125.1 Anaerolineaceae bacterium | reverse complement strand
TGTAAGCGGGGGCCAACAGAACTGCATTCTCAGGCTGCTCGTTCCAATCCAGCAAATATTGTGCGGCGATAACACCCTCGCTTACCATCTGGATATACTCTTTTCCCAATATGTTTTTTTCTTGTTCCAGCCGATTACCTGTGACCCAACGGAATTTTTGGATCGATTCAATTAAACGAGCTGTTACTGCAGCCTTATCAAAATCCTGATAAAAACCATAATGTGGCTGAGATAGAACTTCGCCAAAAAGACGGCTTAGAAAAATATCTAATTCGAGCGGATCGACGGATTGGTAATGGTTTAACCATTGCCTGAGTGCTTCGTAACGTTCTCCAATTGTATAGGTGATGCGTTCTTGCATCTCAGGGCGAATCTGGTCATAAGAGGTCAGACCTTTGTCCGGGTATTTTGGGTTGTAGACGATTCTGGCCAATAAATCTGCCCGTACCAGGTCAACCCCAGCAATAATTTGCATGAAAGCATATCGGACTTCACTGAGTGTGCATGAAAACTTCCAGGCGGGGTGAGCAAGGCGAGCCAGAGTTAACAGACATTGTGTGGCAGGTTCTTCCCTCAGGCTGCGAGAAGGCCGGTGTGACCAGACGGGTATGCTGGCCTGTTCCAGGCGGTTAATCAATGAAAATCTCAGTGAATCGGATAGGAATGGTGCCAAGACAACAATTTCACCCGGCTGAACCTGTTGGTTATGAATCAGCTCATCAATATGCTGGCAAACCGCCTCCACCATCTGGGGATAAAATCGTTCGTGCGAAAATTCGATCGATGAACGGGGATCGAAAGGCGTCTGAGAATGATTTCGTCGTAATATCCGGTCGCTCAAAGAAGTTTGAAAGTTTACCAGATTTGGACTGATGATCCATGAATCCTCAAAAAAGAATGATTCATCACAGCTTTCTCGAAGCGAATAAGCGCTGGCCGGATCGGCTCCTAAGAATGAACGGTAGCCTCCATCGCTGTCGTAAATTAATAAGGCGGTTTCAAATTCAGGCAGCCATTGGCGCAGGATATCATGGGCTATGGGTACATCTTCTTCAATATTGTCGTAAATCAGATGCCGGTAAGTATGGGTAAGGTATTGGCGGCATAAAAGAGATGGCCAAAGAAAATTTGTAAAAACTTCAAGTTGAAGTGAAAAATCGAGCAGATTGTTATCCAGGCAATATCGGCGGAACTGATTGGCGCATTCCTGGGCTTCATCGTATACGTGCAACTGTTCAGGTTTGCCAATCCAGGCAGCTTTGAGTCTTTCAGCGATGGTGGTAAAAGGAAAACCGACGCCGGCAGCTTTGTTGAGGTTATCTAGAATCTGACTTAATAAGCGATTTCGATCAATTGCGACAGTTTCAAAGTAGCCCTTTTCGAGGTATGGTTTTACTACACGAGCCAGATAGTATTGTGCAGTTTCCAGAGTTAAAAAGGTGGGAGCTTGATTCGGTCTGGCAAACCCGGCAGCAGTTGCGATCAAAGGCCAGAAAAGACTGATGCTACGTTGAGCCAATCCGCCCAGAGTTGCTATGGATACCGTACCGCCGGGTGGTAGATCCTGTCGCTGAATGAGTTGGTAATAAGGCAAGGCCAGGGTCCGCTGGGGTACAAGCACCAGAATATCTTCCGCTGGAATGCCGTTCTGTAATAGGTGTTGCAAAAAGGCCGTTCCGGTAGTGGTTTTGCCTCCCCCTGGCGGACCTTCGAGAAAAATTCGACCTGGCTCTGGGCGATCGATCAGTTCTTGTTGTTGTAAACTCAATGTCATAATGCCCAATGGTAAACTCCTGGGATAATGTACATTTTATCCCAGGAACTCATTCAAGCCCAGAGCCAGATATCTATTATTTATTGGACCGTATAGTCGACTACCTGATCCAAATTATCATCCACGTAAATCTCAACTCGGTAAGAGCCGGTTGGCCAGGTAGTGGTGGGGGCAAGTGAAAAATCGATGTTGCGGCTACCATCCGTGGTTAACTCATACGGTTGGCCTACTTGCGTATTGCAATCCACTGATTCGGCGCTGGTTGCAAACCAGATTGCTTTGACCCTGGTGTTGGCCGGAGCATTTGTGATGGCAACCACTGCGTGGATCGTTGCGCTGGTCTGAAATACTTTGGTTGGATTAACCGGATCTTTGTTAGCTCCCTGAGTATTCTCGGCCATTGTTACCTTGCTGATAATTCCTGAGGCAGTGATCGCTGGCGGAGTATACGAACAAGCTCCGTTGACTTGGGGTACACTGGTATCTTGAGGAGCGCTGGAGTTAGGCTCTGGTGTGCTTTGTGACATTAAGCCCGGGATTGAAGTCGAAATAACTTGAGTACTCATGGCCTCAATCGTCGCTAAGGTGGAAGGCGGCATCACAGTATCCAGAAAACTTTGGCTGTTCGTAGAATTAGCAAGCCTGTTGTACGCTGAAAGGGCCCTTTGACGGACGTACGCACCACCACCGACCAGAGCAACAACTACAATGCATAATCCCACAATCAACAATCCGGCGCAGCAAGCGATCCAGGTGTTATTGGATTTCTTGGGTGGTTGAGATTGCGGCATATTATATCCGGCAGGTGGCATATTAGGTGGAACCGGAGCCCCTGGTGGAATATAAGACGATTGCGGGGAATAATACTGCGGCTGCTGAGGGGGCATGGGCGATTGCTGAGGCGGGGGGGGCGTATAAGCCTGTTGTGGCGGTTGCGAAGCAGAGAGCAAACTCGTTCCACAATTGCCACAGACCCGGCTTCCAACGGGGTTTAATGCACCACACTGGGGACAAGTGATACCGTTTACGTTCATAAAACCTCCAGATCTTTATCAATTGGAATACACATAGCATTTTATTATCGTTTAAGTGCAACAATCCATAATAGTATACACAAAAATGATAATTAATAGATTAATACTCTAGATTAGAGAACTATTAGATTCGAGGATTATGTGGGTTCACCGATTGTTTTGGTATCGGCTATGGAATGTAGCACAGCCCGTGCAAGTAAAGTATCATCTGTGGCGCGATGAGAGTTTGGAATGGATATCTTGAAATACCGTCCTGCACTGTCAAGTGAATGGTAACGCATCGACCGGCGAACGCTGTCCCATTCACCGCGATAATCGGAATATAACTTCATGATATCGATCGATTTGAAAGTGTCTTTCCAGGGAATGCGGTGGCGAGCATGGGTTTGCTGCATCATGCGAAGATCAAAATCCGCGTTATAAATTGCCAGTAGACGCCCAAATAAAACACTACGAACGCGCATCCATAAGACCGGCCAACTGGGTGCTTTCTGAACCATTTCATTAGTGATCCCATGAACCTGGATGACATCCGCCGGAATAGGTTGAGTTGGTTTGACGAAAGACTCTAACAATACCTTACCGTCCTCATCAATAATGGAAATTTCGACAATCTCGTCATTTCGGTCCAGGCCGGTTGTTTCGGTATCCAGATAGACTGGTTTTTGCAAAATGGCCTGCCGGGCTGTCTGGATTGCATGTTGGCGTGTGCTGGAATTGGGCTCTGCTATAAACATACTCGTAATTCACTCTCTCATAATCTAAAAAATAGAGTTTATGGAAGAATCCAATAATCGATCTCATCCATCTCGTAGGTGAAATTGGCAGTTTCTAGCGAGGCGATAAAAACACCGAAAACACCCGGACTAGCGTAAGTGGAATCATTAATTTGTTGGATTGGAACCCCATTTGCATACAGATCGATTTCGCTGCCTCTGGCCATCACGCCCAGGCGGTTGGTCTGGTTGGAGCCGGATAGAATTGCACTAGATTTCGTATAGTCAATCAAGGTTGTAAAATTTGTACCATCATAACTGCTGAGATTGTATTTACCATCACAGGAGAGCCCAAAGAAATATCCGTGATTATCGTCCGGTGCTCGGAATACCAGTCCGTAGCGATCAGAGCCGGAACAGGTGTCAGTATGCAGGGTGGCTTCGAGATAGAAATTTTGGAGATTGTGATAATACATGCTCCAACTGTGCCATCCGACCGGCTGTAGACTGCTTAAGACCAGAGCTCCTTTATCGCTGACAGTGATATGAGTATGTTCATCGTTTTCCAGATACCAACCTTTTGAAAAATTCGTGCTTTTATAAGCAGGAGTTCCCAGGGTATTGCGTGGGTCGCTAGATGGGAGGGTAGGCGTGGTTGTGATAGTGCTGGTTGGGCTGGGTTGGGAGGTGGTAGTTGCAGTGGGTTGGATAGGGATTGCTATCACGGTTGGCTTGGGTGTTGAGGAAGGTCTGGCTGTGACTGTTTCTGCAACCGCAGTTGCAAGAAGGTCTGGCGTAGGAGTAAGCCGGGCTTGAGGAAAATTGCAAGATGCTGTTATTAATAATAAACCCAGTGTTATAACAAGGGATCTTCGCATGGGAATCCCCTCCATTATGGAATTTCTTTGGCGTTATTATAGCTTAATTCTATTTTTCCCATCGGCTTCTTCCCTGGCAAATGGATTATTTAGCGGATAAAATCATGGCTATGGAAACTTATCGATATCTGGCACTGTATAAACCTTACGGTGTGCTATCGAGTTTTACTGATCCTGAAAACAGGCCGACTCTCAAAGATTATGTGAATGTGGCGGGGGTGTATACGGCCGGGAGATTGGATTACGATAGTGAGGGCTTGCTGCTGCTGACCGACGATGGTTCTCTAATTCATCAAATGACCGACCCGCGCTTTCACTTGCCAAAAACTTATTGGGTGGAGGTGGAAGGGCTTATAACAGTTGAAGCTGCTTCAACATTGGAAAAAGGTGTAATCTTGCAAGGCGAGCGCACCCGGCGTTGCCAGGTTCTGCCTATCCCGGAGCCGGCTTTGCCGCCACGCACTAAACCGGTTACCCCTCATGCGCCGGTCAGCTGGCTGAGAATAGTTTTACGGGAGGGAAAAAAACGCCAAATCCGCCACATGACTGCCGCAGTTGGTTTCCCAACCCTCCGCATTGTCAGGGTAGCCATTGGACCGATTAATTTGGAAGGATTGCAACCTGGCCAATGGCGGTTATTATCCGATAATGAGATCCGACAGCTCAGAAAAGTCCGCTGATTTCATTTCTTTCTAAAATTAATCAGAGTTTCCAAATAATAATCTGGTATACCGATATCAAAGCGTTGACCTTCAATAATCAATCCCATAAAACCGTCAGTTTGGCGTAGACGGTCAAGTGCGCCAGTAAGTTGAAATTCGCCCCCTTCACGCAAATTGTTCGTGATATTCGTCTCTAAAATATCGAAAATTTCTGGTTTGAGGATATACTGTCCAAATACAGTTAAATATTGATCATCTCTTAATCCCGGAATACGTAGAGATGTCTGGGCATATTCCAGATTTGGTTTCTCGGCAAAATCGGTGATATTAATCAGACGGTTTTCCTCCAACCAGACGCCTGTCACAGTGCCAAAATTGGCTATCAGCTCTTGCGGTGTCAAACGCAGGCCAACAATACTGGTACCGTGCCTTTGGTAGGCATCTAATAGTTGTTGAGCGCACGAATAATTTGAATCAGAACGGTAAATGTGGTCACCCAACATTAGTAAAAAGGGTTCATTTCCAATGGCCTGGCGGGCGCAATAAACCGCGTGGCCGAAGCCTTGCTGGGTTGGCTGGGTGACAAATTTGACGTGCTGGCCATATTCCAAAATCCGGCGAGAATATTCTTGAAACTGGGGCTGCAGCTTATTAAAATTCTCAATGGATATTTGGGTATTAAAGAAACTGCTGAAATCGTTAAGCTCGTTCTCCTGGACAATAATGATTACTTCTTCGATGCCAGCTTGAAGAGCTTCTTCAACTATTAACAATATAGCAGGTTTAGCAATACCATCCCGGTCAATAATAGGGAATAATTCTTTTTTGGTAGCTTTTGTGGCTGGAAAAAGGCGAGTACCAAAACCGGCCGCAGGAATAACCGCTTTTCGCACTTTTGGACCGGCCGAGAGTGTCAATTTCAGGCATGGCAGCTTTAATTCATTTTCAAGGATCTGGATAATAGCATCCTGGTCGGTAGGACTTTTTGCCAGGAACTGAGCGGTGCCATCGCCTTGTGAGCCGACTCCTTTACCGCCCCAGATATGGGATTGAATGGCCGGGTAATTAAGTATATTGTGAAGGACAGGCGCAGTCAGCTCTTCCGGGCAGATGGGCGTGGCATAGCAGTCAAAATTGCTTTGAGCTTCAACCATGAGTTTGCCAAGCCGTTCAGCATCTCCTTGTTGGAGAGCCTCGGTGGCCTGTTGGATATTCAGCTTATTGATCGGCCCCAGGAGTTGTTGGACATTCTTTTCCATTTCATTTTCGGCTACCGGGTAACAACGGTTCAGTCGATTGAGAATCTCAAGCGTATTTTTCTGAGCCTGCAGATCGATTAAAACAAAATAAAATTCCCTATTAACCCGCAGTTCGTTAGTATCCAGACGGTCTCCATCAAAAGTCATGAGCACAGGACGGTTGCCAAACGCACAGCCCTGGTCCATACGACCACAGCGTGAAGGGGTGGTAATTTCACCTTGATAGGCCATCTCCATCTCACCGCGTACGGTTAATTTTAGATCATAGATGCGATTGAACGCTCTGGCCGCCAGAACACAAATCGCTGCGCTGGATGATAATCCTTTCCGAATAGGAAGATCAGTTTTGTAATTATTGATTATTAAACCGCGCACATGGTAATTGGTCAAAGCTTGGTAGGCAACTCCGGCGATATAGCTCCAAAAACCACCCAGTTGGGCTTCTTTTTTCAGTGCCTGGGGTTCCATTGGGATCTCAAAAGGTCCGAATTTTTTACCATCCGGATCTGTGGATGAAAGGATCAGAGCGGTTGGATTAGGTTCTACATCCGCATAGATGCCCTGGTTTGTACCGCAAATAATGGCATAACCGCTTTCAATTTCAGCGTTCATTCGGCGGTAACCACCTGCCCAATCTGAGTGTTCCCCCAACAAACAAACTCTACCTGGAACGAAGATCTTCAATTTACCCTCCAAGGAATTTATCAATTAAGAAACGCTTCTATGGATTTTATAGGTTTTGAGCAAATTTGGCAACCGTATTGCGCAGAAAAATTGTATAATTCATTCCAGACCAGCATGAAAACCAGCGTTATCCAATTAGAACATCACGATGATGTAATCTCAACCCGGGACAAAATTGCCGGAAGTAAATCTGCGCGCATTTTATTGGTTTGGCCGGAGCGCGGAAATATATTAAGTCGCAAACTGGATCTTGTCTTACTGCAGCGTTTTGCACAAAATTTAGGTGGCCAGCTTGCGCTGGTTACTATTGATTCGGAAGTCCTATTCAATGCCAAGGATGTGGGCATTCCGGTTTTTAGAAATGTAGAAGAAGCCCAAAAGCGCCCCTGGCGGAGGCCCAGAAACCGGCGGCGGGTTAATTATTTACGGCGAGAACGAAAAAAAGTAGATCTTGAAGAAATTCGTTCCAGAGTTCCAAAGAAAAACCTGGATATAAGTGAAAACCAGGGGGTGCGAATTACCGCATTTACGGTTGGAATTTTGGCAACAGTTATTTTGATCCTTTTCTTTTTGCCAAGCGCTCAGGTAAATGTGAAATTGGCCGAGCAAGAACAAAGTTTATTCCTTGGCATTCGGGCTAATCCAAGTATCACGGCTCCGGACCTTTCTGGTGATCTACCCACATATCTAAAAACCGTGGTTGTCGAAGGCCAGGATGAAATTGCCAGCACCGGACAATCTTCTTTACCCGATAAAACAGCCAACGGCACTATAAGTATGACGAATCTGACAGAACAGCCGGTTGATGTTCCATTGGGAACCGTCGTCTTAACAAATTCCAATCCAAGTATCAAATTTCAAACAACTCAAGATGTACTAATCCCGGCTGGGGTAGGTAAGACCGCAACTGCATCAATTCAAGCTGTTCAGCCAGGTATAAGCGGCAATATGGCCAGCGGCGAAATTCAAGCGGTTGAAGGCGCGGTTGGATTGAGCGTGAGTATAACCAATCCAAATGCCACTTCAGGTGGAAGCGACCAGCTTAATTCAGTCCCAACGAATGATGATTACACTGCTTTGAGAAATAAATTGCTCCATACGCTCAGTCAGACAGCAATTCAAGAGTTCCAAAATGGGCTAAAATCGGATGAAACATTGATTAACGCTACTATTATTCTCAATAAAGTTCAGCAAGAAATTTGCCAACCGGCTATTGGTCAACCGGGTGACCGGTTGAATTTAAAATTAAGGGTTGAATTCAATGGCATGTATTACCGTCAAGAAGATATGCAGACCATCGCAAATCAGTCTTTGGATGCCGATCTACAAAAAGGTTATAGCCCGGTTTCTGGATCAATAACAATTTCTTCTCTGAGCACGGTGACACAGGATGGTGAAAACACCCGATGGCAAATTAGAGCCTCTCGCAAAATTCGCCAGGATTGGTCCGCTGATTATCTCGCCCAAGCTGTGGCAGGAAAAACAAAAACGGAAGCGTATCAGATCATTCAAAGTGCATTGAAATTGAAATCACCTCCTGTGATCTTTCTATCGCCTGGATGGTGGTCGCGAATGCCCTATTTGACATTCCAAATAAAGATGGCGGCAGAATGAACCAGCGAATAATGGCAGTCGATCCAGGCGAAAAGAGATTAGGGATAGCAATTAGCGACGAAAGTGGCACGATCGCAAATCCTCTGACGGTGATCAAACATGTGGCTCGCCTGATCGATGCGGCGGCGATAGCCCAATTGGCCAAAGAGTACGAAGCCGCTTTAATTGTAGTTGGGCAAGCTCTGGATAGTGAAGGGTACCCTGGCCCGGCTGCGCGCCGTTCAGCTCGTCTGGCAGAAGCACTGCGCACACAAACCGATTTACCCATAAAGTTCTGGGATGAGAGCGGCAGCACGCGTTCAGCTCAGACAGCTCAAGTAGCAATGGGGGTCTCGCGCAGCAAACGTAAAGGCCATCTTGACGACCTGGCAGCGACGGTAATTTTACAGTCTTACCTGGATGAGAATTAAGCATGGCTGGCAGTAAATCCAGAATCTCCAGAAATGTAATTATCTTATTCTTGCTGATGGGTTGTATTTTAATCAGTGGAAGTGCATGGGGACTCTCATTACTTAAGAATCATGCGGACAAGGATTTTGGACCAGCATCTGCCTCATTATCTCTTTTTAATCAGTATTATTATGCTGCTCGCCTTTATTTGAATAAGACCGCTTTGCTTGAGCCGGTTAACCCACAGGGGCAACCGCAGCCTTTCAAAGTTGGTTCTGGGGAACCGGTCAATGTAATTGCACTAAATCTTGAAAACGCAGGTCTAATCCCCGACGCAGCTGCTTTTCGTTTGTATTTGATTTATGCGGGTCTCGATACCGGTATCAAGGCAGGTAATTACGAGCTTAGCCCGGCATTAAATGCGGTCGAAATCGCTCATAATTTGCAAAATTCTGCTTTGAGCGTAGTGCCATTTAATATTTTAGCAGGTTGGCGATTGGAAGAGATCTCAGCCGCTTTGCCCACATCAGGCTTACAAATTCAACCGGATGATTTTTTGTCTGCGGCCCGGGATCCCGGCAATTTTGGTATTCAATTACCAGTGCATTCTGCGAAATCACTAGAAGGTTTTCTTTATCCCGATAGTTATCAATTCAAACGAGATATTTCCCTTCAGGATTTCTTATCCAGCATGGTTGGGCATTTTAATAATCAGCTTACACCGGAGCTCCGGCAGGCTTACCAGCGGGAGAAGTTGAGTGTATTACAGGCTGTCACTCTGGCGTCGATTGTTCAACGTGAGGCAATGGTGGAAAGTGAGCAACCTTTTATTGCCTCGGTCTTTTTAAATCGCCTGGCGGCAGGCATGAAATTAGAAAGCGATCCAACTGTTCAATATGCAATAGGTTACAATGCTGAGAAAAATACTTGGTGGACCAACCCGCTATCATCCGCACAACTAGGTATCAAATCCCCCTATAATACATATGTAATTTCCGGCCTGCCACCCGGACCAATTTGTAATCCGAGTCTTTCTGCGCTGCAGGCCGTGGCATATCCAGCAAAAACACCTTATTATTATTTCCGGGCTACCTGTGACGGCTCCGGCAAGCATAATTTCTCTCAAACTTTTTCAGAACAATTGCAAAACGCATGCCCATAAGCCGTATCTGTATAATGCATATCCATATTTCAGAATTGAATATTTTGTAAATTTTATCTGAAAGTGGGATAATTAAATTATTCCATTGAGAAACAATAAGGAGTAGTGTCATGCCAATACTTGGGATTGACATTGGTGGTTCAGGGATTAAAGGCGCCCTGGTTGATATTGATACCGGAGAATTAGTCGCTCCGCGCGTACGGTATCCAACTCCTGAGAGTGCCAAACCAAATGATGTGGCAGTATTAGTCGCCAAACTGGCCGCTCCATTAGATTATAGCGGCCCGATTGGCTGCGGTTTTCCATCAGTTGTAATGAATGGGGTTGTAATGACGGCTGCCAACATCGACCAAGATTGGATCGGTCTTAATGCAGATGATTTATTTGCTCAAGTTACAAATTGCCCTACCTATGTTTTAAATGACGCCGATGCTGCCGGCATGGCTGAGATGAAATTTGGAGCAGGCAAGGATTATCAAAAAGGCGTTGTATTATTGCTTACCCTCGGTACCGGTATCGGGACTGCCATTTTCACGGATGGACAACTGCTACCAAATTTGGAATTTGGCCATCTGAAAATTCGTGACAAAGATGCGGAAAAAAGAGCCGCGGATTCAGTTCGCCAGCGCAAGAATTTGTCCTGGCAAGAATATGCGGAACGTTTACAAGAATACTTAAACGAAATGGAAAGACTGTTTTGGCCTGATTTGATTGTCATTGGGGGCGGAATCAGCAAAGAATCGGAAAAGTTTTTGCAATACATCAAGTTGAGAACTAAAATAGTGCCGGCCCAATTGCTCAATCAGGCTGGCATCATTGGCGCTGCACTTTACGCTTACAAAAAAAGCTCAACCACCTGAGCCGGCACCGAAAATACCTCCCTCGGTTAGTTTACGAAGGTCACCTAGGGCGGACTCAATCTCACCGACCGTCACCAGCCCCGGATTATCACGGTGATGAAGCTCGCCATTTTTAGCTTTTTCAATAGCCAACTCACGCAAAGTCATGTTTCTTTGTTGGCTTTCTTTCACTAGATCTGCTCCGGCTGAATATCCAATAAGCGGGTTGAGAGCGGTTACGATGATGGCATTTTTTGCGAGCCATCCTTCTGCTTTTTCCCGATTGGCTTTTATTCCGATAACGCACCGTTCAGTAAACGCATTAATAGAGCCGATTGCTACTTGCATAATTTCGAATAAATTGTGTCCCAGGATCGGCATCATCACGTTCAGTTCTAACTGGCCAGCTTGAGCTGCGAGGGAAACAGTCGTATCACTACCAATGATATGAAACATGGCCATATCGAGCATTTCTGCTAACACTGGATTCACTTTACCGGGCATGATGCTTGAACCGGGTTGGACGGGTGGTAGGCGAATCTCATCCAGCCCGGTGGATGGTCCAGATGCCAGCAAGCGTAGATCGTTGGCAACGCGGATCAGCGTAACGGCAGTTGTACGGATGGCTGCAGAAAAATCCAGCATATCAGCCATCGATTGCATCGTCTCAAATAGATTATCCGAGAGATATAACTTAAGATCTGTAATCTTCGACAAACATCTGACCATACGCGCTGGATATTCAGCGTGAGCATTGAGGCCGGTTCCGGTGGCTGTTCCTCCAATTCCCAGACGGCGTAATCCTTCGCCCGCTCGTTCGATCCTCTCTCGGTCGCGTTCAACCGCCCTGGCATATGCGCCGAATTCCTGTCCTAGACGTACGGGTACGGCATCTTGAAGATGTGTGCGGCCAGATTTTACAACATCATCAAACTCGAATGACTTTGAGCGTAGAGCAGCGGATAAACCATCCATTGCTTCTAGCAGTTCATCCAATCGCCACAGGCAACCTATCCGGATTGCGGTAGGAATTACATCATTAGTCGATTGCGACATATTAACCAGATCATTGGGGTTTACGCGGTACTCTCCTAGTTTCCCTCCTAAGAGCACAGTTGCCCGGTTTGCGATGACCTCATTGGCGTTCATGTTATGGCTGGTGCCTGCGCCAGCTTGAAATGGATCCACAACGAATTGGTCATCCCATTGACCCTGCATAACTTCGCCTGCCGCCTGTGAGATCGCTTCTGCGGTTGTTTTATCTAAAAGACCCAGGTCACAGTTTACTTCAGCGGCCGATTTTTTAATAGCGGCAATCGACCATATAAATGCCCGCCAGGGTTTCAGATGGGAGATAGGAAAATTCAAAACAGCTCGTTGTGTCTGGGCTCCGTAAAGTGCTTGAGCGGGCACCTGGACTTCTCCAAGTGAATCGCGTTCAACACGGAATTCCGCAATATTTATGGCCATAATTTACCTTTTTACATAACAAATCACTAAAAATAAAGAGGAAGTCGGAGACTTCCTCTTTTTACTCAATTTTTTGTTTAGCTATTTGCGCTATAGCCCGGACCTTTTTTATAATAATCTCCATTCCAGGGGATGTCTGGAGTGAGGTCAACTACTTCACCAGCGGATAACACTCGAGTGGCGGTCATGTGAACAGCTTCCCCTTCATGGTTTGTTCCATCATAGACAGATGTAAACCCGGGCGTGCCAACCGCCATGGCGAGGCGCTCGCCGCCCTTGGCTTTATAGGCAGAGGGTACTTCGTCTTCTGGGAAAATGGCAGCGAAGGGGCATTCCGGAACACACGCACCACAATCGATGCAGGTGTCTGGATCAATATAGTACCAGGGCCATTTATCTACCGGTTTGCCTGGCACAATACATTCAACAGGGCAAACTGTTGCGCACCCACCATCGCGTAAACATAGACTGGTGATAATGTATGTCATGGCTTCCTCCGACTGATGTATGTGATATGATTTCTGATTAACGATTTGCGTTAAATCGTTTTTCAGCCTCATCCCAGTTTACCACATTCCACCAATTCGTGAGATATTCTGCTCGCCTGTTTTGGTATTTAAGATAATAAGCATGTTCCCATACATCTACTCCAATAATCGGGAACAAGCCATCTGCCAGAGGGGTATCCTGGTTTGGCGTGGAGTGTACCACCAGTCCGCCATCTTTTTTGCGGCTCAACCAGGCCCAGCCACTGCCAAAGCGTCCCAAACCCGCTTTCTCTATTTCGGTTTTGAAGTTAGCAAAATTGCCAAATGTGTGGGAAATGGCGCTGGCCAGATTGCCTCGTGGTTCTCCGCCTTTGTTCGGCCCCATGATTTCCCAATAGATCATGTGATTATAATAACCCCCGGCATTATTCCGTACGGCGGTTCGTATATCCTCTGGAATTTTATCCAGGCTGGTTAATATTTGTTCGATTGTCTGTTCTGGAAGCTCGGTATGTTTAGCCAGAGCATCGTTCAGGTTTTTCAGGTATGTGGCATGGTGCTTGGTATAATGTATTTCTACTGTCATCGCATCGATAGACGGTTCCAATGCGTTGAATTTGTAAGGAAGGGGTGGCAGTTCAAAAGCCATTTTTAGATCTCCTGTTTGTAAAATATATTTTGTTTATATATGTAATTATGCGATAATAATCACATAAATCATCTTAATTGTAGTCATTTGGTGAGCTCTTGTCAATAAACAAATTATCAAAATCAGAGACGAATTCCTGGCCGGTGCATCCATTGATTGTGATGGGCATCGGCGTTTTAGCGGTATCCACGGCTTCGTTGTTTATTCGCTATGCTCAAACAGAGGCATCCTCTTTAACGATTGCAGCCGGCCGTTTGACTTTGGCAACTTTATTCCTTTACCCGGTTGCACTCCGAAGAAATGGAAAAGAGGAGTTGGCACAGCTTAATAGAAAGCAGTTAGGGCTGCTATTGCTGGCCGGGATCTTTCTGGCAGTTCATTTTGCCAGTTGGATCACTTCATTGCAATACACTACGGTAGCCAGTTCAGTCGTACTGGTTGCAACCTCGCCGCTATGGGTGGCTTTGTTCAGTCCATTATTCCTGCATGAGCGACTGGCTCCTGGGATATGGATTGGCCTGGTCATAACCTTGTTAGGCGCCAGCGTCGTAGGCATCAGTAATGCCTGTCAATTACAGAGCACAGGCCTGGTTTGTGCTCCACTTTCACAGTTTATTGAAGGAAGAGCTTTTCTCGGAAACTCATTGGCGTTACTGGGCGCTTTGATGTCAGCCGGATATTTGTTGATTGGAAGGCGAGTGCGTTCAAAGATATCGATCATTTCGTATACCTTTACGGTATATGGTACAGCCGCACTGGTTCTTTTGGCAGCGGTTTTCCTTACCGGACAAAAAGTCCTCGGATTTTCACCGCTTACATACGTCTGGTTTCTTTTATTGGCAGTTATACCGCAGTTAATCGGCCATTCTTCATTCAATTGGGCATTAAAATATTTATCGGCCGCCTATATATCGGTGGCGCTTTTAGGAGAGCCAATCGGCTCAAGCCTGTTGGCCTATCTGTTTCTTACTGAGACGCCATCCATCGTAGAAATTATCGGAGGCGTTCTGATCCTGGTCGGAATTTATCTGAGCTCCCGAGCGGAACAAAAGCCCTAAATGTGACCCTGTAATATCTTGGAGCTTTCGCCGTGCTCAGGCAAGCGTCCATATAGGTAATTCGCTTCTCGGATGCGGCTCTTCAAACCTTCATTGAGAGCATTTGGGGCGATTCGCCAGGTCCAATTTCCACCCGGTTTACCCGGAAAATTCATGCGGGCTTCGCTGCTCAGGCTAAGAAAATCTTGAATGGGGGCCAGAGTCAGCACAGCTACCGATGACCATATGCCCCGAATCATGTCCCAGGATATATCATTGCCAGAACGCGCCAGATAACGACGGCAGAAGTCGCGCTCCTTTTCTGGAGCGGTTTGATACCAGCCCATGGTCGTATCGTTATCATGGGTACCAGTATACGCTACGCAGTTTACCGGATAGTTATGCGGTAGAAAGGGATCATCCGAATCGGTTGAAAAGGCAAATTGAAGGATCTTCATACCGGGCAAATCATATCTCTGGCGCAGTTCGACCACGTCAGGAGTTATTTTCCCAAGATCTTCGGCAATAATGGGCAGGCCGCCTAATTCTTTTTGAACCGCATCAAAGAAACTATGTCCCGGTCCGGGCGCCCATTTACCCGATTCAGCAGTGGTTTTTTTTGCCGAAACTTCCCAGTAACCTGCAAAGCCTCGAAAATGGTCTAACCGTATAATGTCCACTGATTGAAGAGTGGTTTTGATCCGTTTTATCCACCAGTCATATCCGGTCGCTTTGTGAACACTCCAACGATAGTGTGGATTACCCCACAATTGACCGGTTGGAGAAAAATAATCTGGTGGTACACCCGCCACCACAGTTGGCAGCCTTTTTTCATTAAGCTGGAATAATTCGGGATGTGACCAGGTTTCAGCGCTGTCAAATGCAACGAAAATGGGGATATCACCGATGATTTGTATGCTTTTTTTGTTTGCATATTGATGGATTGTCTGCCACTGTCGGAAAAACAAAAACTGGCGGAAACAATGACGTTGGATTGAGTCAATATTGGATTTTTGAAATTGGGCCAGACTATTTGGTTCCCGCATTCTTAACCCTTCCGGCCATTCATTCCAGGAACCCCCTCCATACTCTTCTTTGATCGCCATAAATGTAGAAAAATCTTCTAACCAAAATGCTTGATTTTCTTGAAAGGCATTGTATTCATTACATAAATCTAAATCTTTGGATTTTTGGAAGTTGAAAAAGGCCTGATCAAGTAAAGGGAGTTTCCGCGAGATCACTTGGCCGTAATCAACCCGGTTTTCTGGAAAATCAGGGCGATTTGCCAGATCGTTCCGGTTTAGCAAGCCATCCTCCAGAAGAAGCGCGGGACTGATCATTAACGGATTACCAGCAAAAGCCGAAAAACATTGGTAAGGCGAATCGCCATAACCGGTCGGACCGAGTGGAAGAATTTGCCACAAACTACAACCAGCGGCCGATAAAAAATCAATCCAGCGATACACTTCTGGGCCCAGATCTCCTATCCCATCTGGACCTGGCAAACTGGTAGGATGCAAGATAATGCCAGAGGCGCGCTTAAATTTCATTTGGCAATCTCCTTGTATGAATAATCTGACCATTTTCGATCACGGTGGTGGAATAATCAGATGAGATAACGTCCGTGCTGATCATTCCACCTGGCATTACAACACAATTCGCCGGAACAAAGGAATTTTTTCCGACCATGGCAATCGAAACCAAATCTTCCGTCATTCCGCCTATGGAAGCGCCTTCTCCAACAATTACCCGCTTATCTAGAATTGCGCGTTGGAGTATGGCGCCTTTTTGAATTTGAGAATCTGTCAGGACAATTGATTCTTTGACACATGCTCCCGGTTCAACGACGGTCCCTGGAGATAGGATGCTGCGGATGATTTGTGCCCCTTCTTTGATGACACAACCATCGCAAATCATGCTGTCTTCGACAATTGCACCATGCTGAATTTTTATAGGAGCACGCTCTTCAGTACGAGTATGGATGATCCAATTTCGGTTCGAGATGTCAAAAGCGGGTGGGTTTGCAATCAGATCCATGTGCGCTTTCCAATAGGATTCAACAGTTCCTACATCAACCCAATATCCTGCATAAGGATAGGCATATACTTTTGCTCCCCCCTTAATCAAATTGGGTAGGATATCTTTGCCATAATCATGCGACGAATCTTTTTGAAGGTGATCCGCCCATAGTGCATCATTCAATACGGATAGGTTGAAAAGGTAGACACCCATATTGACTAAATTTGAGGGTGGTTTTTCCGGTTTTTCTATAAAGGATGTAACTCGATTATCTGGGTCAACCCCGACTATACCAAACCGGGAAGCTTCTTCGATTGGGACATTGACTGTTGCAATCGTCAGGTCGGCCCGTTTGTTGATGTGAGACTGGATCATGCCCTCGTAATCCATCGAATAAACATGGTCGCCCGATAAGATCAATATCAGATCCGGGCTGCCCCTTTTAATAAATGAGAAGTTTTGTTGAACGGCGTCCGCGGTTCCGACAAACCAGCTTGAACCCCGGCCGCGATATGGTGTATAAATGCGAACCCCCCCCGTAAAATCACGATTTAAATCCCAAGGGCTGCCAGCCCCTATGTGATCAATCAACGAATGGGGTCTATATTGAGCAATTATCATTACATCAAATATATTTGAATTGACACAATTTGAGAGCGGAAAGTCAATAATGCGGTATTTTCCAGCAAAGGGAACAGCCGGTTTTGTTCGCTTTGAAGTGAGAACGCCCAGGCGAGTTCCTTCGCCACCTGCAAGTATAATTGCACGCGTTTTCATTGCTTCTTCTCCATTAGATTGGTATAGATCTGAGCATAAGCAAGCGCGGAATTCCGCCAGGAGAAATCTTTCTTCATGCCATTCAATTGGATCTTTTCCCAAGCTTGACGATCCTGGAAACAATCCAATCCCCTTTGAATGGCTGCCGCCAGTGCTTCTGGACTGGCTTCATCAAATAAGAATCCGGTGCGGGCATTTATTGGTTTATCAATGATTGTATCTTTCAAGCCACCCGTGGCACGCGCAATCGGTACACAACCATAGCGCATGGCGATCATCTGCGCCAAGCCGCAGGGTTCATAGCGAGATGGCATCAGAAGCATATCGGCGCTGCCGTAAATTCGTCTTGAAAGCTGGGTATCAAAGCGGATAGCAGCTCGTACTCTCTCCGGAAATTCCTTCTCTAATTTTCGGCAGGCATCTTCCAGGATTGGATCGCCAGTGCCCAGAAGGATCGCCTGCCAGGGGGTATCCGTCAGTAAGCGTAAAGCTTTTACTGCCAGATCAACACCTTTTTGTTGGTCCACACGTCCAATCATGGCCAGTAATGGCAGATTATTATCTGCTACCAGAGAAAATTCAGCAAGCAGAGCCTGTTTATTGGCCCAACGTGCTGTCAGGTCCTTTTCAGAATATGAAAACGGGAGCGTCTGGTCATTTGAGGGGTCCCAGAGTGCGGTATCAAGACCATTGATGATCCCGCTAATTGTATCCCTTCGAGTTTGTAAAAAATCCTGCAATCCACAACCGAAATCTGGCGTCAAAATCTCTTTTGCATAAGAGGGTGAGACAGCCACAAGCTGATCGGCTGCCTCTAATCCGAGTGGTAAAGGAAAATGACGAGCCCATTCCGGTAGAGCGCTGTCTACGGAGGCTGTCAAACCAAATTCCTTCATTGATTCATCTGCGCCTGATCCCATATAGGGTAGATTATGAATTGATAGAATAGAATGCGTGTTTGCAAAAAAAGGATCGTCAGCCCGCTGCACGGCAAGTGCATGTACGGCAGCAGCAGTATGCCAGTCATTTGCGTGCAATATATCGGGTTTCCATTTAAGCTGGCGGGCAAGTTCTAGAGCGGAGAGCGAAAAGAAAATATATTTATCTGCATCTTCAGCGACATTGTTGCTATAAACGGGCCCTTGGAAGGGGATTGGGGAACCAGATATTAAATAAACGATCAGTCCGTCCAAATCGATGGATAGCGCCTGACATGGAACAGGTCCACCTTTATGCGGGATTGAAAAACAAGCTTCCAGTTTTGCATCCGATATTTTATGGCGCACTGCTGCGTGGTAAGGGATTGCCAAACGTATATCCAGCTTTTCACCGTTTGTCAGCCTGGCTGGTAGTGTTAGTAAAGCCCTCGGTAACGAGCCTGCCACGTCCCCCAATCCACCAACTTTTACCAATGGATCTGCCTCAGATGCGATAAAAAGGGCTTTCATTTTACTTCTCCCTAATCATTTCCAAATAATCCTCTGAGATTGTCTTGGCAGGGTCTGCTCCAAGTAATTCAATTAAGTCTGTGGTCAGTCGTGACTTAATTTCTGCATCCTTCTGGCTCCAGGTACGGCTCTTGATTTCCAAAAAGTGACCCAGGTTCGGTTTAGATACAGAATCGATATTAATAAAAAATTCAATATTATGATAACGTACCAGGTACCTCAAGCGATCTTTCTCAATTTCAACTTCATGGGATGGTTTGAAATATTCGCGATAGAATCGCAAACTTTGGGTTGCAGGCGCCAAATATCGACTGCGTGATAGCAAGACTCCCTGGGGATAATTGCGCTCACGACTCGGTCCAATTAAAGTCAGACGTGATCGAACAGTTGTGATTTCGTCTTTTTCATTGATGAAATGATCTTCACGGTAGCGAATGCATCCTTCTTCAGATCCATCGAAGATGAAATATGTATCATATTGGCGGTAATGTCTTGTACGGATAATCTCAATTTCAGGTTTTTGGAGTGATGAGGGCTTGGTTAGGCTTTCGAGTCTTGCAAGTACCGGTTCAATTTCTTGGATGGGCACTTTTGCTTGAATTTCGAAGCTTTCCTCTTCAGTAGTACCTCCAATCGCGATCAGCTTGGAAAGAACTGATTTTTCGCGCTGGAAAAGAAAGATATCTATTTTTCGAGCATATTCCTGGCTAAATTTCAGTAATTCAGTTTCATTCAAGGTGAGCAGTTGACGGTCACGCATTACCCACTTTCCATTAATCATAACATCAGTTACGTCGGTAGATTTAGATGCATAAACGATTTGGGCATAGATCCCGTTTGGATCGCGTTTGAAGCGAGGAGAATTGTGAATTGGAGAGACATCCAGGATAATTAAATCAG
>DATFYI010000304.1:0-4864 GCA_035315125.1 Anaerolineaceae bacterium | reverse complement strand
TGGCAGAGCGCGCAAACCAACTCCATGCACCCCTGCTGCGGGAATAGAGTTGAAAGGGATACCTGCTCGTCTCACCAGATCGGCTTCCATACCACCTTCACTGCCTATCCATAAGACAGTTTCTGCATCATTCCCCAGAGCCTGTAATATGGCCATTGCGGGGTACACGCCTCCGCCTGTCCCGCCGGCGCAAATCAACAACCGCACTGAAAGGCCTCCCTTCTGTCGTACTTTGTTCCTCATTCGCCTGACGCGCCACATTCATTAAGACGCCAATAGCAGCCAAGGTCATCGTCAGGTTTGAACCACCTGCACTGATAAGTGGAAGTGCGTTTCCAGCAAATGGCACCAGATTTACCATGGCGCCCATATTAATGACTGCCTCAATCGTGATCCAAAATGTGATCCCTGAAGCCAGCAATTTTCCCAACAGGTCTGGGGCACGTCTGGCAATGCTCAGACCGCGCCATAAGAGTACGATATAAAGCATAAGAACTACAAATGCTCCGACCAGACCGGTTTCCTCGGTGATAATTGCAAAGATGCTGTCCGTCCACGGCACTGGTAAACCAGTATATTTGGTGGTGCTATTACCCAACCCGACGCCGAAAACGCCTCCTTTTACCACGGCCTCTAAGGAACGTTGCACCTGGTAGGAAGCATTCTGTGGGTCCTGAAGACCATTGATGTATTGGGTTAAACGATTATGCCCAGTGCTGCTAATTGTTGCGATGATGTAGCCGAGCAACAATGCAATGGCAACGGTCAAGATGATTTGTTTAACTTCGCCCCCAGCCAGGAAGAAAAGCAAACCGCCCAACATCACAACAGTGGCAGCCGCACTTAAATCTGGCTGCAGCAGGATCATACCGGCTGTTCCACCCAGTATAAAAGCCAATGGTATAAGACCATAAAACAAGTTATTTAGCTTGTCTTTCTTCGAAAACAACCAGAAAGAAAGGTAAATGATAATTGCCAGTTTAGCCAGCTCGGAAGGCTCAATAGAGCCATTCATCAGGGTACGGGTGGCGCCATAACGGTTATCGCTGACCCACAATACAATGAACATCGCTAAAAAGGTAAATGCCATCATCGGCAGCAGGAAGATCTTTAAGCGGTGATAATTGAAGTAGCTTAAAACGATGGCTGCAATCAGTCCTACACCAACCCACTTGGCCTGGCTGAGGACGATCGAATAGGATTGCATGCCATTTCTCAGGGCATAGTTCCAACTGGCAGAATAGACCATTAATAGTCCGATCACGATTAAACTAACTACTGATAATAAAAGCCAGACATCCAGACGCAGGCGCAGTGGTCGGGTTGTTGTGCGAACAGGCTGTACAACATTTTCAGCAGTGCTGGGTCTTACAAAAGTTGTTGAACCCATTGGCGGTAACGCTCCCCTCGTTCTTCAAAATCTTGAAATTCATCAAAACTTGTGCCTCCCGGCGAAAGGAGGACAACATCACCGGGCTCGACCAGCTCAGCGGCTGCCTGAACGGCTTGTTGTAAGCCCGGATGAACCGATAAGGTGTACGGCCGTTGGCCGGGAACAAATTGACCGATGGCCTGATAAATTTTGCCAGCCGCTTCACCAAATAAGATGACGTGGTCGACACGCTGATGGATGAGAGCTGCCAGGTCTTGCCAGGGCAGGTCTTTGTCACGCCCGCCCAATAACAATATAAGAGGTTCGCTGAATGAGCGGATTGCCGCGGTTGTACGCTCAGGGGCAGTGGCAATTGAGTCGTTATACCAGGCTGCACCGCGCCACATTCGCACGAATTCTAGCCGGTGTGCAACGCCGGTGAAACCAGCAACACCTGTAACCATTGCATCTACGTTCATACCGGATGCATGAGCAATGGCGCAAGCTGCCAGGACATTAGCCAGATTGTGGTCGCCGCGTAACAATACCAATTCTTGCGGCATGATTTCTTTGCTGTAGTGACCATCATACAAAAACAGCTTGTGCTTATCGAGGTAAGTGCCTACTTGACCTTCTTGAGGGCGATTTAAACTAAAAGTAACCAGGCGGCCACGCACCTGTTTTGATAGACCCCAGGCGCCCGGATCTTGTCTGCCCAGTATTGCAACATCATTTTCGGACTGGTAAGTCAGGATGTGGGCTTTGGCAGCGATATAAGAGGCCAGTGTACCATGCCGGTCGAGGTGATTGGGTGTTATATTGAGGATTGCTGCGATCTGTGGTGCACAGGTCATTAATTCAAGTTGGAAACTGGAAAGTTCCAGGATAACCAGATCATCAGGGTTCATCTGGTCAACTTGATCGATCAAGGGCAAGCCAATATTTCCTCCGATCCAGGCCTTCTGAGGTGGTTTTATAGCGGCTTGCGCCATTTTACCAACCAGTGTGGTCGTGGTAGTTTTACCTGCTGATCCAGTGATCCCTATTACTTTACAAGGAACTGCTTCCATAAAAATTTGTGAGTCATTTGAGATGGGAATACCCTTGAGTTGAGCCTCCGTCACCAGGGACAATTTCAATGGCACCCCACCTGAAAGGCAAACCAGATCGGTTTTTTCAAGTAGACTGGAAGGATGCCCGCCCATGGCCCATTTCATGCTAATATCAGCCATTGCTTTCACAGCAGCTTCCAATTGTTCGGCCGGGCGCTGATCATTTAAGGTAACCTCAGCTCCTTGCCGCGCCAGAAACCGCGCCAAAGCCAGACCCTGCCGGGCTGCGCCTACAATCAAAACTCGTTCACCGCTCCAAGATTTGCTGACCATGTTCATACCAGTGCGAATGCAACCCCTAACATAGCAAATAAAAGCCCAACCAACCAAAAGCGCTGTACCACCTGGGTCTCACTCCAACCCATTAGCTCGAAATGATGATGCAGTGGCGCCATCTTAAACAATCTTTTTCCTTTTGTGAGTTTATAATAGCCAACTTGTAGAATGACACTGACCGTTTCACTAACAGGAATAATGGCGATAAGCGGTAGGTACAGCCACTGGCCTGTCATGAGGGCGGCCACAGAGAGAGTGGCTCCTAACGCTAGCGAACCAGTATCTCCCATAATTAATTGGGCGGGATGGACGTTGAACCATAAGAATCCGAACAATGCGCCTATCAGGGTAAAGCAAAATCGTCCTAAGAAATCCTGGCCCTGTAATAGGGCAATGATGCCGTAAGCTGCAAAAGCTGTGGCGGCAATCAATCCGGCCAGCCCATCCAATCCATCGGTAAAATTGACAGCATTTGACATGCCGACAATAATAAACATGGCGATGGGTATATACCATACACCCAATGAAAAGACGGACGGAGCGCCGGGCCAGAATAATTCTGGAACTTTCAGGATATACTTTAGGGCAATAGCTGTACCAAGCGCCAGCAAAATTTGGAGCACAAACTTGGTGCGAGCACGCATTCCCACGCCACGCCTGGGACCTCGAATGCCTTCCCAATCATCGATGGCTCCCAACAGGGCATAACAAACCATTACCAACAGGGGCAATAGAATCGAGCTGCCTATAAATTTAAGCCCTAATAAGCTGGCTGCATTTAGTAAGATTGTCAGCATCAGCACCGGTAAAATAATCATTATCCCACCCATGGTTGGGGTCCCCATTTTGGTAAAATGACTTTCTGGCCCTTCAACGCGTATAATCTTGCCGACCTTAAAATAACGCAGAATACGCAGTAGCGGTCCGCCCCAAATGACCGTCATCAAAAAACTGAGTGTACTCAGCGACAATGCCAGGGCGATTTTGTTCATTCGGCCACCTCTAGCGCAGATACAATACGATCCATCCGTAAACCACGTGAACCTTTAATCAATACGACATCTCCTTCGGTTAAATGAGTCTGTAAGTACGGGATAGAACCTAGTACTGTTTGAAAAATTTGGATTGATTCCTGGGGAAAGCCGGTTTGATGAGCTGCAATGGCTATCATTGTAGCCCGCTCGCCGACTACAATCAATAAATCGCAAACTTCAGCGGCTCTGAACCCGACCATTTCATGACCAATCTGTTCGTACTGGCCTAACTCCAACATGTCTCCCAGCACTGCCACTTTACGCCCATCCATCTCACTCAGCAAGTTCAGAGCCGCCAGGGTGGATTCTGGAGAAGCGTTGTAGGTATCATCCAAAATCAGGGCCCCTTGTTGGGTGTGAATGGCAACCATGCGCAATTGTGTGTGGCTGGCCTGGAGACCATAAACGATCTCTGCCCAACTTAACCCCTCTACCAACCCAACCGCCGCGGCCCGCAAGGCGGTATGTACTGAATAACGACCGATCAAAGGGACATGCATGTGCAGGACTTCATTGCGGTAATGCATTCGGAAGAAAATGCCTTCCAAACCCTGGCTCTCAATCTGGTCTGCCCACAAGTCGGCTTTCGGATCCAGGCCATAGTAGATAACACTGGCTTTGGTCATTGATGCCATCGGGCGTACCCAGGGGTCATCGTAATTCAGGACAGCTATTCCTTCTGGTGCGGGTGGCAAGGCCTGAACAAGTTCGGCTTTTCCTTTTGAGATTTCTTCCTGCGATCCAGCACGTTCGGCATGCCAGGTTCCGATATTCGTAATTACGCCAACCTGAGGCAAGGCAAGGTCACAGAGGAAAGTGATTTCACCAAGGTCGGTAAAGCTCATTTCCAACACAGCTCGCTGATAACCCGCCCCTAATCGTAGTAAGCTAAGCGGAAGACCAACCTTGTTATTCGCTTTCCCCGGGCTTTTCAGGGTACGGTAACGCTGTTCGAGCACCTCGGCGACAAGTTCTTTGGTAGTGGATTTTCCAACACTACCGGTAATGGCGATCACCCGTATATCCATTTTGCGACGCCAGTAATGAGCAATCCTTTGGAGAGATTTCAG
>DATFYI010000303.1:0-2594 GCA_035315125.1 Anaerolineaceae bacterium | reverse complement strand
CGCCCGGCGTCTTTGGGAGATGGATATTCCATTTTTCATCCTGGGTAGTGGATCGAACGTGTTAATCAGTGACGCGGGTGTTTCAACGGTAGTGATTATCAATCATGCCCATACGGTCAAGATTGATGTTCGCAATAACCCTCCTTCGGTTTGGTGTGAATCCGGGGCTAACCTGGGCGGCGCTGCCCGTCAGGTAGCACTGCGTGGATTGAGCGGCCTGGAATGGGCAGTTTCTATTCCAGGAACTGTCGGCGGGGCAATCTACGGCAATGCAGGCGCTCACGATAGCGACACACAGGGCAGTTTATTGCTGGCAGATATCTTGCACCGTCAAAATGGTAAAGAAACCCGCACGACTGACCAGTTAGAATTTGGCTACCGAACCAGTTTTCTTAAACGAAACCCTGGACAAATAGTTATACTATCCGCTCGGTTCAGGCTTACTCCAAGTACGCCGGATGCAGTACGTATCCGGATGGAAGAGTTTACCAACCAACGTCACAAAACACAGCCCACCGGCGCCAGTATGGGTTCGATGTTTAAAAACCCACCTGGTGATTACGCCGGTCGTTTAATCGAGGCGGCCGGTCTTAAAGGCACCCGGATTGGTGGAGTTGAGATCAGTCCTGTTCATGCTAACTTTTTTATTAACGATCATAATGCCAAAGCTGCCGATATTTGGAAATTGATCCGACTGGCACAGAAGAAAGTGGCGGAAAAATTTGGAATTCAGCTTGAGCTGGAGATCGAATTATTGGGTAACTGGCAAAAACTTGAAGCTGAAGAAAACGCAGCGAGTAAATCATCGCAGAGGAAACAGAGCAAAAAATGACCGGCAAATTCTGTAAATGGTTCGCTCAGGTGGGTGATTGGGTTGTTAGGGACGTTGAATTCACGCACCTAAGAATTTGCAAATTTATCAATTGTGATACCACGCTGCGATTTGCTTTTTTGGCCGACTCGAACGATAATTCTATTTATGTAAGTGAGATTAATGCCATCCTGAGTTTCACGCAGAGCAGTATGAACCCTAAACTTCAGGAAACCAGTGTACCTTTCAA
This sequence comes from Anaerolineaceae bacterium, assembly GCA_035315125.1. Classification (GTDB taxonomy): domain Bacteria; phylum Chloroflexota; class Anaerolineae; order Anaerolineales; family Anaerolineaceae; genus DATFYI01. The sequence goes on along the minus strand of DATFYI010000303.1, from coordinate 1,533 downwards.
TCCGGTCTTAGATGGCCGCCGGGTACAACTGGCCCCGGAGCGCAAGCAAGCTCAAGGACGAATGATAGGCCTGTATGGGGGGCAAGTATGAGCCCGGCTGATAATCGTCCACTTTCGCGCTCCGAGCAGGTGCGCCAACGACGGGCTGAGCAAAGTCAGCAAAGGACGAAGCATGTAGTTTATCAGGCCCATTCACCAGCTGCGACACCTTCAATTCTTGTTCGAGGGGGGCGGATTGGAACTCCGATCATCCAGCGGGCCAAAACAAAAACCCGTCGTAAATATTCCGTTGCCATTGGCAGTACCGGAGCAGAAATGCTATTGCCGTCTCTGCCCATTATCAAGCCAGGTTGGCGACTATTATCCGGTTTTTTTGTTCTATCCATGAGTTTCATGCTTTACTTTGTAAACACTACGCCCCAGCTAAAAGTGCCAGCCCCAACCATCATGGGGATAAAACGATTGAACGCTGCTGATATTCAAGCCGTGCTTAACCTAACAAATATGCCCGTATTTATGATCAACCCGGATCAAGCCACAGCGAAACTGGCAAAATCATTTCCGGAATTAACCGATATTTCTGTACAAATTGTGCTGCCTGCCCAGGTCGTTGTTTCGGTGCGTGAACGCCAGCCTATTGTCGCCTGGACATTCAATGGCCAAACCGACTGGATTGATAAAGACGGCGTTGTTTTCCCTCCAAAAGGGAAAGTCTCTTCTCTATTAAATATCGAATCGGATCAAGCGCCGCCAATCCTGAAAGCGATGAATAACCCTATCCCTTCAAAAACGAGCGCAGTTTCGTTTTTATTCTTTAATATCGGTAGCAAACCTGCTTCAAAAACGGCTAGCAGTCCAAAACTTATCGACCCTACCATCCTAAGTGCGCTCACGCGATTAAGTAAGCAAATGCCAAAAAAGACCGTTCTGGCCTATACCAATAAGAATGGTTATGGATGGAAAGATCCCCATGGTTGGCAAGTGTTTATTGGAAACAGTCTGGATAATCTGGATGCAAAAATTTTGGTTTACAAAGGTATCGTTGATCAGCTCAACAAAAATGGCATCCAACCCAGTATGATCAGCGTCGAGCATATCGATGCACCTTACTATCGTCTGGAGCAGTGATCGCTATGGATGAACCGATTGTTGTTGGAATTGATATTGGCACCACCAAGGTCTGTACCCTGGTTGCACGGGTAGAGGGGGAGAAAAATATGCGTATCCTTGGGGTTGGAATTGAACCTTCCCAGGGCATCCGCAAAGGCACCATCGTAGATCTAACCGCAGCCTCGCAGTCCATTGCCCGCTCCATTGAAAAAGCACAGCGCTCTTCAGGCCTTGAAATTACATCTGCTCTGGTCAGCCTGGCAGGCTCACATGTCGCCTCGGTGAACAGCCGGGGAGTTGTTGGCATCTCTGGCCGGGTAATCAATCAGGAGGATGTGGAGCGTGCCCTGGAATCCGCTCAGGCAGTTGCTATTCCGCATAACCGTGAAGTCATCCACGTCATCCAACGCGGTTTTGTGGTGG
>DATFYI010000302.1:0-22312 GCA_035315125.1 Anaerolineaceae bacterium | reverse complement strand
GCAGTATCCCAACCCTTTACAATAACGGACTTAAACTGAGATATCCCACTCATTCTTGGATGAAAATCGCGCAAAGTATCACCATATTCCAGCTCAACCTCAACATCAGGCAGGCTGGATGTCTTTTTAAAAACCAGGCTTCGATCATCAACTAGAAAAGTAAAATCTATTCGTCGGGCTCTTTCCATAATAAATTCGAAATCGGACTGGTTGTGCTGGTATATATGGGGATAAACCTCCGTGGTTGAATCAATATCAGGTTTTAAACCATACTCGCGTGCAATGCGGCTTACAATATCACTATCCGTCATCTGAACATAGGTGCGCGATTTATTACCACGATGCAAACGGTGCGACCGGTCGTAACCTCTCACATACAATAAGGGAACCCCATTATAGGGATAATCCGGTTCCAGCGCCGTAATCTCGCCTACCATTAATCTTTGCGAAGTGGCATGTTCCACTGCCTGCCTGGTCAGAATTTCAACTTCCTGTCCAAGCTGCAAGAGAGCTGACTCAGCCCATTTAAGATGAGGATCACGAATTTGGATCTTGAACATATCCGGCATGTGCAGACTGATATCTACATCGATTTCCCCAATATCCTTCATCAGATCTTCCGGTATATCCGATCCATTTATCTTCAAGTAGAAATGCGATAATAAAGCGGTCATCACAACATATCCATTTCAGGGCAAAGGAGGCAGTGAAAGCACAGTCCCCGGCTTTATTCTGATCGGGTCGCCAATTCCATTGACATTGGCAATATAACGCCAATATTTTGCCTCTCCATATTCCTGAGAGGCAATCCAATCCAATAGTTCGCCTTCCCTTACCACATGCGTCCGGTATCCCGCAATTCCGCCTGAGGTCGGGTTCTGATTCGGATAAATGCCTTCATCTTCTACCTGTCTTAATGATATTTCTACTGTGGCCCGGACAGGTGTCCCATCTGATAGAAACATTGTGAATTTTTGGCTGATATTGAGCACCACTGCCTTGAATGACCAGGTGCTTCCCCAACGGAATTCACACATCGGTGGGCTGCTTTTATGAGTACGAGGATCTTTTTTTTGCGAGTTTACGCGGGCCAGATCCCACAACCCGTTCGTATAGCTCCGCCGGACATCCTCGCCACTTTCATAGGTATCAAAAAACAATTCCATCTTAAGATCTGTCGGATTACCGCCATTAAATTCCAGTTTTGGGACATTTGCACCGCGCGTTTTTGACATGGCCCAGTTATTTGATTTTGAAAAAGTGTATTCACTTGGATTGAACAGACAGTCCACGGATTGATTGGTATCCAGATTTGTGATAGTCGCCTTGACCAGTTCTCCAGTTAACATACCTTGATCCTCCTAGGCCATTCCCCTTGAACGCTCTCTTTCGATTTGGAGCCTGCGCTGGATTTGCTGCCAAATCTGATCGGTTAATCGATCAATATTGGGCATCTGGGGCACTTCTGACTGCTCGACCTTTGAGGTTGCCCTTTCTGCAAGTTCTGTTATGCTTTGACCATTCCCACCAGATGCAGGATTCAAAGCAGCCAGAGTTTCGCCAATTGTTGGGGGCAACGTCATTTGGGGCAACCCACCTCCTAAGGGCGTTCCATCTGCAGGCCTCATACCCTGGTTGATTATCGGCATTTCAGCGGATTGGACGGTCTGCATTTCCTGGTTAACTCCTGCGGCTGCATTGCGCACATTATTTTCAATCATGCTCATTTCTGGAAATTGTCCAGGCATAGCAAATCGAGAGACAGACGGTCCTATCCTGTTTATTACGCCGGAGAAGTTATTGTTCTGTACCAATCCTGCTTTAGAGAATTTCCCGAAAACTTCCAATTCTGGTGCCGTTTTAATCGGATTTTTTTCATCATCTGCATTTTCAAGATTAGTGATCATATCTTGATCCAATTGACCATTTTCGATAGTATTGACATTAATTGGATTAGATTCATGACTCCCAAGTAAGTTGAATAAAGCTGGTGCTGACATTGTTGTTATTTGGTCAGACTCAGATTCCCTTTCTCCAAAAGGTAAGGTCATTATCATTTCTTCGAGTGGTTGACTTTGCCGCATGACAATTTTTTTTGCCAACGATACCAGCTGAATCGGCTGGTGATTGATCTGGATAGATTTATTTTCTTCAATATCTGAGATTCTGCCAGGCTTACCACCTGTAATTGGTGAAAACAATCCATTTTGGGCAGGAGATTCTTCACCCCGGTCGGTTTTTTTACTAATTAAAGATTGACCTTTTCGTTTCTCACCTTCCAGGTAAACCAAAGGAAATGTTTCATTCTCTGCGAATTGTTCACTGACGGGTTTCATCATTCTTGAAATAACTGGCTTTCCAACCTCTCTTTGAATTTCAATGGGCGTAGAAGTATTCGTAGAATGCGTTTCATAACCTTCCTCACTCGGTTGGCCAGGCTTTGAGACGATTGCTCTTGAAAGCAAATCGATCTCGCTCTCGAATTGTTTATATGCTATTTTTTTAGGAATAGAATTATCTTTTTCACCAGAAGATTCGGGCTGTGTTCCGGTTTTTTGTAAATTTATTAAAGTGATTTCGGAAGTATCAGGAAGAACCGACATTGGTATCTGATCGGGGGCTGGTAAAAATGACTCGCTATTTTTAATGATAGCTATGCTGCTGCCAGGTGGGTTTAATTCTATTCCCTCCTTGTTGCTAACGATCGACATATCCAAATTCGATAATACTGTATTGATGGATGACAGACTTGCAGGATCTCTAATAGGTTCAAGAATTGGCTGCCCTTGATCCGGTGAAACAGCCCCAATATCGTCTAAAGCTGACGCCGGCATACGCAAATGGTCAGCTTTAGAGAGTTGATCAGGGGTAGCATCGAGCTGTCCAACGATCTTACGATTGATCTCATGCTGCGGAACTGATGGAGTTGGTACTTTCCCAGACATCCCTGCTATCTGCTCTGGTAAATTGCCCAGTTGTGCAAATAAATCTGTCATCCCATCTTTTATTACTGGCAGTTCTTCTCGAAAACCGGGCACTCCTTTTTCTCCACTCAGGATTTCAGAAATATTGAAGCTGGTCAGACTTGCCAGATTACGAGCAAATTTATCTGGCTCGATCATTGTCTTAAAAATGCCTTCCGAATCTGTCAAATTCAGATTTTCTTCAAGTTGAGCTATTCCGGGTTCTCGTCCGGGCAATGTAATTCGCATTTTGTCCCAGCCACCCTCATTCCCTAGAATCGGTAAAACCCCGGGCGCAGCTATTCGAGCGAGCTCGCCATCAGGCACCGTTCCCGTTTCAACCTCAGTTGTTTCGGTTTTCGCCTGGGGCTGAACAGCATGCTTTGGGTTTTCTAAAGGATCTTTTTTACGGTGGAATGGCCACATGGAGAATTTCACAGATCTACCTCAATCTACTGCATTTCAAAACCGTGATAAGCAATTTCTAAAGATTCAACCCCAACCTGCTGTTGGCTCGCATTAAAACTCGGCCCACTCCATTTAACCGGGTAAGCTTCCCGCAAATTCCAGCGCTTCACTTCGGTTTGTTCACTATCATACATAATGATAGAGATGTTCTTACGCTGAATTTTGCCCCGGATGACATCCTGATACCAGGACCAAAGCGCCTGGTCGTCCACAATCCCCCACTTCAATGTAATATTCGAATACGAACTTCTTCCAGCCAGCTTGTGGCTGTATTCATTAAGACCACCTTCTTTATACTGAAAAACGTCTGTCTCAACCTGCAAACCGGTGCATTCTGTAAAACCAGCATGGGTTACACCGTCAATTTCAACAAAGAAAGCATTGGAGAGATATGGGTCTGTCCGGCTTCCTAAATCAGGCATGCTGTTATCCTCTCCTGGCTGAATTATTCATTTTTTGATTAATGGCAGCAATCTGCTCGACCCAGCGGTGGCGCTCGTAATGATCCATATCGAGCACAAAATCAGGCGGCCAATGGAAATGATAAGCAATATAGGCTACCTCTTCGTAGAGCTTGTCGATGGGATAGCCTGCAATTCCCCCCCCAATTGCCCGAAGTCCACCTCAAATTCTGTTGAACATGAAGGACATTGGACAGAGAACTGGCTGGTACCATTTTCATTAATTTGGCGGTAAAATTTTTGTAAATATGCCAGATCGCTGGCAAACAACCCCTCCACATGTTTGGGCGTCACATCTGTTATCGTCCCGAGGCGTGTGATTACCCGCGAAAGCAGAATAATGACCAGATAGGCCTGGTTTGCTCGAACGCGCGGGTCACGCAATGGAGCAATCTCATCGATAGCATTGGCCAAGCGCATCGTCCCATTTTTATAGAGGTTTCCCTCATTATCCACGTAGCCGCGTGGTAAAGTAAAATCAAATTCCGTTCTGAGCGTTTCCATAAATCTCTCCATACGTGCACAGACCAATGCTGTCAGGATCCTGTTAAGTTTCATCTCATGATGAACAGGCTGGCATGAACGACCTGTTCATCATGAGAAAAGGGCACTTTGAACAGTCATTTCACCCTGGCGAGGCCTTCATGGGAGATGGTCATCTCTTCAATTGCGACCTCATTACCGTCAGCTTTCATTTGCGGACCTGTCAGCTTGCTCGGCCAGCCGTCCACAAAATTCCAGCGAGCAACTTCACTGTTAGACTGATCATATAAGACAATCGATCCGTTTTTACGAGCCTCTTTTATTTTGCCCTGTTCGATCTGCTTACGCCAGTCCCATAATTCCAATACATCGGTGATGCCACGTTTTAGTACAATATCGGACCATTTAAGGGCACCGGGTTGTTTACGAATTACAACAACACCGTTTTTTCCAGCCTCCTTATATTCAACTACTTCCGAAGTTGAGTCTAAGCCGCTGCATTCCTTAAATTGCGCCTGTGTAATACCATCTATTTCAACGAAAAAATGATATCCAACCAGTGGATCACTTCGACTGCCTGTGGCCATCTTGTACTCCTTCTTTATTCCTCAACTGAACCGCCGCCGCTGAATTGGCTGATCCTGAATATAACAAATTCAGCAGGTTTTACAGGAGCGATGCCAATCTCAACGATTAATTGGCCAACGTCACGCGTCTCTGGAGGGTTATTTTCAGCATCGCATTTAACATAAAATGCTTCCTCCGGGGTTGTACCAAAGAGTGCACCGTCTCGCCATACCCGGGTTAAGAAAGCAGAGATTGTCCGCCGAACGCGTTGCCATAAATCCTGGTCATTTGGCTCAAAAACAACCCACTGTGTACCCAACTGGACGGATTCTTCGATGAAATTGAAAAGTCGACGAACATTTACATACCGCCAGGATGGATCACTGGAAAGTGTACGTGCTCCCCATACACGGATGCCTCGGCCTGGGAAGGCCCTGATACAATTTATTCCCACCGGGTTCAGGCTGTCTTGTTCAGAAAGTGTAATCTGGTTGGCTAATCCAAGCACCCCACGGATCACTTCATTGGCTGGCGCTTTATGGACCCCTCTTTCTGTATCATTGCGTGCCCAAATACCCGCCAGATGACCACTGGGTGGCATCATTATGGTTGGATTTTTTGCACCTGAAACTGGATTTGGAACCTGGATCCACGGATAATATAAAGCTGCATATTTTGAGTCATAACCAGCTTCTTTCATCCGCCAGTCTTTAACATCCTGTGCATTCAAATCTGGCAATGGATCAAGGATTGCGACCCGGTCTTTCATGCGCTCGCAATGCGCAATCAAAGCTAATTGGACAGCCTTAACCCCATCACGATCCAGAATCCCAGCTTGAAATGCGCTCATAACATCCGGAGCGCAAACGATTGTAATATCATCAATCGCTTCAAAACCACCTAAACCAGTGCGTTGAGCTGGATTACCCTGGTAAATCTCCGGACTGAGCGGACTGGTCGCCATTGCCTGGCTCTCTGGCAGCATCAAAATATACGTTCCTGCTGCCGGGATCCGTTCAGGTAAAGATAACCCGGTTTGTTTAATTTCTTCTAATTGTACCAGCTTGGATTGTTTATTGACAACGTCAACAGCAGCCGCTACTCCCTTAGTGGTTGCCATCGAAAGACCTTCGTATTTTTCTTCAACACTGCCGCGCCGGAACGTCAGGTTGAATTTATCATCACCGGCATCGGTTACCTCTGCGGATATTTCTTCACCCGACGGTCCCTCCTCGCGCGCTAAGGCTTTTAAGGTAACCGGAGAACCAGCAGCCCTAGCAGCCAGCATAGCAGATGCCTTTGGAACCGGCAGGTTTTCAGTATCCGCACTTCCCGGCAAACGGACCACGTAACAAGATCCACCGCCGTTATTAAAGTACCCATAAACTGCCTGGGCCAGATAAGTTCCTGGGACAAAATCGCCGAAAGTGCTGGCGAACTGCGTCCAATTAGCAATTAATGTTGGGATATTGACTGGACCTCTTTCGGCAAATCCCAGAAATCCCGCTACCGCGGTTCCAACACCCTCGATCGGCCTTGATCCGCGATCGACTTCTTCAACATAAACACCTGGAGATAGATATTGTGGTGACACGCAATTCCTCCTTCTCAAAAATCTACAAACAAACCTATTGGGTCAGATTCAAAACCCACGGCTAATGGATTTACTACATCATTATGCATGAGAGAAGTACACCTCCTTAATACACCATGCGGGTTCTTCATAGATCGATATCATAAGAATTTGAGGGGATCTGCATTTCTTTTTCGCTTTCGACCCCGTCCGCAGTTTTAATTTTAAAAAGCTGATGTCCTTCTGGCGCTCCGGAAAATGAATATTGTCCTTCCTTATCTGTTACGGCTTCATAACCCGTCCCGGCAATCACGATCTTCACATTGGCAATACCTTTTTCTCGGTTACCTTTGAAAAACACCTTACCTCCTACCTGAGTAATCGATTCTTTCCAGGTCTCTTTTGGAACACCAACCCCAATTTTCTTGGTTACAACCAACGGGCCGGCCATCGGTTTGAAGACATCTAACGGTGTCGTAACTGCCCATACTAAAGGTGTATGATAATCATTATCAAGCACGCTCCAAAGATCGACTGTATTGATCGTCTCATCTGGGGGAATTAATCTACAAAGAATCGGGTAAGGGTTAGATTTCAAATCCCCTTGCATGTATTTCAGATCGATATTGTTATATTTAAAAAAACAGGTCAACACCCGAGCTAAAATACGGTGCTCGTCTTCAGCCTCTTTTATCCAAACGGTAACCAAATATCTCAGATCAATCCTGCGAGGGGGAACTTGTTTAATTGCCTGGCCATTATCGTTGCGACTTACTACTGGAACATCGTCGCGAAGTTCTTTTCTCTCTCGAATATCAAATAAAAAGAGATTCAGAGTTGGCCTGGACAATCTTCCGGACCAATCACGCGTCGGCCGATCAAACGATATATCAATTTCAGCTTTTGAAATTGGAATCACGTTATTTAAAAAATCCCGCAACGAATCATCAATATCATTGAACATAACGAATATCCTGTTTGTTTCTTGCGGGTCATACTTATTAAACCTGCATCATATAATTCCGCCCGAAAGGTAGCAAATAGATATATTGATAAAGTCGATATATAACTCTAATTACATGAAAATTGTACACATTTCAAGGAGTGAAGTCAACTATCAAGGTGGAATTCTGAGTCTTTTCAAATGTATTCTGGCAATGCTGGCGATGGTTTGTTTATTTATTTCCACTTAAATTGTGTTGAATAAAATTGGCTATGTTATACTTTATTTATCAATCCGTAGAAAAAGACAATATGGAGGCTTTATATGCAGATGGATTTCATAGCGATTTCCGATTTTTCTTCCCAGGAAATCCAGGAAATGCTGAACTTAGCAGTTTCCTTAAAAAAAGAGTGGCTGGCAGGTGGAAACCAACCTGTCTTGAAAAGTAAGGTGCTTGGAATGATTTTCCAAAAACCAAGTCTTCGCACCAGGGTTAGTTTCGATATGGCTATGCGACAACTGGGTGGTGATGCACTCTACCTTTCTCCAAATGAGATTGGTTTAGGTCAGCGCGAATCCATTGCAGATGTTGCACGCGTGCTCTCGGGTTATGTTGATGCAATTATGGCTCGTGTGTTCGCCCACGAGCACGTGCTAGAACTGGCAAAATGGGCTGATATCCCGGTTATCAATGCCTTGAGTGATTACAATCACCCCTGCCAGGGTATGGGAGATGCATTAACCATTTTGGAAAAATTCGGCTCCATGAATGGTTTAAATGTTGCATTTATCGGTGACGGGAATAACGTTGCCGTCTCATTGATGCATGTATGCGCCAAGCTAGGCGCTAATTTCACATTGGCTTCCCCTGAAGGTTACGACCTAAATCCAAAATCGATCAGTATGGCAAATCAAATCGTAAGCGAAACTGGCAGCAAACTGCGCTTCTTGCGAGATCCGCATGAAGCCGTGCGCGGTGCCCACGTTATTTACACTGATACCTGGACAAGCATGGGTCAGGAAGAAGAAGCAAAGAAGCGCGAGCAGGTTTTTCCGCCTTATCAAGTAAATGCAAAATTAGTGTCGGAAGCCAGGCCTGATGTGATTGTCATGCACTGTCTTCCTGCCCACCGTGGGCAAGAAATTACCGATGAAGTCGCCGATGGTCCCCATTCTGTGCTCTTTCCACAAGCTCACAATCGTTTACACGCTCAAAAAGCAATCCTGGCAAAGTGTTTTGGAAAGGCTTGATTTATGAAGACCAACGAATATATTGCGCTTGAAGAAAAATATGGAGCGCAGAATTACAAGCCTTTGAATGTCGTCCTTTCCAAAGGTGAGGGTGTTTGGGTTTATGATGTAGATGGTAATAAATATTTAGATTGCCTGAGTGCTTATTCTGCAGTTAATCAAGGTCATGTTCATCCCAGGATACTACAGACCATGGTGGAACAGGCCTCAAAAATCACCCTGACATCACGAGCTTTTCGTAATGACCAACTTCCACTTTTATATCAAGAGCTGGCTGATCTAAGTGGGTACGAGAAATGTATGTTGATGAACAGCGGCGCAGAAGCAGTTGAAACGGCATTAAAGTTGGCGCGCAAGTGGGCTTATCAGGTAAAAAGGGTTCCCAGACACAAGGCTGAGATAATTGCTGCGGAAGGAAATTTTCACGGGCGTACCATCTCACTTATCTCATTCTCAACAGAACCACTCTACAAAGATGATTTTGGTCCATTTACACCCGGGTTTATCACTGTTCCATACGGTGACGCCGGCGCAATTGAGGAAGCAATATCACCTAATACTGCGGCTGTGATTTTAGAGCCTATCCAGGGAGAAGCTGGAGTAATTATTCCACCGAAGGGATACCTGCGGCAGGTCAGTCAGATTTGCGCCAGACAAAATGTCCTTTTCCTAGCCGATGAAATCCAGACCGGTCTCGGGCGTACAGGCAAACTCTTCGCTTGCCAGTATGAGAACGTCAGGCCAGATATCACAATAATCGGAAAAGCCCTGGCAGGTGGTTTTTATCCTGTCTCGGCAATTTTAGCGGATGCACACTTACTCGGTTTATTTGGACCTGGCGAGCATGGCTCTACCTTTGGTGGAAACCCATTAGGCGCAGCCGTCGCTCGAACTGCTTTGAAGGTTATCACCGAAGAGAATATGATTGAAAATTCTTCGATCCAGGGTGAATATTTCATGGAGCAAATTGCCGAACTGCCCAGCCCATATGTCAAAGAAGTGCGCGGAAAAGGGCTCTTGATTGGGGTTGAGTTGAAACCCGAAGCAGGTGGAGCGCGCCGGTTCTGTGAGGCTCTTCAAGCAAACAAAATTCTTGCAAAAGAAACCCATGAAAACGTCATCCGTTTTGCGCCCCCATTAATTATCGATCGTCAAACTATTGATTGGACCCTGACCGGAATCCGAGCCGCCCTCAATATCGCCCCTGTTTAATTGGTATTTAAGCCGCGAGAGCAAATATGGACTGGAAAAAAATATACGAATCACGCTTAGTCAATGCTGAAAAAGCTGTACGGTCCATTCATTCGGGCAACCGGGTTTACCTTACCGGGAATTGCTCTGTTCCACAACAATTAATGGCTGCGTTGATAAATTATGCACCTGAAGTGAAGGATGTTGAAATTTGCCAATCTTTGACAGTTACGGATTGTGATTATACCTCTCCTGAATTAGCAGGCCATCTTAATGTAAATACACTTTTTATCAGCGGAAATGTTCGCAAGGCCGTACAAGATGGCAGGGCAGATTTTACACCTGTGCTACTTTCGGAGTTACCTTTACTATTTAAACGAAATATATTGCCATTAGATGTTGCGCTGGTCCACCTCTCTCCACCAGATGAGCATGGCCTTTGTTCTTTTGGAATAGAAGCTGGTCTAACAAAAACTGCAGCAGAATCAGCTCGTATCATTATCGCTGAAGTTAATCAACAAATGCCGCGCACATTAGGCGATACCGTCATCCATGTCAGTAAGCTGCACCAAATTGTCGCAACTGACTACCCGATGGCTGAATTGTACTTTGGAGCCGACGGACCCGCAGATGAGACTGAAAAGATTGCCAGTTTTATCGCAGAAATTATTCCGGATGGCGCTACTATGCAAATGGGTATAGGAGCCATTCCCGATGCTGTTTTAAAATATTTGCTGCAGAAAAAAGATTTGGGTGTTCATTCCGAACTCTTTTCTGACGGGGTAATCGATCTGGTGGAAGCAGGTGTTTTAACTGGCGCTCGCAAGACGCTTCATCCAGATAAAATTGTTGCCGGCTTTATCATTGGAAGTCAACGACTGTACAAATGGATAAACGACAACCCTTTAATTGAGCTTCACCGGACTGAGTATGTCAACAATCCTTTTGTAATTGCACAAAACGCTCGCATGGTAGCAATAAACTCTGCCATTGAAATCGATCTTACCGGTCAAGTTTGCGCCGACAGCATTGGACCAAAATTCTATAGCGGCGTTGGTGGGCAGATGGACTTTATTTATGGCTCTTCCCTTTCAGAAGGTGGACTTCCGATCATTGCACTACCAAGCACAACAACAATGCGAGATGGTAAAATTGTCAGCCGGATTGTACCTATGCTAAAACCGGGAGCGGGAGTAATTACCACTCGCAATCATGTTCATTATGTTGCCACTGAATTTGGAATGGTCGATCTGTACGGAAAAACTGTCCGTCAACGAACTCATTTGCTAATCTCAATTGCTGCGCCAGAGTTTCGCAAGGATCTCGAAAAAGAAGCTGGAAAATTAAATTATATCTAATTTTCAAGATAGGAAATGAGAGGCTAAAATGAAAGGTCGAAATGCAAAAATAGTGGCTACTTTAGGTCCAAGCTGCCAGACCGAAGAAAGTCTAAGAAGCTTGATCGAGGCAGGATTAGACGTGGCCAGGTTAAATTTCTCGCATGGCACGCATGATTATCATGGCAATCTTATCTCACTGATTCGAAAATTATCCGTCGATTTAAAGAAACCAATCACAATATTGCAGGATTTACAAGGACCCAAACTGAGAGTGGGAGATTTACCCCCTGAAGGCATAAAACTCTCTGTTGGAGAGGCTGTGGCCTTAATTTCCATTCATAGTCCCGAAAATAAAAACGGATTACCAAACGATTGTTTGGTAATACCCATGGATATCCCTGATTTGGCAGGTAGCGTTTCACCTGGAAATCGTATCCTGCTCGATGATGGGAATCTCGAAATGGAGATTACGGCTGTTGCTGCTACTCACATTGCAGCCAGAGTGACTTTGGGCGGAGTATTGACTTCACATAAAGGCGTAAATTTTCCGGGCGCCAAGCTAAATATTCCAGGATTTACTGAAAAAGATCGTGAGGATCTCTCCTTTGGCCTGGAACAAAATGTCGATACAGTCGCCATCTCTTTTGTTCGGACTCCCCAAGATGTACAAACCGTACGCGATGCAATACAACAGATGGATAAATCAAAATCAAACTTACCCATCATCGCCAAATTGGAACGTCCGGAAGCAATCCAAAATCTGGAAGAAATTATAGATGTTGCCGATGGAGTGATGGTAGCACGTGGTGATTTGGCAGTTGAAACATCCCCCGCCGATGTTCCAATTATGCAAAAAAGAATTATCCGCTCAGCTAACCAGAAATCAAGATTAGTCATTACGGCTACACAAATGCTTGATTCAATGATCAACAATCCACGGCCTACCCGGGCCGAAGCATCTGACGTAGCCAATGCAATTTTTGATGGAACAGATGCAGTCATGCTATCAGGCGAAACAGCCAGCGGAAAGTATCCATTAGAAAGTGTAACCATGATGGATACTATTGTGCGTGAGGCCGAACAACATTTCAAAGAATGGGGTCAATGTCAAACAATGGCTGATGAACCTCTTACGGATGATGCTATCTCAATGACCCACGCCGCTCGTGAGTTGGCTCATGACCGGAATGTGTCTGCAATCGCGGTTTTTACTTTGACCGGACGTACAGTATTGTTGATGTCAAAAGTACGCCCACAGGTTCCTATCCTTGCATTTACTCCTGAACAACGCACTTTCCAACGTTTGGGATTATATTGGGGCGTAACGCCATATTTGGTCCCTTACGCCAGCTCTGTAGAAAACATGGTTGATATCGTTGAACATGTCATGGTGACCTCAACTGACTTAAAACTTGGTCAACAAGTAGTTATCATTAGCGGCTTGCCGGTGGGCGCATTCAGACAACCCAACTTTGCTTTATTACATACTTTGGGCGATAACATAAAATAATATGATAGAGTGAAGAAATTGGGTTGCTTTCTAAAATTCGAGAAAATTCAATAGTTTTGTTTTAAATTAATTATTACTGATAACGCTTCGCTTCATATGATGAAATCAACTTCTACAATTCCATTAAACCAGGTCCTGCTACGTATATTGGGGTTTGGTGTTCTGATACCCTGTTTATTTATTGGATTGGCCTTACTGGTAATTAATACTTACCTGAATATAAATACAATTCAGCGGGAACAATTTCAAATAACGAGTACAACTGCCTGGAAAGCAGATGATTATATTGCAAATGCTGAAAGTAGTTTAAATACGGTAGCAATTCTTGCAGAAACGTCAACTCCAGGACAATTACAGAAATTACTTGGATCGATCCAAGAAACACACATGTACTTTGATAATATTTCGGTTTTAGATAAAAACGGAATCGTTTTGGCGAACAGCCCTGCGGATTTGAAGGCATTAAATTTAGATATGTCTTCTCAATCCTTTTATAAACAACACAATTCTCAACAAACTTACCAGATTACAGGACCGCTCCTTTCTCCGGAATCGGGTCTATTAACCGTCTATATTACTTGTATGCTGAATAATGATGGGTTGGTGGTGGGAGAATTAAGTTTAGATCGTTTAGAGCAAACAATTGATACGATTCCGTTGAGTAACAATCATCAATCAGTCTATATCTCTGACGAGCATGGAATTTTGCTTGCAGATTCAAACTCGGGTTTAATAAAACAAGAAACAAGCCAGATTTCAATTAATACATTGGTGACACAAGTCAACTACTTCCAATCCTTTTATTATCATAACAATCAAATATATATTGGCAACCAAAGCAGACTGAGTCGGGCAAAATGGACTGTGACTGCGCTGATTCCTATCGTGGTTGCTTTTTCTCCTTACTTTGCTCCAACAATTATCTCGTTGGTCCTTTTTATTATTTTGTGGGTGTTCTTGACATTGCGGCTGAGAAACTCTTTCACCCACCAGATCGTTAACCCCTTGTCTCGTCTAAGCCAGAATGTTAATTCCCTCGCTTATGGTGAAATTTCAAGAGGGAATGTAGCAACTGTGCCAGCCTCATTTAGAGAGGTCAGCGAGCTCGCAACTAACTTTGCGCGTATATTTCATTCTATCCAGATCAGACAGTCTATGATTGAAGACAACGAACTAAAATATCGCTCACTGATCGAACAATCCAGTGACGCTATTTGTTTGGAATTTCAAGACAGGTTGGAAGTCATCAATCAAAAGTTTACCGATATTTTTGGGATTACGATAGAAGCTATTTCTAACCGGCCAGTAAGATTTTCCCAAATTGCGACAGCATCTTCAATAAAATTTGTCGAAACACAACAACAAAAATTAATCCACGGGATTATAACCAGCCTCCGATATGAATTCACAGCCTTTGATAAAATTGGCAATGAAATCTATGTGGAGGTTTCTTCCTCCGCTTTTTCTTATCGTGGTGGAACCGCTGTCCAAATCACTTTACGTGACATCACGGATCGTATTCGGGCAGAAAAAGAGGAGCATGAGCAACGAATTCTGGCAGAAGCTTTGCGTGACACAGCTTCTGCTCTGAACAGTACGTTAAACTTTGATGAGCTTATGGAACGAATATTACTTAATCTTGGAAAAGTTGTATACCATGAATCTTCCAATATCATGTTAATAAACGATGATCGTGGGACGGCTCGATTTGTAGCTGCCAGTGGATATCCAGATGACGATTATCAAAACTTAATGCAAAGTGGAGTTGTTCACCTAAATGATGTACCAACTTTATATAAAATGTATCAAACTGGGAAACCAATAGTGGTTCAAGATACAACCAAGGATCCAGAATGGGTTGTCATCCCTAGAAGCTCCTGGATACTTTCTTACACTGGCGCTCCAATCAAGGTTAAAGATCAAGTTATCGGTTTCTTAAATTTGAATAGCCCCATCCGAGGCTTTTTTACCGTTGAAAATGCTGCACATCTGCAGGCATTTGCGGATCAAGCAGGAGTTGCACTAAATAATGCCAAATTGCTTCAAGATTTAAGAAAAAGCAATCTTGAATTATTGAGCGCCTATGAAACAACACTGCATGGGTGGTCAAAAGCCCTTGAGCTCAGGGATTATGGCACAGAAGGTCATACCTTGCGCGTTATGGAAATGACGGTTAAACTGGCAACGAAGCTTGGGATTACCGACCCCCAACTCACCCATATTCGATATGGGTGTTTACTTCACGATATCGGCAAAATCGGCATTCCGGATTCGATCCTTACTAAAGCGGGACCATTAACTGAAGAAGAATGGGAAATCATGCGCCGCCATCCGGTGTACGCTTATGATATTCTATCCAATATTCCCTATTTGGCACCATCTCTGGATATTCCATACTATCATCATGAGTGGTGGAATGGCAACGGCTATCCACAAGGATTAAAAGGTGAACAAATACCTCTGGCAGCCCGCATCTTCACAATCGTAGATGTGTGGGATGGTTTACGCGAAAATCGACCTTATCGTCAAGGGTTACCGGAAAACGAAGTGGTTGAATACCTGGAAGAACAATCTGGCATTCAATTCGATCCAGAAATTGTACTTGCTTTTGTTGATTTACTGATAGAAGAAGAAATTTATAGCCAGGCAAAAGAAAAACGAACGAATTAGCGTAAACCAGGAGATCGTATGCAAATTCGCAAGCTCGATCCGAAAAACTCAAAAGATGTCCGACAGTTTATTGATTTTCCATTTCGCATATATCAGAACTGCCAGCAATGGGTACCTACTCTTGAATCAGAAATAAAATTAGCCTTTAATCGGGACAAGCACCCTTTTTATAAGCACTCCGAAGGAGACTTTTTCGTAGTGGAGAGTGAAGGGGATACCCTGGGCAGAATTGCTGTTCTCCAAAACCGCAATTATTGTGCCCATCACCATGAGCAGATTGGCTTTTTTTATTATTTTGATGTTGCTGACGATTTAGAGGCAGCGCGCTCACTTTTTATGGCCGCAATGACCTGGTGTAAAGATAGAGGTATAAAATATCTTTATGGACCCAGAGGGTTCTTGCGAGCTGATGGCATTGGGATGCTGGTTGATGGCTTTGAACATCGTTCAGCGCTCGGAATCGCATATAACTTCCCATACTATGGAAAGTTCATGGATGAGCTTGGATTTAGTAAAGAGAGTGACTATTTTTCTGGTTTTATGACCTGCGACCAGCGCCTACCAGAAAAATTGCATGAAGTGGCCGAAAAAGTAAAACAGCGCGGAAAGTTCTGGATAAAAACATTTAGAGATAAAGCCGAAATGCGTGAATGGATACCTTTTATCGAGAAAGTCCACAACGAAGCTTTTTTTAATAATCCCGGCTTTTATCCATCAACAGAGGCGGAGTTCAAGATTCTTGCTGGAAATATCATCCAAATCGCCGATCCAAAACTCGTAAAAATCATCATGAAAGACCAGGATGTTGCCGGTTTTATCATCGCATATGGCGATATTTCTGAGGCAATACAAAAGATTCATGGCAGGCTGTATCCCTTGGGCTGGATCTCTTTGCTGAGAGAGCAGCAAAATACCAAAATCATTAATTTGAATGGGCTTGGTTTATTACCAAAATATCAAGGTCTTGGGGGAAATGCTCTTTTATATACCGAGGTGGAGAAAACGATCATCAATTCCAAATTCGAGTTTGCTGAAATGGTCCAGGTAGATGAAAGAAACTTTAAAAGTAAATCGGATATGGAAACGCTGGGTGTAAATTGGTATAAATGCCACCGTACTTATCGGCAGGAGATTGACAATTTTATAAAATAGATAAAATAGGAGACCAGCATGAAGTACACCCTGGCGAATTCAAGCACCAACGGAAAACCTGTTAAAGAAAACCGTCTTACCTGGTTGAATAAATTCGTCTATGGTTCAGGCGATTGGGGTAGGGCCAGTTTTAATACTCTACGTCAAATCTTTTATGCAATTTTTCTTACAGATGTCGTTGGTCTTGATCCCAGATTGGCATCCATTGCAGCTTTGATCGGATTACTATGGAATGCGGTCAGCGACCCTCTGGTGGGGTCATTAAGTGACAATGTGCATACGCGCTGGGGTAGACGTCGTCCGTTCTTGATGCTGTTTGCAATACCGTTTTCTCTGGCTTTCCTGCTACTGTGGTGGGCTCCGCCGTGGCATAGTCAAGTTCTCCTAGTAGTGCATGTCACAATAGCTTTTATGGTCGCAGACACCATCCAATCTCTAGTTACTGTTCCCTATCTTGCGTTAACCCCTGAACTTGCTCCGGATTATGACCAGAGAACATCCATCACAAGTTTCCGCATGTTTTGCAACCTGGTGGCCTCTTTACTGACAGCTATTTCAGCCCCAATCATTTTAGCAGCCTACGTCAACGCCGGTTTAACACAGCAACAGGGATACATCACCATTGCTGCACTTTTTGGTGGTCTTGCAGCCATTCCATATATTGCAATCTTTTTGATATTCAGAGAAAAAGAAGTACCACCAGAAAACAGGCCGGATAGTTTGACTCTTCGACAGACTATAAATACCCTCTGGGGTAACACACCATTCCGGTTTGCTACTGGCATATATGTTTTGAACTGGGTTGCTTTTGATATTATTTCATTAATGCTGCCGTATTATTTACTCTATTGGATCGCCAAGGGAAATCTGCTTGAAAAAGTATCTTTCCTGGGGATGAATATTTCGCTGGAATCAGTCGTATTAGGCGTTCTCCTGATTGTTGCCACTATCGCAGTACCTTTTTGGAATTGGATGGCCCAACGCTTCAATAAACGAGCGGCTTATATCATTGGCATGATATTTTGGGTAATTGTTCAGCTATTTATTTTCTCCATTCAACAAGGGCAGATCGCTCTTATAATCGGTCTATCCGTCCTGGCTGGCTTGAGTGTCTCTACCGCTCATGTGATGCCCGAATCGATTTTTCCAGATGTGATCGATTGGGATGAGTTACGTACAAATACCCGCCGTGAAGGCATGTATTACGGTGCAATTAACTTCTTAAGAAAAATGAGTGGGGCGTTTGCAATCTTTTTTGCATTACAAATATTAGGCTGGTTTGGATATAAAACCCCTCCGCCTGCCGCCATTCAATTTACCCAACCCGCCAATACTTTGATGGTCATCCGTTTCATAACCGGTCCATTGATTGCAATCATATTAATTTTGGCTATCTCTGTTGCCTGGTTCTATCCACTTACACGCGAGCGCCAGAACCGCATCCAGATTATTTTACAACGTCGTAAACAACGCCGTGAATTGGCTAAACTACATCGAAATGCTCCCGTTTCCGGCATTAGCACAACATTAAAGTGAACCATGATTTATACAAATCTTATAAAAACATCTGAGCTATTATCCAATCTACATAACCCAGATTGGGTTATCGTCGACTGTCGGTTCGATTTGACGAACCCTGAATGGGGTTTTCTTGATTACCAGAGAGAGCATATTCCTGGTTCGGTCTATGCTCACTTAAACGATAACCTCGCTGGTCCAACCAGTTCACAAACTGGACGTCACCCTTTACCAGACTGGGAAAAATTCTCAAAAAATTTATCCGAGTGGGGCATTAACAATAGTAAACAAGTAGTCGTTTACGACACAACCAACGGCTCGTTTGCCTCACGCTTATGGTGGATGTTGCGTTCGGTTAAGCATGAGACTGTTGCGGTTCTGGATGGCGGCTTTGTGAAGTGGAAAAGTGACAATTATTCTACTCGCTCAGGTGTTGAAAACAATCGTCCAACAACTTTCCGTCTACCCCAAAGACTTCCGAGTGATAAATTTGTTAATACTCAAGAAGTGGAACAAATCCGGGCCAATCCAGATTACGTACTCATCGATGCACGTTCTCTCGAACGATTTCTGGGCGAAAAAGAAACTATTGATCCGGTTGCCGGGCATATTCCTGGAGCAATCAATCGCTTTCATGAACTTAATCTCCAGGCAGATGGCACACTAAAATCAAAATCGGTCCTTAAAGCCGAATTTGAAAATTTGCTTAAAGGTATTGATCCCAAAAATATAGTTGTTTATTGCGGCTCTGGCGTTACCTCCTGTCATCACCTGCTTGCATTAGACGTTGCGGGATTAAAAGGAGCCCGATTATATGTGGGCTCCTGGAGTGAATGGATTCGCGATCCGAAACGGCCACGTGCCCCTACAAATTAAAGCATCATTGAATTAATCTTATCCAGGCTTTCTCTGGATGGCCGTAAGCGACTTTCTGGCAGCCGGTTTAATGGATAATCCGGCATAGCAAATACGTCAAAGAGGGATGGCTCTTTGGTATCCAGATAAAATAATCCAGTAAGGAGCCAATTATTCCGTTCCGCTTCTTCGAGCATGCGCAGAGCCTGCCAACGGTCGGTTGGATCGTAGTCTGTTTCCAATTTTTTAAAAACTACGACAGACCCATCATGCAGCTCTACCTCGCGAACAGTTCCCTCTTCAAAATCCTCAACAGTAATTTCTTCCCTGGCGGGTACATAAGAGACTTCATGTAAAGCAGCCTCATGATCTTTACCAAAGGCGTAAGAATGGATCGAATAATCCTGGTTATGGAAAGTCACACATGGGCTTATAATATCCAATACGGCGATTCCATTATGGCTCAAAGCCGCCTTCAACAATTCTTTCACCTGTTTGGGATCGCCGGCAAACGAACGAGCTACAAATGTCGCATGGGCCACCAGTGCTTCCATACAAATATCTACAGGTAGGTATGGGTTCGTGCCCTCGCGCTTCAGGTTAAGGCCTTGTTCAGCCGTTGCGGAAAATTGACCTTTGGTCAAACCGTATACCCCGTTGTTCTCAACAATATAAACCATTGGTAGATTTCTTCGAACCAGGTGTTTAAACTGTCCAAGGCCAATACTGGCGGTGTCTCCATCACCGCTTACCCCTACTGCTTTTAAAGTTGTATTTGCAAACAGGCCGCCAAGAGCCAAAGACGGCATACGCCCGTGCAAACCATTAAAACCAAATGATCTGCCCAAAAAATAAGTGGGGCTTTTACTGGAACAGCCAATACCACTAAATTTGATAATTTGATCGGGCGGTATATTTAATTCGTAGCAGGCAGCGATAATTTGTGCGGAAATTGAATTGTGCCCGCACCCCTGGCATAAAGTCGATGGAGCACCACGATAATCAGATCTGGTTAAACCAATCGTGTTAGTCGGCTGTCGAGATGTAGATGTTGCAGGTTGATCAATCATATTATCCTATCCTTCGTGCGCGAGTATTTGTTCTTCTACCCAGCGGGCCGTCAATGGCAAACCATCAATATGGGACGTTTGGATAAGATGGGTAGCATAATCTGGTGTTTCCAGTGTAAGAAGTTGTTTCAGTTGCCCATCTCTGTTAATTTCAACAACATAATTTTTCGAATGTTCCTTGATAAATTCACCAACTTCCGGTGCAAAGGGAATGGAACGAACGCGCATATAATCCGTTAGAATTCCAGCTTTGGCAAGTAAATCACGAGCTTCTTCCACAGCCGGATCAACAGAACCATACGCGATGATCCCAAATTTTGCGCCGTCATTTTTCCTGATAATCGGTTTTGGAAGGTATTGTTTGGCAGTTGTGAATTTAGCACGAATCCGGTTTAATATTCTTTCCCATACTTCAGGATCTTCTGAATAGTGACCATACTCATCGTGTCCAGTACCCCGCGTAAAATAGACGCTTTTAGGATGCCGGTTTCCTACGACTGTACGATATGGTATCCCGTCACCATCAATATCCAGGTAGCGCCCCCACTCCGCACCTTTCAACCGCTCAAGCAGTTTATCCATATCGTCTTCCCAAAGTATTTTGCCCCGATCCATAGAGACTTCAGGATATTCAAATTTATCGGACATCCACTGGTTCATACCAAGGTCAAGATCGCTCAGAACAAGAACTGGGGTCTGGATCCTTTCTGCAATATCGAATGCTCGCCAGCCAAATTCAAAGCATTCTTTTACCGATCCTGGCAGAAGGATAATATATTGGGTATCGCCATGACCCACAAAATTGACAAAAGTAAGATCTGCTTGGGATGTGCGAGTGGGTAACCCTGTACTAGGACCGACCCTTTGGACATCCCAAACAACGACTGGAATTTCAGCGAAATATGCCATGCCCAGATATTCTGCCATCAGACTGAGCCCCGGCCCGGAAGTTGAAGTCATCGATCGTAAACCTCCCCATCCTGCACCAGTTGCCATGCCAATTGCAGCAATCTCATCTTCTGCCTGAACCACGGCATAGGTCGTCTTTCCTGTCAACGGATCTTTCCGCAAAGTTGGTAAATATTGAATTAGCTCTTCGGCAAGACTGGACGCAGGGGTTATCGGATACCAGGCAGCAAATTGCACACCTCCATAGATTGCACCTAAAGCCGCAGCAGTATTGCCATCCGCCATGATACAACCAGATGTACCATTCATCTTCTCTACCCGATAAATATCCTTTTTCACCAGGTTTTCGGACGCCCATTTGGCTGCTGATTTGACAACCTCAAAGTTTGAGTCAACAGGAACCTTTTTCCCCTTAAAATGTAAATCTAAAGATTGGTAAATTGCATCCAGATCAATTCCCAACATTTCTGCTAAAACACCCACGTAAACCATGTTAGCAATGTACTCCCGCAGGTTGGCGGGAACATTGGCTTCTTTTGTTAATTTCTTAACAGGCATCGCGTAAGAAATAATATCATCGCGTCCAATGGTAAATTTGATATCGTCTGCATAAAACAGAACTCCGCCTGAAATTATACTTTGCTGCTCGCGGGCAAATGTTGTTGGGTTCATAGCAATTACAATATCATTATTGTCCAACCGAGCCAGGTAGCCTTCTTTACTGAGGCGTATGTTGTACCAGGTCGGTAATCCCTGGATATTGGATGGAAAAATATTTTTTCCATTTACAGGAATCCCCATCTTAAAAAGTGCGCGTAATATTGTTGAATTTGCAGTGGCGCTGCCGGAGCCGTTAACTGTGCTGATTGATATGCTGAAATTATTGACAATCGGATCTCTTTTTGAACGCGTTCCGGTTTCAAGATCAACTTGGGGTAGAGACATAATCACTCCTTTTTCCGATCAGAATAACAAATGGATCGCCTCTGAAAAACCTATTCGAACTTTTGCCTGGATAGACTTTTAGAACGCTGGTCAAGCAAATTCATATGATCAATTAATATCCGGTATCCGTTTTGGAAATTGCCTACACGAATTTCTTCGACCATTTTCTGATGGTATTGCCAGACTTGTTCAAGATAGCTGATATCTGTGTAGACGCTTAAACCAACCGCCTCATATAACTCCCAGTAAGCTTCCAATAAACCGGAGACAAATGGATTCTCGAGATGTTTGTAAATCGATAGATGCAAATCTCTATGTTCCTGATGAGGAATCTGGGCAGGATTTCCATGCAATTTTTGTTTTGCTTTATCCACTAATTCAATTAAATAGCTATGATCTTCAGGGGTAAGCAAAGTCACGGCTTCTATAAAATAGGCACTTTC
>DATFYI010000301.1:0-24182 GCA_035315125.1 Anaerolineaceae bacterium | reverse complement strand
TGGCAAAAAAGCATCCATATCACAGCGGCATTTTGTTGGCTAATCAGAAATTAATTCATGTGGCCCAATTAATGACTGCGTTGGACAGAGTTTTGACAGAAACATCGCCTGAAGAATGGATCGGCCAAATTCGTTGGGTATAAGAATGGATCAAATAAATCACACACCTCCCGATCAAATGGTCGGGAGGTGTTGTTTTAAACGGAATTTTAATATTATTACCTACCTATTTTATGGTAATGCTGACCGTGTAATTGGTATTGCCTCCCACTGAAACTGCCTGGATAACGTAATCCTGGGTGAGCGGAAGCACCCCGGTATAGCTGGAAGCTCCAGAGACATACCTTACCAGCGGTGAACCGTCTGTGTAGCCATAAATTGTCAGCAGCACGTCACTGGCCGGGGATGTAATTTTGACTGTCATGGTTTGACCGGCAAAGGCTCTGGCCATGTAGGTGTTGGTCTGGTGGCTGACAATTTTACCGTTGAAAGTAGTGGATACTGCCCCTGGCGCGAAGTAAACATTGGCAGGAATAGTCACACTCAGCCCATAATTGGTATTGTTGCTGCTGTTGTTGATTAAACGGATCAGATAATCCTGGCTGGTGGGCAGGCGGCCCTGCCAGGAACTGGTTCCGGCTGCAGCTGCGACTATGACCTGGCCGGTGCTTACGCCCGTAATCGCAATGGTTACAACCCCATCAGGCGAAACCACGGTAACCATCAGCACCTGATTAGCGCCAGCGCCGATCACAAACTGTAACGTTCCGTGAGCGGGAATTGAACCGTTCAAACCGGCTGAGGTGCCACCGGCAGCGAAAACAATGCGGGTTGCCCCGGAGATTGGGATTGCAGTGGGTGGAACAGCGGTCGGCGCGGCCGGAATATGGGTATTCGAAGGAGCCGCCGTCGGAACAGCCGTAGACGGGATAGGAGTATTGGTAGCCGGGGCGGCAGTGGTAGCTCCGGAACCGGGTGTTTCAGTCACGACTGGCACGGTCGGTACGTTGGTTGAGGTTCCCTGGGTTGGCGGTACTGCCGATAGCATGGCCGAGAGAGTAGGATTAAGGGTGGGTTGGCCGGATGGATTAGGAAAAGAACAGGCCACACTGATCACCAAAACCACTAATACAGATACAAATGAGAAAATAGTATGTTTCATAGTACTCCCTGTGCTGGTCTATTGTTTTCTATAGACGTTTGGAAGACCATTTATGTTCCCGTTTGCTCGCGCTTCATCAAACACACAACGAATTCAGGGGTTATTTGATCTGCACGCTGAGGGTATAATCCGAGTCTTGCCCAACCGCATTCAATTTGATCATATAATCCTGGGTGACCGGGATTAATCCCGCCCACGTGTTTGTGCCAGACAGGTAATTGACTAACGCCTGACTATCATCCAGGCCGTAAATGGTCAATCCGACGCTGTTTGGCGTTGAGGAAAGGCTAACGTTCAGCACCTGTCCGGCTGCGCCGTGCAACAAGTAATTAACTGCATTGCCGGCTAAAAGGTGGCCTTTGATTGTATTGGCCGGGTCTCCCGGGTTGGCGGTGATCAATTGAGGCAGGGTCAGATCAAGGGTATAGCCGGTCGGATGGGTGCTGTTACAGGCGGCAGTGAGAAGATAATCTTCGGTAGTTGGAGCTATGCCATACCAGAAGTAAGCGCCAGTGGCTGCCGAAAGTAGCACCTTCCCATCCTGGATGCCGGTCACTGTGGCAAAAACATTGTTATATTGGGAGTTGATATAAATGATGATGGCTTGCCCGGCCTGAGCTCTGAATTGATATTGAATCATTTTTCCCAATACAGCGGTTCCGCTGGAGCGGTGGGTGGTCACGCTGGTATCAAAGCTGATTGGTGTAACCCCTGCGGCGGGCGTAACAGGTGCTGGCACTGTGGCAATGGGGGGTAGCGGGGTATTGGTCGGCGGAGGGGCAGGCGTCTCAGTTGCCACAATCGTTGTAGGCAGTGAGGTCGCTTGTTGATTGAAAAATGGCTGCCGGGTTATGATTGTTCCGCCGCCAGGCTGAGACCCGCCAGCTCTGAATGCGCAGCCAGAGGCGATCAAGGCAATAATGACGGTCAGAGAAAGTGCAAAAAAAGATCTGCTTCTCATAGGATCTCCAAAAATGATTAATATTTCATCGATCAACGTTGTTAATAATTAGCACGGATATCATAGTGCAATCATTTCAATAACAAATGATAATCAGGTTAACGTTAATACTTTCTCATCTTAAGAATTAACTTCTCATAATCAAAATAAGTCTGGGTATCTTGTAAGTGGATTGTTGAACTAAGCCGTGCCGCCTTGCCAGACACGCACGCAGTTTTTTCCGAGCCGTTTCGCCAGGTAGAGCGCTTCGTCTGCGCGATTGAGTAAAGTATCCAGCTTGTCACAGCTTGAGTCGCAAGATGAAACTCCCAATGTGACCGACATCTGTATGCTGCCTTGTTCGACTGAGATGGTCGAGCTGGCAATGCTGGCGCGTAGCCGTTCTGCGATCTCAGCCGCCGTGCTGCTATCGGTATCAGGGAGCAGAATTACAAACTCATCCCCACCGTAGCGGCAGACGATGTCCGATTTCCGCAGGTTTATCCGGCATTGTTCGGCCGCCGTTCGTAAAAGCTGGTCACCCGCAGAATGTCCGAACAGATCATTGGTCTTCTTCAAGAGGTCGACATCAAACATAATGACCGACAGTATGCCTGGCGTTTGATGGATACGTTCAATTTCTTTTTGTGCCAGATCAAAGAAACCGCGCCGGTTGTACAGGTTTGTCAACGGATCTGTTACCGCCAGATCTTGAACTTCGGCATGCAGTCTCGCATTGTGAATGGCCGCTGTCACCGTCGAAGCAAAGCTGGTTAGCAGGTTCAAATCCGTTTCACTGAAGGCGTACGGATTAATTGAGAACAAGGTGACTGCTCCCAGCGCTTCTTCCTCCATCAGCAGTGGGGCGATAATGCCAGATCTCAGGCTGCGAATCTCTTCTATCTCTCCCTGGTAACGGAATTCAGACTGTACATCCAAATCGGGAATTAACTTAGCCCGCCGGTCATGAATGGCCCGACCGGTATAACTCGCTTCGAGTGGAAGCGAAAAGCTGTGTATACGCTTGTCGCTAAAACCATAAGAGGCTCTGGTTTGAAGATCAGTCTCACCTGGCTCGGTCATGAATAGCAGGCCGTGCGTTGAAGCGGGGATAGCGCTGGCGGCTGCCAGCAAGATGCGTTCGATCAGGACCTGAATATCTAATGTGGATACCAGGGTGGTGGTGGCAGTGTGCAGCGCATCCAGCTCGCGGGTGCGCTGCTGTTCGGCCAGGTGCAGGCGAGTGTTTTCTATGGCCATGGCTGCCCGGTCTGCATAACTGGCCAGGATGCGGTGATCGTGTTCATCAAAGGCGGCTAGCTTCGGGCTTTCCAGGTTCAATACACCCAGCACACGCCCGCCGGCATTAAGTGGAATGCACAGCTCAGATTGGGTTCCCTGTGCGCCTTCGAAATAGCGTGGATCGAGGCTGACGTCTGGAACATAAATGAGTTCTCCGCTGCGGGCACAGGCAGCGGTCAGCCCCGGGCCACTCAATGGAAAGGCGGAATTATTCAAAGGAGAATAGCCTGAATAAGCATAAACTTGTAAAGTGGATTTCTCTTCATCGATCAACATGACTGCACAATGGGCAGTGGTAAACTCTTCTGTGACAGTTTGAGCGATTTGATGGGTGAGGGCTTCCAGATCATTGGCTGGATTTAATAATCGTGAAGAGGCCTGATAAAGGGAAGCCATTTCTTTTGCCTGGCGTGTTTGGGATTCATACAGGTTTGCGTTTTCTACAGCTACCGCAGCCTGTTCGGCAAATAAAGTTAATAGGCGGATCTCGTCGTTGCTAAAAGATCTCGGCTTATCATCTCCGATCATGATCACTCCCATGTTACGGTTGGCTACCTTTAGAGGAACACCCATGACACTGCGAAGTGGGCTATCTTTATAAATTTCAACTGTGTGTTCCCAGCCCTGATAGTCTTCGATCCAGAGAGGAACACCGGTTTGGGCGGCCTGTCCTGCCACCCCATCCCCAAGATGCAAGGTTTCTCCGAGGTATTTTGGATCGAGGCCGTGTAGAACTGACAACTTCAGCGTTTTGCCATCCGGTTGCATGAGATACAAACCGCCTATGCGCGAGCCTAACAGTTCGGAAGAGCGCTGGACGATGGCGTTGAGCAGGGCGGCCAGGTCGGGCTGAGAATTGATCTCCAGCGAAGTCTGGTAAAGTGCTTCTAATTCTCTGGCGCGTTGCGTCAGAGATTGTTCAGCCAGCTTGCGTTCAGTAATATCAGTGACTACCGTGATGACTTGCCGCTCACCTGCCTGGCGCACCAGTAAAGCATTGGCAGCCAATACCAGGATGGGTTGCCCATCTTTGCGTAAGCGAATTTGCTCATTGGGATTTTTAATATCGCCCTGCAGAATATGGATATAGGTAAAAGGGGCCAGGCGCGCTTCTTCGGGGGTCATCAGCATATTTATATTTTTACCCAGGATTTCTTCTCTGCTGTAACCAAATATCTGGCAGAATGCATCATTGACCTGTAGGAAACTACCACCTTCGTCGGTCAGGCAGATACCGGCGGGGATTACTGAAAACAATGAAGCCAACAAAGCCTCGTTTTCATGCAGCGTTTGTTCGGCCAGTTTGCGTTCAGTAATGATCTCAGTATAGAGAATTACCCCACCGGTCTCTCCACCTGGATCATACCAGGGCCGGCATTCCCAACGTATATATTCAGGCTGTCCATCTTCAGCGAGGATTGTATCCTCTTCAGCTCGCTCGGTTTTGCCTGCCAGTGCGCCCTGGCAAGCCATTTTCAGGTTTTTGGGTAGTTGTGGGAAAACTTCATCTAAATAACGCCCGATCACGGAGTGGTTCTCAAAATGGTAATCGTTCAAATACCGATCACTGACCATAATAAAGCGCAAGTTTCTATCCAATACAGCGATAGGGCTCGGATTATGCTTGATAATGAAGCGCAAACGCTCTTCGCTGGTGCGTAGCAGATTCTCCACGCGTTTGCGCTCACTGATATCCTGTATTCCAGCGATACCACCACTGTAATTGCCTTGTTCATCATAAAGAGGAGAAATTTCAACACTGGTAAAGAGATGGCTACCGTTTTTACGTAAGAAAGAAATATCATGCTGACCTTTGATGCCCCGCTTAAGGCGGGTCAGGATGATTTTTATTTTCCGGACTTCGTCTCCATCCGTGAATTCTATTAGTTGGCGGTTAATGATCTCTTCATAGGAATATCCTAACAACTCGGCCAGACGCGGGTTTACTAAGGTGGTTTTGCCTGTCCTATCAAATCTCCAGATGCCTTCATTCAGGCTATCGGCCAACTGGCGGTAATCATGCTCGCTGTGGCGTAGCGACTCTTCGGACTTTTTGCGATAAGTGATGTCGCGGACAATAGACAGGGCTATGAAACTCTCATTGGTTTTAAAGATGCTAAAACGGACTTCGATTATGAGACGGTCGCCATCCGGACGCTGGATTATTCGCTCCTGCGAAAGTTGATCAGTCGGAAGGCTGCCGCTTTCAAATGATTTCAGCCAGGTCTCCGTGAATAGCTCAGAGTTCCCAACGATCTCATTAGCACCAGGAGATAATTGATTGAAAACACTGGCGAAGGGAAGGCCGATGACATCGGCCTTTTTGATCCCGCAGATTGTTTCCATTGCCGGGTTCCATTCGATAATCTGGCCGCTTTCGTTGCAGAGTAAAATTCCATCCGGCGATTGGTCAATTAATGCACCGAGTTTAAGCTGGCTCACCATCCGCTCTTCTTCCAACTGCTGGTGGTAAACCAACCGGTCGAGTTTATCCTGCAGGTTGTCTTTTGGCATTTTTTTTGCGGGACCATTTAAGGCCTGGTTATAATAAAGGTTGCTACAGATCTTTAGATCCACTGCAGCAATCGAATGAAAAGCCAGAAGATCGTAGAGCAGTTCAGGATTAAAGGCATTGCGGTCATACAGACACATTGCCAGGAAATGGTCATTCTGATTTAGCAAAGTCAGGTTTTGTTCATATTCTTGCAGCCGTTCCAATCCGGAGCGAGGCTCGTGCGCCCAGGTCATATCGGCGGCTAAATGAAAAACAGGGTATCCTTCGGCTGTGGCCTGACTGATTTCAGCCTGGATGCTGGCTAAAACTGCGTCTGGATCGAAGCTGCTGTTTGGAAAGAAAAGATCCCCGCAGTCGCGCAGGATAAACTGGCGATTCGCAACAAATGGCTCTAAGTTGAGACCCGTCTCGGCCAGGCTTTCCATAATCTGCTCGGGTGTCTGACCACTGCCGATATAAAGCACCTTCTGGCCATTTTCGAGCCAAAGGCGTAGATATTGGAACAGGAGCGAATTTTTCTCCTGTACAGTTTTATAGAAACAGCACAGATGGTCGCCGGGGTTAAGTTTTCGTTGAGATTGAATCTCGTAAGAATTCTGTCCGGATTCCATAGATTAATAATCCCCAAAATAATCCCCAAAATAATACCTAATTAAAATTATAGCATACCGGAAAAGGGGCGAAAAAAATGATATTTCCAAATTCTTGCATAATGACGTAAAATTGTCTTAATTATCAAAAATACATAACGTCATCAGCCCAGAGGAGTATTTTTATCATGCATGTGCTTATTTTTGTAGGTGGGTTATCCTTGATTCTGTTGGTTCTATTGGATGCCTTTGAGACAGTAGTACTACCGCGCAGCGTCAGCCCCCGTTTCCGGCTGACGGCGCGTTTCTATCATGTTACCTGGAATGTGTGGCGGGCCGTCACCAGGCATTGGACCAGCGGTAGTCATCGTGAAGGCATCCTGGCTTTTTACGGCCCGCTGGCCCTGTTGGGCTTGCTGGTGGTGTGGGTTGTGCTGTTGATTTTGGGTTTTACAGGGTTATTATGGGCCTTAAGTATCTCGCCGATGAACGCGCCCGGTCAGGTGTTTGATCTTAAGACAGATTTGATCGCCAGCGCATCCTCGTTCATTACGGCCGGTTTTGGTTATACAACACCGAGCTCCTGGTTGGGACAGGCTCTTTTAATCCTGGAGGGCGGCACGGGATTGGCTTTTCTGGCGCTGGTGATCGGTTATCTGCCGGCGGTTTACCAGGCTTTTGCCCAACGCGAGGCCAACATCACGATGATGGATGCCCGGGCCGGCTCGCCGCCGACCGTTTTAGAGGCGCTACGTCGCTGCAGCGTTGAAGATAATTGCGCTGACGCTCCAATATTTTTATCGGATTGGGAGAATTGGTCTGCCCAGTTGTTAGAGACCCATCTGTCTTACCCGCAGCTGGCTTATTATCGCTCGCAGCACGAAAACCAATCCTGGCTGGCAGCCTTGGCTGCCATCCTGGATACATCTGCCCTGGTTTCGCTTGGCATCGACGGCATCTCCAAAAAGCAAGGCCGGCTGACCTTCGCCATGGCTCGCCACACCATCGTCGACCTGGCGCAGATTTTTCAGACTCCGCCCAGCGAACGCGGCGCTGACCGGCTTTCAGAGGTAGGTTTTAAATACATACAGGCAGAATTGGCTGCGGTTGGCGTTTGCCTGCCTGAGGACAGGGATATTTTCAAAGAGCTGGCCGAGCTGCGTTTGCTGTACGAGCCGTATCTGACGGCTATGGCGGAGCGCTTTGTGATGCCCATTCCAGGTTGGTTCCCGGTTGACGAGATGCCGGATAACTGGCAAACCACTGCCTGGGCAGGGCGTGGTGTTCTTCGTTTGTAATAAGATACATTCTTATATAGGATACATTAATGAAGACTTGCGGTCATTTTGATCAAATTAAAAAAGTTACGCCCAGCGCGGTAGGCTGTGAAGATTGCCTCAAAACGGGCTGATGGTGAGTGCATTTACGGATGTGCCGCATCTGCGGTTACGTGGGCTGCTGCGACCAATCGCCCAGCAAGCATGCCACCAAGCATTTTCATAAGACCGGCCATCCTATCATCCAATCCATCGAGCTGGGTGAGGATTGGATGTGTTGCTATATCGATAAGATTATGATCGAGCAGGTTGGCCGGTGATTATACCCCGCTGGGTGGTTCGCTGACCGGATATTTCCTGGTTATTGCAAATAAGAGGATCGCTGCGGCGGTGAATACGGCTGAGGCAGGAAATATCATGAAAACGTTGGAGCGAGTGATCAGGCTGCCGATGGCAGGTCCAAGGAACAAACCGATGCTGGAAGGCAAATAAGAGAACGACATAATCCGCCCGCGAGCTGCGGTGGTGGTCGAATTTGCCAGGACAATAAAAGTCAATGCAAAGATGCCGGAAGCCAGACCGTTTATGATCGACCAGGCAACTGTAAACCCGACCACAGTGCGGGTGAGCAGCGGCAAGGGCCAGACTAATGCCTGAGCGACGGTCCCGATCAACAATACCTGCCACAAGCCAAAGCGGTCAGCCAGGATGCCAAAGATGGGTGTAAATACCATTGCTACGATCCCACCCGTGCCTAAAATGATACCGATCATGGTTGCCAGGCCGGCCCCCGTGTAGATCTGGCTGATGACCAGCGAGACGTAAGTTTGAGCCAGCATCCGGCCGGCTTGCAGTGCGATGAGAGCCGGAAACAAACTCCTCAGGCGTGGGCTGAAGGCGATGATCCGGATCGAATCCCCGGCCATTTTCAAAATGGGCTGGCGGTCGCTGCCGACAAAAAGATCCCGGTAGCCGATGCCAAGCATGAGCACGACCAGGGCCAGCAACGCTCCGTCAATGCCCAGCAGGGTTTGGAAGCCCCAGTGATCGACGATCGGCCCACCGATCAATGGGCCTATAAAAATACCGACCGGAGAGGCCGTGTTCATAATCGAAAAAGCCAGGCCTTGACGGTTAGCAGGCGCCCGTTCGGAAAGGGTGGTCATCATCAGGCCGGTGTTTCCTAATGCCATGCTGGTGAGGGTGCGCCCGATCATAAAAACCCAGATGTTTCCGGCCAGGCAGGCGATGAACCCGGACAACGCTTCGACCGCAAAGGAGCGCAGCACGACCGGCTTGCGGCTGAAGCGGTCTGCCAGGGCGCCCCAGAATGGCAAAAAGGGCAGACCGATCAAGCCCGTGGCGGCGGCGATAATGCCGGTCCAACGGGCTACATCGGCCGGTTCGATACCCAGTTTGGGCAGGTACAACGGGGTAAATGCGTTAAACTGTCCATAAAAGATGGTTTCGATCAGGCTGGCAAACGTAAATAAGACCAGTAATTTGATCCAGGAGGAGCTTTCTTGAGTTGCCGGACGCGCCATGATCTCTCCGAAAAATAGTGAGGCGGGGTATTCTTTTCCTCACCATATTATTCCTTCCCAACTCTACCGGATAACCGCCGGGAAATCAAGAGATTCCCTTTGGTTACAATCCCTTTGTTAAAAGACTTGGATCTACATAATTGAAATGATACAATAAACGTAGGTCGCGGGTTATTCCCTAAAGCCGGACCAGGCTGAAAAAGAGTAGCAGTTTTAATGGCGAGGAAAGTATAAATCACACTATCCATTTGTTGGTAATTGATTATAGCGACGTGTGAATTGATGGTAATCAGGTCAATATCCTTATTTTTTTGATTTTGTTTTAAAAAGATAAAGGAATCCAATGCTCACATTTGCCGCAAATGGTCTGGTGATCGCTGGTTTTTTGATATTAATTGCAGCTCTTTTCTCTGTGCGCAAGCTGATCAGTCAACTCCCCAGGGGTGAAGTGCGCCGCAGATGGATCTTCCAATCCGGATTAATCGTGTTGTTTATCCTGAGTTACCTGGCCTATGCTGTATTGTTCTGGAACCACAATGCCAGCCCTTCTGATTTAATTGTGCCAAGTGTGTTTTTCTTTGGAGCCGGGTTTGTCTGGGTAACAATTTCACTTTCTTCACAAACTGCCATGTCTGTCCGGCGTGTCACAATCCTGGAACAAGAAATCATTACCGATCCACTGCTCGGTATTTACAACCGGCGCTATCTTGAGCGGCGCCTCAAAGAAGAATTTGATCGTGCAATACGCTACCAGCAAGACGTCGCTCTGTTGTTGATTGATATCGACCACTTCAAAAGGGTGAATGATACCTTTGGACATCAGGTGGGCGACCAGGTTTTGCGGTCATTTGCACACATCATTCAGAACACCGTGCGCGGGCCGGATATCGTGGCCCGTTTCGGCGGCGATGAAATTTTAGTCATTGCCCCGTGCACAACTACTGAGGCTGCTTTTGCCCTGGCGGAGCGAATTTGCAAAATCGTTGAGACGCACGATTTCACCGAGGGAAGCGAACCCGGCAGTCATAGCGGGGTTCACATTACGGTCAGTATTGGTGTTACCGGACTTACTGCAGCAATGGATACTGTCGAATCGTTTCTAAAAGATGCCGATCGAGAGCTCTATTTTGCCAAGAGCCGGGGGCGTAATCGCGCCGCCTCTGGCACCGCAATCTTAGAGAAACCCATTTAATATTCGGCTCAGCCGTTTGTTTTATTTTCTAATAGGTATAGCATGCGCCTGGAATCTTTAACGGGGTGCGTCTCGCGCAGCTCGAAATAAGTGCTTAAAGCCTGGACAAACTCATCGGCATTGTAATGGTCGAATATATCTTCCCGGCTGGCCAAGAGCCGCTGTACCTGCGTGTCATCTTTTGGCACGAATTCCACTACCAGCCATCGCCCGATTGTGCTGAAATATTCGGCTACCATTGGCAGGGGTACGTTGTTTGAGATGGCCAGATGATGCACCAGCGCCAGCGCCAGCACCAGATCGGCCGGGCCACGGGCGCTCAGCGAATCACGTTCGGCATTTTGCCAACCAATGGCCGGGCTGGGATTAGTCAGATCCATCAGCAATGGCAGGTTGCGGGTCTCTTTACGTTTCTTTATATCCTGATAGTTTTTTTCAACTGCGGCAGGATCGATGTCGAAAGCCAACGCCAGCGCCCCCTGCTCAGCCGCAATCTGGCTGAAAAAACCGGTGTTAGCGCCCAGGTCCCACACTTTCTTGGGCTGCAACCTGGCCATAAATTCCTTGATTGCCAGCGACTTATCATCGAAGGCTGACCGGCTATAATTGGTCGAATCGTAATAATCGCCCCATTCTGTTCCGCTCGGCAGCCACTTCAGCCCGTTGACGGTTCCTTCCAGGCTGTCTAGCAATCCAAGCAGCCCCATTTTGCTTACGCCCCGCCCGCTGGTCTGGCTGGCGCTGACGCCTTTATCGGCATAACGCTTCTGCGCTTGCGCATGCAGATGGATATGCGAGGCTAGTCCAAAGTTCAAACGGCTCGAACCCGGCAGCAGCTTACTGGCCAAATCGAGTGGGATACCGTCGATGTAAACACGCATTAGCTGGCTCAAACGAATATCGGTCAAAGCCATCAAGGCCAGCGGTGCCAAAAAATGCTGGCAGAACTGGCGGTAAGCCACCCAGGGCTGGCCTTCTTTATAGATCTCAAATGACAGTGTATCGATTAAAAGTGGGCGACCGTGCTGAAACTGGATGTTGTAGGCGCTGGCATCCTTGAGCGACAGCCCGGTATCCAGGGCCTGTTTTTGGATTGCCAGGGTCAGCAATGCGGCATCTTTTAACTGGCTGAACGACCACTCGTAGGGGTAAGAGATAAAATCGACCAGCTCTGGCTCCAGCACACAGTAAGCCAGGGCCGGGCCTTCCGGTTCGACCTGTACCTCTTTGTGAGGGATTAACATTCCGGCATCGGTCAGCTTTTGAAACAGACCTGACTTCACCAGGCTATCGTAATTCGGCTGGTAAATCTTATTGACCTGCCGGTACAATTTGCCGCCGCGGCGGAATAGAAAGCCGCTCGGGTCACGAAAAGAGGCGGCTAATTTTTGATCACTTTTCATCGCTGGCGTCAGCGGGGGATTTTATCGATTCGATGGCTACTATGTTCTCGGCGGGTTCCTTTTTACCGGTAAACAGCGCTTTGATTTTCTTCCAATAGATCTTGACGGCGAAGGCGATTCCTAAAAGGGCCGCCAACAATATTTGCAGCAGGAAGCTGCCGGATCCGGGATCAAGATAGAGCGGAATTCCAATAAGGTGAGAAGCAGCGCTCGTACAGATTGCCATTTTTCTCCTTTTTAACTTAATTACAATAAGTAGGCTTGCGTAAAATTTATCCAGCCCAGCTTTTTTTATGATGCCAAGTTTGTTAAGGTCGAATTAATGGTTTATTAACATTGTCTCTATTCTAACCCCGCTCTTGCTTTTTTGGGAAGGGGCAGATGTCTGACAACATGATTCTTTAAATCCATATTTCTGAGCCCGGAAGGTCTAATCGGACGTAATAGCAGTAAAATTGAGGAAGATCATTCTATTCCTGTCAGAATATGAAGCTGCCAGGAGTCATCATCAACAGATCGGGTCAGAAAAGGTGGAGCATCTTATGAACGTCGGCATTATCGGCTTAGGCAACCTGGGCGCGGCTGTCGGAAATATGATCGCCGCCAACGGCTATGCGGTTATGGGCTGGGAATACAACCCCGCAGTAGCAAGCGAGATTAATGAGCAACACACCAATTCCCGTTTTTTGCCCGGCATTTCGATCCATCCCAATTTGAGAGCCACCACCGACTTGAGCACTGTCCTATTAAACAGCCAGGTGATTTTCATTTCCATCCCTTCGGCGTTTATCAAATCAACTCTGCAGAGTTACCAGGGGCAGTTAAATCCCCAGATGATGATTGTCAATCTTGCTAAAGGAATTGATCGTGAATCTGGACTGACGTCCTTTCAAATCATCTCGCAGTTATTTCCCCAAAACCCCAGGGTGATGCTCTCGGGGCCATCGATCGCCAATGAATTTGCCCATCATATGCCTACAGTGGTGGTTATCGCCGGTAAACAGATTAACGATCTGCTGTTGGTGTCCCACTTATTGGAAAATGATTATTTTCGCACACGTTTCAGTGATGACGAAATTGGCGTCGAGTTGGGTGGAATCCTGAAGAATATCTACGCCATCGGATTAGGCCTGTTAGATGGTAAGCAGATTACCAGCATCAATTTCCGGGCGGTGTACCTGACCCTGGCAATGGAAGAGATCACCCATATTGGCGTCTGTATGGGGGCTAAAATTGAGACATTCCTCTATTTATCCGGCATCGGCGATTTACTGGCAACGTCTCTGAGCCAGCATAGCCACAACCGCCGAATGGGAGAACTGCTGGCTCAGGGATTAACCCTGCCTCAAATTGAAAAGGAAATGGGCGTTGCGCCCGAAGGATTCAATACCCTTAAATCCATGTTATACCTGGCTGAGAAATTGCATGTTGCCATGCCGCTGGCTAAAGGTCTGTGGGATGTGATTTACGGAAAATATAGCGCCGAAAAATTTATCACTTCCTTTATCCGAGATTTCGTGGAATAACAACTTCCTGGAAGGTTAATTTCCAAAGGCGGAGTTTTTCGAAGCAGGCTGCACAGGTCACTTTTTCTGGGCCGGCCCCGATTACGAGCGCATCTGCCAACGGTTGAATGCCTTCCTCAAGGCGAATTAGTTTTCACCACCGAGTATTCTGTCCGGACAGCCATGGAGGCTGTGTATACCCTGCTGAATGTTGACCGTGGCGTGCCAGAAGTTTTCGATTCTTGCTATGATGTGCGAGTTTTATTGGATTCAACGTCCAGGATCTTAGATGGGAAAAAACTTACAGATTTCAAGCTCCCATTTGGAGCGAATCTGATTGAAAAACAGGTACTTCAAAAGATTTCTGGAATAGAGATTGGGGATCTGCTGAAAAGCTACCATCTCATCTAAACAACGGGCAGGTGCTTAATCTATCCAATACCCACTCGATGGGTCTGGACGGCGCAAACAACCGCATCGATACGGTTGTTTGCGCATATTTTGGAAGAATGTGGCCGGGAAATGGTATTTCACTACACTTGACGCCTTTTTTAACCTTAAATTGTACTGGAAAACTTTATCGTATGATAACCAGCTTCTAGTCGGTTTACAAATTCTTATTTCGGGGCATAGTATGTCGAAGTGGAATGCGTATAAAACTATGCCCCTTGTGCCCTTAGTCGTTTAGATATAGTAATCAGGTTACTTTCCTGGCCGGATTGGCGCAGGAACGACAGGCGATGGCCCCCAGAGCTCGATGCTCACATTGAGGGCGTATACATGCAGTTCCGCTTGTATCTTCTGTATAATTTCATTACTTTGCCAGGTTGCCCAGGTCGCCATGTCAGCAAACTCATAAGTGGTCACAATTTGGGAACCACTCGCGGCAGTTCGGTATGCCCGAAACTCAACTACACCAGGCACTGCCAGGGTTCCCTTGATTGCACCCTCCGTCCATTTTAGATAGGCTTCCGCCTTATCTGGGTGGATGTCAAATTTCTGAACCATTAGTACCATGACAAATCTCCTTTCCTATCGAACTTTATTTGGGACTCAACAAGTCACGGAAATTAATATTTTGGCTTATAGGCATACCTCCTTTTATTTTATCTATTAATAACGTGGCAGCCACGACGGTGAAGCGTCCTGATAATTGATTCTACGGACTCTTTCAATACTACAATCCTGTAGTATGGCTTATAAAACGGATCCGGATACACTTTGAATTTTCCTACCCGATAAACTTAAAAGTTTTTATCGATTGGAGGTGTGTGGAGTTGGCAGCAATGCGGTTGCCTTTGGAATGTGGTCAATAATTTATCCCCCAACAATATATTAACACATTTATGGTTAATATCAATAACAAAAGTATCCGACATCGCATAGGTCAGAATAATTAATGCGGTTTCCATTTTTTTATTGCGAACATGCCCTTTGATTATTCTTTCCCAATTTACTTTATCAGGGAGTAGTATCACTATTTAGCGATAAGATTTCTAAACCGAAAAGCCGAGTATAATGCCTGCATCATGTTAGAGATCTTTATCCTGACAAGTGGATATTTACTGCTTGTTATAGGCTTAGGATTGCTATTCCCTTGGGGGCTATTTCGTTCCGTTCCAAGCTATAACCATCTCATCAGCTCTTTTTGGGTGGGATTTGCATTGGCGATCGCATTTTTACAGGTCTGGCAGATATTCTGGCCCGTCGGAATGGCTTCTTTTTTGATCTTAGCGGCGGCAGGACTTTGTGGTTGGCTATTATCCTGGAATAAAGTCCGAGAGTGGCTGGCTGGCCAAAATCGTACCATGGCCGTGGCGTTCCTGGCTTGCGCAGCGTTTCTGCTTATTTTTTTAAGCAATCTGGTCATATTTAGTAATTTAACAGCTGATTTTGGTTTATATCACCTGCAGACGATTAAGTGGTTCACTTCCTATCGCTTACCACCCGGTTTGGTTAATTTACATTACCGGCTGGCCTTCAATCAGGCGGGCTTATTGCTGGCAGCTCAATTGGATAGTGGCATTTTCCCAGGGCTTGCATATTACATCACAAGCCCGCTAATTTTCGGCGCCTTACTATTACAAACAGGCGAAGGCGTCATTTTTTCATTGCGTAAACCTGATGAAATTCGCAACACGCATCTCGCAAGCGCGTTCTTATTTTTTGTGACTATCAAATATATTGGCGAGACTCCATTGGCCGGCTATGCACCAGATCGAATGATTTACGTGCTCGAAGTGGCTTTGGCGCTGGCAGTCATGGATTTATTTGAAAAATCAAATCAAGAAGATGCATCTTTTACATCAGGCGTGGTTTATGCGATCCTGCTAATCGGATTGGGGATGGTGGTGAAACTGAGTTTTGCAGGATTTGGCCTGGCCTCTCTTCTGGCTATTAGCGCAGGTTTGGTTTGCAGTGGAAAAGCGAGCACAAATATCCGTCCAGTAACAGGCGCCGTGGCTTTAGCAGGACTGTTGGTGATACCCTGGATGGTAAGAGGCACCATCATGAGCGGCTACCCGCTTTTCCCCAGCAACATAATCAGTTTGCCGGTCATTTGGCGCATGCCGGAAAGTGACGCGGCCGGGATGGTCAGTGTCGTGACCAATTGGGCACGCACTTGCAGCAATACAATTCCATTGCAGAGCGGAAAGCTGTGGCTGCTAACGTGGAAGAATTGTATGCCGTCTGAGTTTTGGGAAATCCTCGACCTTTCAGCCCTGACGCTTGGGGCAGCGATTGTAGTGAGTATATGGCGAAATCGTATGAAAGTGCACAAGCCAGAAATCACAAATGTTGAGGTGTTACTGGCAATCTCCCTGATCGCTCTGCTGTTTTGGCTTTGGGTTCTGCCGGATTATCGTTTTGCCGGTGCAGCTTTTTGGTTATTGTTGCTGTCTTGTCTGCTTTTATTAATGAACCAAATCTCCCCTTTTTTCACTCGGGACACGAATCTAAAAATACTTGCAGCTGCAGGTCTGATCTTTGTCGCCTGGTTGTCGCCCTACACGCACAATTTCAATCTTCAAAAACGCACTTTTTTCTTTCCTCCCCCAGCCATGGAGGTCGCCAAAAACCAATATCCTCAAGGAACGATCATCGCCCATCCAATGCTGGGTGGTGGAACAGTCTATTCTCCATCTGAGGCTGGATACGCGTGTTGGGATGCTCCATTACCTTGCACCGAATTGAATGATGTTCGTCCACGTTTGATGATGTTTGACAGCAATCATCTCCAATCCGGCTTTTATGTTGCCCCCAAGAATGGTCCATAAATATCTTGCAACCAGACAATATATAAACGAGCAAAGCTTTCTTTATGTCAGTGAAAAAGAAAGCCAGCAATCCTATTCCATCTATAAGTCTTTGTAGTTATTCCCTGTCGAGCGGGGGCTGGACGTTTCCCTCAATGATTTTCAATAAGACAGTCTGCTGATTGGCAATTTCATGAACTTCTGATGTCAGGGTATGGATGGCAAGCAGCGTTTCATGGTCGCTTTCTGCACGGGCATCGCTGGCAGCCGCCTGAACATTTTGGCCGACAATGATGATAGGCAGCAGTACCAACTGCAGAAAAGTCTGTGCGATCCAGGCAACGATAATAATGGGGCTGTGCGAGCTGATGGCAGCCGGAAGTGAGATTAGAGCGATGAGTGCGAATAGATAAGCACACCACATCGATCCAACCAACTTGGTGATGCCCACTGCCACATGGGTGTTAATTCGACCCATCCAATTATCCCCATGGATTTTCTTATGAACATGATGGCTCAGAACCAAGCGGGGTACGTGTGATTTTGCCTCAGAAGTAGTAACCGTACTTGACATAGAAAACTCCTCTGCTTCATGATGTTTTACGAACGGATCAATTATAAAGGGGAATATACCTCCACCTACAAACAAAAAATCCCTTCCCAGGCATCTTTGTGAGCGCGAAGCCCATAGGGTGCTGCGCCAGGGCTCGCATAGAGTGTACCCTTTCTTAGGTATACCCCAATACCAAAGCCGGCTGCCTCTCAGGTCCTTCCGCTGCTCGCTCCAAATTCCGAAATGACAGTAAACGATTAAACGGACAGAATACGCTTGTCCGGTTCTTTTGACCGTGCTAATATGATCTTACGCTTTAAAGCATTCGTAGAGATAACGGAGATAATGAATTATTCAATGGGGGCCTGTCATAGAGGAGGGTTATGAAAAAACTATTCGTTATTCTCATTATTTTCAGCCTGGTCAGTGCATCTTGCATTATTCTTCCAGCGCCGGCGCCTACAGTGATCCCCCCTACGGCGGCTGTTCTTTCCACGTCTTCAATGTCTCCCACGGCCAGCGCTGCACCCTCGATCAGCCCCTCGGCGACCCTCGAACAAACACCTGCGCCATCTGCTAGCCCTGAGAGCACGGTAACCGCCCCGGCCCCGCAAGCATCGTTTGCACCCCTTTCCCCCATCGCCGCAGGAACGCCTGTTACCCTGACATTCCTGCAGATGATTGACCGGACTTCAGGCTGGGGGATTGAATCGACCGGTCATATCGTGCGGACGACCAACGGCGGCCGCGCCTGGCAGGATGTCACCCCACCGCAGGGCGCTTATATCCATTCGGGCTTTTTTGCCCTGGATTCCGATAATGCCTGGGCCTCACCGAAATCGTGGTGTGGCGCTAATATTGGCGACTGCCAGGGGGCAGACCAGACCGTCAATGCGGCGATTGTCTGGCATACCACCGACGGTGGACAAAGCTGGCAGTCCAGCCAGGCTTTCTCATTGGTTACACCCTCTGGCTCCGATCCGATGGCTTATTGGCCTCACCTGTTCTTTATCGACTCCCAGACCGGCTGGAATATTACCTGGGTTTCTGCCTCGCAGAATGGTCAAATATTCCAGGAGCTATTCAAAACCAGCGATGGAGGGGCGACCTGGCAGCTGCAAGCCGGAGAGGCCGAATTACAAAAATCTTTTACCGGAGGTGTGGGAAGCTTTGTTTTCATCGACGCGCAGACCGGCTGGGCGGTCGAAAATGGCTCCGCTGGTAATCCTGTGCGCATTAACAAAACGACCGATGGCGGCCAAACCTGGACCGTCGCGCCTATCCCCAATATCGATCAGCTTTCTGGGGCCTCCAGTTCCAGCTGCAGTGTTGCGCCAGCCTATCAAGCGACCTCCACCAGTGGCATTGGGGTTGCATGCTCGGCTGGCGGTGGAGTAAATTTCTTCGATCTTAGCCTGGATTCCGGCCAGACCTGGCTTACCTGGCAGGATTCAATCGGAGAAAGTTTCTACAACGCGCAGACCGGCTGGCGGCTCACAACAACTGCGAGCAATTCGCAAAACCAGTTGCAGCAAACCAGCGACGGCGGCAAAACCTGGCAGACGCTCAAAGTGGTGAGCTGGCAAAACAGCCAATTTGATTTCGTCGACCAGCAAAACGGCATGGCGATCGTCACCATCGGTGCTGCTTCTGCACTGCTGAGCACAGCGGATGGTGGCAAAACCTGGCAAGAGATCAAGCCGGTGGCAGCCGCAACGATTGCTGCCGCGCGGCTTAACCTGAACAACATCAAGATATACACCGAAAAAAGCGGTTGGGCCACGGCCTATATCCCTGACGGCAACACTTTTCTCCTGCACACGACGGACGGCGGGCAAACCTGGCAGGACGTCACCCCAGATATTGTTGCCAATGTTCCCTTCAGCACGTCCTTTCTGGATGAGAATACTGCCTGGGTCTACAGCCAAAATAGCA
This sequence comes from Anaerolineaceae bacterium, assembly GCA_035315125.1. Taxonomy (GTDB): domain Bacteria; phylum Chloroflexota; class Anaerolineae; order Anaerolineales; family Anaerolineaceae; genus DATFYI01. Next base: position 5,007 of record DATFYI010000301.1, on the reverse strand, counting down.
ATACCGGCCAAACCAGCGGCGCCAATCTGCTGCGCACAACCGACGGCGGCAGCACCTGGAAAGTCATCACCCACTCATTGCCACAGGATTTCCTTTTTGGATCGCCCTGGATGACGTTTCTAAATTTGAAAGAAGGCTGGACTGAAACGTATGGCGCCGGAGCCGGGCAGGCGCACATTCAGATGTTCGCTACCCATGACGGCGGCGTTTCCTGGAGCCAGGTGATGCTTGTCAATCCAGATAGTAGCCCGGGCTCTCAGCCGGGCACGTTGGACCTGTGCAATATCTGCGAGGATAATTTCTATTACGATCCCATACGCCAGTTCATCACCTACGGTGACATGGCCAGCGATCCCGTTGGAAAAGTACGGGCCTCGATTGCGTTCGACCAGGGGAAAACCTGGAAAGAGCTCGAGCTGCCGTTCCCATCCGCAAAATTCGCCGATGCCCTGGTAGCCCCGCAAGACCCCGTATTTTTCAACAAGAACGAGGGTGTGCTGCCGGTTAGGCTGGTCAAATTCAATACGGATGGGTCGAACGCCTACAATGTACTGGCGCTCTACACCACCCAGGATGGTGGATTAAGCTGGACGCCGGACCCGGTGGTAGTGGAGAATGTCAGCAGCCAGTCGGATATCCATTTCGTTTCACCCCAGGATGCATTTGTTGCCTGCGATGTAGATCTTTGCGCCACGAACGACGGCGCACAAACCTGGCAGGCATTGCACGCAAACCTGAATTTCAACTCCTCAGGTGCGAGCCAAAAATATGTCTGGCAGTACGAATTCACCAGCACAGCGATTGGCTGGGCGATCTCAACCGACGGAAATACCTATTCTCTGTGGCAGACGCAGGATGGTGGGCACACCTGGGAAGAGATGCATCCCACAGTGATCACGAAGTGAGCGATAATCCTTTACGGCTCGTTTTTCGTGATAGAGAAAACCCTTTGCACCTTGTAGGGATGTCTATGAGCGTAGAGTCCGTCGGGTGCTGCGCGAGGGCTCGAAAATCACACCATCTGTGATTTGCGAAATTTTGAGCATTTATCTGGGAGAACCTACAGATGGCTACCATCCAGGCTTAACGGTTTTCCCGGATTGCGTTTGAGATCCGGATGACACACGCAGTCAAAATAATAAACTCGCTTTCGGAAAATTGTTAGGGCTGGAGGACGGTCAGATCTCCTTGACCCAGGTCGAGCACAAGGTGACCGTCCCTGCCAAGGATTTGCACTCGAGGGCCATCTTTTGCGTTGACGACCCCTAACAACCTGCCTGTACGATCAATGCTCAGGTGGCTGAATGAGCCTGGGATCTGCTCATGCTCCTGGCCGTCCAGGGTTATATAGGATATTTGCGGTCCACCAACATCTGTCACGGTAAAGGTACATTCTCGAACCTCGCCATTTACCCAAAGTCCTTTGCTCTGCGGATCCCAAACCATGCTGTCGCCATAAAAATAAGGATTTTGATTGGGGCCAACCATAGCTGACAGGGAGGGTATGGGTAAGTCGCGAATATCTTTGCCGTCTGCGTTCCCCACCTGGTAGCTGGCCTTTTGAGCACAGTTCTCGATGTACTCAGTGGTGATGATCGCCAGGTTTTGACCATCCGGCGAGAAGCGCAAATCTAACGGCAGGGTGCCTTTGATTTCCTCTGTGATACTTGCCAGGTGTCCTGGAGGGTTTAAATTGGCTCCTGAACCGTCTAAAGGGACCCGATAGATCTTGTAGAGCGTAGTGCCATGGAAGTCCATGTTGCTGGAGTCGGTTCCAACTGCCCATAAAGCTTTGCCGTCTGGAGTAAAGACAGGGAGTGACCACAACCATTCAACGCCGAGATGGGTTGTGAGCTGCTTCTTCGTCCCATTAGCGGGGGAATAATCCCAAAGCTCATATTCGTGCTCAAAAGCCAATAATCTACTGTCGGGCGACCAGGCCCAGTCATTGCCATTACCCAAATCGGCGATACCCAAATCAATTGGCTTACCACCTGCCTTGACGTTGACAATGTATACATGGGGGTTAGAGTCGGGTATCATGGTAAAAGCCAAGTATTCCCCTGAAGGCGACCAACCAATCCTCATGATCCCCCCACTTTGTGGAGATTTGATGTATTCGCGTGTTTCCAAGGATTTTCCGCTCATGACATGAGTCACAAGGAGCGAATCGTTTTGCACGTAGGCGACATAGGTTTCCACAGCTGGTTCAGTTGGATTGGCGCCAATTGTGACAGGGATGGTTGGGACCGGAGAGGATATTGCCGAAGCCGGGGTATCCAGAGGTTTTTGCGTAGAAGCAGGTGCAGGGGCTTCTGTGGGGAGTCCCTGGGTAGCAGGAAGCACCGGAATAGGGGTTGAAGAAGGGGCCTGCTCGGGTAAGGTCGAACAGGCTATCATGATCAGGATAACTGCCAGGACAAAGATGGTTATCAGTTGCTGCTTTTTTACCATAATTGAGATCCTCACCCAGGATGTTGCCTGTTTATTGCATTGATTATCCGGCAAATCCAGTGTACTTAATAAAATTATACATCGGAGAAGTAATTGCGAAAACCGGTGAAATCGCACACCTAAACCGGCCCATGCTGCACAGTGGGTAGGGTAGGCTCGTTTCTTCACCTGCCCTGCGCCAGTCCTGGCACAGGCCGCCAGGACTGGTGTCACATCGTCCCAATGTCCTTCGGGAGGAGCGGGCGGTGCCAGGGTGATCCCACCGTTTTGACCATCCCCGATTCACCCATTCCCTGCAGAAGCCCTTTTTCATACTATCCTGGCGCTGGAACCAGCGCGATTGGGGCATGAGGTTATTGCAGGCAAGATTTGATTTTAGACAATGGAAAAAGGTGGGTTCAGTGCCACTACGTGGTACTTTACCACTGCGTGGCACTTAAGCGAACCCACCCTATAAGACTCAAACAAAAAATCCCCAAACGGGGATCTTTGTGAGCGCGGAGCCCGTAGCGTGCTGCGTGAGGGCTCGAATATCACATTGTTCCGGGTATCCTCAAAAAATTTCAGGGATTCTTGTAAGATAGGAATGATTCGGTCTGTAAAATGATTGAACACTAAGATCTGACAACAGATTTGCAATTGGATTGAGCGAATTGTACAGATCTATATAAATATGTTAGAACGTGTAACCGGTGATAAGAGTGTGACTGTGCTCTCTGTGTGGACATGAGAAAAATAAAAACCTATGATTTCATTCAATGTTCCCAAAGCAGTTAGATGGATTTTCATAGACCTACTGAACGGGTATACCTTTTCATTAGTAGAAAATTTAGCCAAATATCCCATATTCACTATCAGGGAAGTCATCTTGATTTATATACGGTAAAAGTTTATGCTCATTTTTGAGAACTTTCTCAACAACAATTTTACTTAAAGTCTGTAGGTTTGATATTCCGTTTACTTGGGATAAGTTAAAGAAACCAACCTTATCAACTTCTGATTTTTGGGCTTTTAATTCTTCAATATCTGTTTCTAAAAGAAACATAAGGTAAATGCTATTTTCGTCCTTATATATCCTATTTCTAATTGCAATTAATCCCTTAACGCGAGCTTTAACACCAGTTTCCTCTAAAACTTCCCTAATAATAGCTTTATCTGCTTTTTCATTTTTCTCTACAAAACCACCCGGAATTGCCCACTCTCCAAGATCCTCACCACGAATACGTCTCACTAATAGCACTTCACCGTTATGGATAACAACGCCACCCACACCTATGGAGTAGCCTTTTCGGTATTTTGATTCGTCGAATGACATATTGGACCTCTAATTTTTACTTAATTTTTAACGTTTCATAACCACTAACTAATTAATCCCCATGAAACATATGCGTCTTTTGAGTAAAAACCAAGTCCTCCTCAAAGGGGATAGCTTCCAATCCTAAATTGAGAAAGTGCGTCGGCGAGAGGTTCCTTTTTAAAAGGTATGTGAATTACATGAGCGGTGTGATTTGTAATCCTGTCGGCTAATGCCTTTGGCCATAAATTATTTAATAAGTTAGGAGCAAGAATACAAGAGTACATTGTATAAGCCGCAATTATGGGCAAAGAACAGTGGTCGATAGCATATGCTATTTCAAAAGGAACCCAATCAGTATCCTGCCAAGTAGTCTCGCCAATTATGAGCACCATGTTTTTAGAGTTATTTAATCTTTCTACTAAAGATCTTCTGAGAGTTTCCTTTTTACTATCATCTCTTACTGATCCTGTTTTTTCGTGACTATTTATAAAATAAAAATCGTTATCCTCTCTAACTTTCCACATTTTCATAATGTTGTAATACTTCATATCAGACTCAGTTGGGTCTGGAGTATCATCTGCGTGAAAAGCAATATATGTACCGTTCTTGTATGCCATAATTTAAAAATTTTGTAAAAAATCATTAATATCAAACATATTAATTTTTTCCAAATTGTTCTGGTGAATAACTATCGTTAATTGTTCTGATATTCTTTCTTTTCGGGATGCCAAAATAAACGATGAGATAATAAGTTTAATTAAATTTGAATGTGAGGCAGTACCTATTCTTGCCAAATCTGACCCCAACACGGCCATAGAAATCTTTTCTCCTTGTCCCTTCAACCGGATATTTTCCCATAACATTTCAAGACTTGTGGTAAGTTTAAAAATATCTGATTGTGCCTTAAGATCGTTTCCCATACAGCTATAAGCAGAACAAAAATATTTCTTTGTCCCCACACTTAATGTGGCAACTGTGCCAATTGGATAACGAATATTCTTTCCCTGAGTTTTATTACTATCATATTTTCCGGATACACCAATAAGTGCAGCCGAAAGATCCGTATTTAGTCGAGATGTGTCATCATTATAAATAGTTGCTAAGAATTGCCCTTGTATAGATTTGGGCTTGATAATATTTCCCTTTTCAGTATCAAATGTGTCACTCATACCGACGACAAGGTTAGAGTCCTCCTTAAATAAATCACCTACTTTAATCACAATTACAGTATCAGGAACGGATAGTCGTCGATAAAT
>DATFYI010000300.1:0-29027 GCA_035315125.1 Anaerolineaceae bacterium | reverse complement strand
TGCGAACGCTCGTTTTGGCATGTGACTACCAGCCCAGTCGGGATGTGAGTGAGACGGATGGCGGTGGCATTTTTTTGAACGTTTTGACCACCTGCACCTGACGATCGAAAGATATCAATCCTTATGTCATCCGGGTTAATCTGGATAGACGAGTCATCATCGGTCACTTCGGGCAAAACCTCAACCTGGGCAAAAGATGTGTGGCGGCGGTGAGCAGCATCGAAAGGTGATAATCTAACCAGTCGATGGACGCCCTTCTCCGGCCGTAAATAGCCATAGGCGTATTTGCCTGTTATGGCAATAGTAACACTTTTGATGCCGGCTTCTTCGCCTTCGGAAACATCCAGTATCTCGCTGGTAAATCCGCGACGCTCTGCCCAGCGCAAATACATGCGCTCCAGCATGGCGGCCCAATCTTGCGCTTCGGTACCGCCGGCACCGGCATGTATAGCAAGCAAAGCGTTCCCTTTATCGTATGGTCCGGCCAGTAATGTGCTCAGTTCTCTGCGAGCAACCTCATATTCAAGAGCCTGGATTTCAGGTTCTAACTCAGGACGCAAGGCTTCATCACCCAACTCGGCCAATTCCAGATCGTCTTTGGCTCGCTGTTCGATTGTACGCCAACCTCCCACCTCTTCGCGGAGGTCAGCCAGGTTTTTCATCAATAATTGAGCGTCCTGGCGGTTATCCCAAAGGTTAGGATCTTCTGATTGTTCCTGTAGCTTGCTCAGCTCATTTTCTTTGGCTGGTAAGTCAAAGATGCACCAATAAATCTTGGATTTTTTGTTTGCTTTGATTAACACGCTCGATCAAGTCAAGCATAATAACTCCTTAATTATTTCTTGATAATATTCCATCCACAAAAGCTTCACGGTCGAAATGGGTCAGATCTTCTGGTTTTTCACCCAGACCGGCATACAGAATTGGCAACCCCAGTTCGCGCTGGATGGCGAAAGCCATGCCGCCGCGTGCCGATGAATCAAGCTTAGCCAGGATTATTCCGCTGACTTGAACGGCCTCTTTGAACGCACGAGCTTGTAGTAAAGCATTCTGGCCAGTTGTAGCATCTAAAACAAGCCAGGTGGCATGCGGGGCACCGGGCAAGGCTTTACCCGTCACCCGGTAGACTTTTTTTAACTCTTCCATCAGATTATAGCGTGTGTGCAATCGACCGGCGGTATCAATCAGTGCAATGTCCATGTTTCGTGAAATGGCAGATTGAACTGCGTCATATGCGACTGCGCCAGGGTCGGCATTGGGTTGGCCGGCGATTACCGGCAAGTTTAAACGTTCACCCCATACTTGTAACTGGTCAACCGCGGCAGCCCGAAAGGTATCAGCTGCACCTAACAGTACTTTTTTGCCCTGTTCAGAGAATTGTTTTCCAAGTTTAGCAGCAGTGGTAGTCTTTCCTGAGCCATTTACACCTACCAATAATACAACCGCCGGATGATAAGCTGCCAGATTCAGATCCGGAGCCGGATCAAGCCGTTCGATTAACTCTGCCCTTAAACTGGCTTGCAACTCATCAGCCTGAGTCAGACCATCTTTGAGAACCGCTTGTTTAAGCGCATTGAGAACCGATTCGGTAGTTTCAATGCCCAAGTCAGCCTGAATCAAGATTGCTTCCAACTCATCCCAGGTCTGGTCGGTGATTTGGGTAGCACCAAACACACTGGCAATGCGACCAAACGCAACTTTACGAGTCCGCTCAAGGCCCTCTTTCCATTTATTTAAGAAGTCAACCATAAGTGTAAATTATATCATGGCAGTTCAAACTGCCGGATGATTATCCTTGGGAGTTGGTTTCTATCGCTAATTGACCGCAACCTGCCTGGATATCGATGCCACGACGGATTCGAATCGTACACGGGATGCCGATTTTTTCCAGCTCGGATCGAAAAGCCTCGGCCCGTTGATGAGTGGTGGCTTTGCCAGTATATTGATGGGTTGGATTCAATGGAATTACATTAACATGGCAGAGCAGACCCTTGATCAGATGGCCAAGCTGGCGTGCCTGCTCGGGAGAATCATTAATTTCCTGGATCAGCGCCCATTCAAAGGTTAGTCGCCGGTTTGTCTGCTGGATATAATACCTACAAGCCTCCATTAGATCGGACAGCGGATATTTACGATTGACAGGCAGAAGGCTGCTGCGCTGTTCATCATTGGCGGCATGCAGACTGATCGCCAGGTTGATCTGGCGTTTTTCGTCGGCAAATTTACGGATCATCGGGACCAGCCCGACTGTTGAGATGGTAAAGCGGCGTTCACCTAAATTGAGACCATCTGGACTGTTTAGACGATCAATAGTAGACAAAGTGGCTTCATAATTATGGAATGGCTCACCCATACCCATGATCACTACATTAGTAACCCTCTCGCCATTAGCTTTCAACTGGCGAGCGTAATACAGCACCTGTTCGACAATTTCTCCACTGCTTAAATTCCTTTTAAACCCCATTTGACCGGTAGCGCAGAAGACACAGCCCATTGCGCAGCCTGCCTGAGTTGAAATGCACAAGGTCTGGCGGCGTTCATAAGTCATTAAAACGGCCTCGATGGCACGTTTGTCTGGCAATGTGAAAAGGGTCTTTACAGTTTCTCTGTCACTTGAATGTAGAACCTGGGCTGGTTTCAGTGCACTGAACCTTATGTTATCCGCCAGTCGTTGTCTTAAATTCGCCGGTAAATTTGTGAATTCTTCGGGGGCTGACCATAACTGCTGGTATAGCCCCTTCCAGATTTGCTGGGCGCGATACTGCGGCTCTCCCCAAGAACTCAACAGGTTTTCTAATTGATTTTGATCCAGGTCATAAACCAATGGATTTTCTTTATTTGAATTTCCATCCATTTTATAGACTTAACACAACAAACTTTCTAAATTTGCGACGACCAAGTCTGGTTTGGGTGACCATTTTTCAATATCGCTTTCTTTCGTAACACCTGAAAGAACAAGCGCCGTACGGCAGCCGGCATTGAAGCCGCCCAAAATATCCGTTTCCAGCCGGTCGCCTACCACCAGCGTGTCTGCCTCGGATGTCTGCATGCGCTGCATGGCAAGCTCCAGCATGACCGGGGATGGTTTGCCCACGACAGTTGGCTTAACGTCAGTCGAAATTTCAATTGCCCCCAGGATTGCACCAGCCCCTGGATCGAAGCCACCCGGAACGGCCAGAGTCTTATCTGAGTTAGTCCCAATAAAAGGCAAGCCTGAACGAATAAGCCTGGTCGCCCGGCATAGCTTTTGATAAGTAAGCTGGCGATCCAAAGCTACAATGACTGCTAAAGCGCCATCCTCATTTTGGTAAAAACCTCCCTCAGCCAGCGTAGATAATAAACCATCTTCGCCAATTGCAAAGACATATCCGCCAGTTGGAAAAAGCTTTTTTAGTAAAAATACGGCTGCCATAGCAGAGTTAATGATTTGCCAGGTTTCAACGATAACCCCGAAGCTAGCAAGTTTTTCCTGATATTGTTTTGGGGATAGAGTAGCGTTATTCGTTGCAAACGTCACCTTCAATCCTAGGGTCTGGACAGCCTCAAAGATTTTGGGTAGAGATCCGATTGACTCATTGCCTCGCCATAAAACGCCATCCATATCGAGGATAATTCCTCGGACTTTCGGTTGTAATGTCGAAATCATAACTATCTCCATCAAACAAGCCGGAAAGCAAACGCTATCCGGCTTGTAGTTTTTTGTGTCAGATGGCCCCGTCTATTTTGGGGTTTTTAATATTTGATCTACTATGCCGTATTCAACGGCTGCTTGTGCATCCAGGTAGAAATCACGCTCAGTGTCACGTTCGATGACTTCGATCGGCTTCCCAGTGTTCTTGGCCATAATTTCACTCAAACCGGCTTTGAGGCGCAAAATCTCATGAGCCTGGATCTCAATATCAGAAGCCTGTCCCTGAGTCCCTCCCAGCGGTTGGTGCATGTGAATAGTGGCATGCGGCAGAGCATAGCGGTTGCCTTTTTCGCCGGCAGACAATAGAACTGTACCAAACGAGGCGGTTACACCTACTGCTACTGTGCTGATTTTATTGGGCACCATCATCATCGTGTCGTAAATTGCTAAGCCAGAATAGATCTGTCCGCCGGGGGAATTGATATACATTTGTATTTCTTTTTCCGGGTCTTCACGGCTTAAAAACAATAGTTGAGCAACAATCACATTTGCAACCTGATCATCAATAGGCGTGCCCAAAAAAATGATCCGCTCTTTAAGTAATAAGGAATAAATATCGTAGGCGCGTTCGCCTCTTCCTGATGATTCGATTACCATCGGGACAACTGATTTAAAATCTGGTATTGCCATAATTTTCCTCCTGATGTATCCAGCCAAGGCTATCAAAAGCTATTCCGTCTCAGTTTTCTCGGTTAAAATCTGTTCTTCCCCAGTGGTTGCATCAGGATTGCTCTTCACTTCAGTGGTCTCATCAGTTTCTGTGGCCTGAGCCGCCTCAAATTTACCTGATCCGATCGCCTTCAACCGATCCATAATATGACGATTTAGTAATTGATTGGCCGTCTGGATTGTCACAGCATTTGTCATATTCCGCATTTCAATATTATTGCGCGGTTTGCGTTGGTTAGTCTGGTTTTGCATCTGCTGCATATTTTGGATGACTTCTGTCTCCAATTCCTTACGATCCAGTTCGATTTTTTCGGCCTGGGCAATTTGTTCCAATACTAACGAGCGCTCCAGGCGTTTCTTTGCCGATGGTCTGACCTCTGTTTCGATAAAAGCATCTTTTTCCAATTGCCTGGTCTTTAGATAAGTATCCAGGTCCATTTGTTGGTGAGAAAGATCATGCTCGATATTCTCAAGAACATCTTTTTCCTCATCCGCAAGCATTTGAGGTGGGTAAACAATGGTCGATTCAGCGACAATTTTATCAATAAATTCATTTAAATACTTTTGATCGTATTCGTTTGAACGATTTACTTCAAGTTGGGTGCGGATATTCTTGCGCAGATCGTCCATGCTGGCAAAGTCACCCATCGATTGAGCGAATTCATCGTTCATCTCAGGCAGCTTCATGGCCTTCACGCTTTCAATAGTCAGCGTAAATTCAATCTTTTTCCCGCGCAGTTTTTCGTATTTTGAATCTTCAGGATAGGTATATGGAATCACATTCTTTTCGTTTGCTGACATTCCGATCAGTTGTTTTGAAAAACCATCGAAAGGGAAATCATCCGGGTCTGGATTGTTTTCCCCGATAATAATCTGGAGAGGTGTTTCTTTAATTAATTCTTTTTCTTCACCTTCATCTGGTTCTGTCAAAATTCCACTAACCTTGGCATAAACTAAATCCCCGTCTTCAGCTGGCCGATCGACCGGTTCAGCGGTGGCAGAGCCTGTCTGCAAGTTGCGCAAAACTTTTGAAACATCCGCATCCGTTACAGCTTCAGGCGCATATTCCTGACGCGTGGAGCGGTAGTCGGGAAGCTTTACCTCTGGAGCAAGGGGAACAATAAATGATAATTTTGGAGGGCCCATACTGATAATATTATCTAATTGACCTGCTCCGCCCGGTTCAACCCCTGCTTCCTTAAGAATCTGCGGGTAAAGCTCATCTACAAGCAATTCAACAGCTTCCTCCTCGATCAACTTATCGCCGTATAAACGGCGCACAACATCGTAGGGTGCCTTGCCAGGACGAAAACCAGGAATTTTAGCTTCTTTGGCTATTTTTCTGGCGGCTTGGTGTTTATATTTTTCGGCAACTTCTGGTTCAAACTCCACTGTGAGCTTGACCTGATGATCATCGCGCGGTTCAGTTTCAATTTTCAACGCTCATTTTCCTTCTCAATTGAAATTTATTACAATATGGGGAAGGAGGGACTTGAACCCTCACGCCTTTCGGCACATGATCCTAAGTCATGCCTGTCTGCCAATTCCAGCACTTCCCCTTAATCACCATTAATAAGATAGACTGATTACTTCCATTTCTATTTATGAAGATATCGTATAACATTCTGCGTGACTTTTAATAGCAATCATGCGTCGCCAATTATAGCATAACTCAATTAATGATTCTACATATACTGTACAATTAATCATAATCGCTGGTACGGTCTGGTTGCTTCGGAAATCAAAAATTGTCAATTTAAGAAAAAACTAATCTAAAATTAATCTATCTGCTATAGCATAAAATTGGTTTAGATTGTAATAAATATGTTGTGATTTGTTGAAAAAAGGATTCATTCAACTTTATTTAAGGGAGGAAGATGTGAAAAAGATTTCAATTGCTCTGGTAGTCGCTATTTTAATTGCCGTACAGTTATTCACCATAGTTTCGGCAGCGGCCCCAAATTCGAAAGTAGAATCGATTTCCTGGGGTTGTGGCGGCAGGTATGTTGTTCAATATGGTGATTATTTACTTAGAATAGCCCAAATGTGCGGTACATCAGTTGGAACTATTTTAGCTCAAAACCCGCAGATTTATAATCCGCACTGGATTTACGCCGGGATGGTGCTAAACCTGAGCGGCAGCGGGTATGTTGCTCCCAATTATCAACCCAATCCAGTTTATAATAATCCGTGGCCAAAACCAGCCGTTTATTATAATTCGAACCCATGGTACGGCGGTTATTATTACCCGGGCAAGTGGTGGTATTCTGGCTACTATAACCCTGGTCAATCTTATGGTAATTCTTATTATAATCGGTACATTTTCTATCCACGGGTCACCGTATCTACATGCTGGGCCAAGGCTGGAGATAGCATAACTGTGTCTGTGAGTGGTTTCCCAGCGAACACAGATATTGACTATCGCATTGGTGAAGAGGGGAGCAATTCGAATAAAGTATATGATGGAAAAACCGATTCGCGTGGTTACACCAGCCAGACTGTAACCATCCCATCCTCAGCAAACAAAGGCGAATCTTGGGTAGTCCATGTACTCACTACTGAGGGGAATAATGCTGTTCAGGCTTACTCTTCCCCAATTCATATCACCGGCTGATTTAGATAATTAATTAGAGAATAGATATTACTTAACAGAAAGTAGAGACCGGCCTTCATCCGCCGGTCCTTTTTTATTAAGCATTCTTTCGAAGTCATATAAATCGGATATAATCTTGTAGTTTCGGCAATTATTATTTCTGGGAGGTATAGTTGAGCCGTGTAATTAATCCTGAGGGTGCAGGTAAAGAACGAAATCGATTAAGTAAGGCAGTTATTTTAGCTTTACGCGAATTAATGCGCCAAAGTGAACCGAATGAACAGAGTCGGGATCTGGCGGCTTTTATTGCGCTTGCATTACTTGAAATTTATGAAACTGTTGAGACCTCTGTAGTTGCCTGGGAAAAAAGAGACTACTGGATGAAGGCCGACCGTTTTCGTTTGGAATGGGAATGGACGCAGCAAATCGGGGAAAAAATGACCAGGGCAATCCTGAATGAAGATTGGGCAACGATTGCAGTTCTTTCGGCCCAGGTGGCTCAAAAGTTGATGAGCGTGAAAGTGCCAGTCCGTCACCATTTAGGGACCCCTTGGGTTGGAGCCTGGAGACATTTAATCAACCAATATTCAGCCGAAAAGATTGATCGATATTAAAATTCGGCGGACATCTTGTCCGCCGAATTATTCGTGATATTAACACCTAACTCGCTTATTTTTTCTTCAGGATTATGCGGGCATCTACAACCATCACGCCTTTGCCCTGTTCATAAATCAACACCGGATTGGCGTCCGACTCACTGACCTCATCTTCAAGATCCACGATCATATTGGAATACTTACAAACAGTATCAGCCATGGCTTCGCGATCGCGTGGTGGTTCACCGCGAACGCCAGCTAGAATCGGTGCACCGCGGATTTCACCAAGCATACGCAGCGCCTGGTTGGCTGGTACAGGCGCCACACGGAAAGTGACGTCTTTGAGAACTTCAACAAAGATGCCACCCAGACCAAACATGATGGTTGGGCCAAAGGTTGGATCGTTGACCGATCCAAGGATAACCTCGGTGCCCCAGGGAGCCATTTCCTGAATCGCAATCCCGTGGATACGAGCGTCTGGTTTGTACACTTTGGAATTCTTTAAGATTGTCTGGTAGGCTTCTCGCACAGACGCTTCGTCCTTGATGTTGACTTTTACTGCACCCGCATCCGATTTGTGCAGGATATCGGGTGAGACGATCTTCATTACGACCGGGAAACCGATCTTATTAGCCAATTCTACGGCTTCGTCCTCAGTTTTAGCCAAATAAGTTGCGGTAACCGGCATGCCATATGCAGAAAAGACCTGTTTGGATTCTATCTCAGTCAATACATCCCGGCCGTCCATACGAGCTTTGGAGATGATATCCATGACCTCCTGACGGTTAGCCGTACCACAGGGGACGGCTTCCTGTTTGGCCATATCTTTGATCTGGGCATACTCATGCAGAGCTGCCATTGCGTTTACTGCAATATCCGGGGCAGGATAAGCCGGGATGTTACGCTCGACCAGCCAGCGCATGGCTTCAGCAGATTTCTCGCCGCCAACAAATGAGACGGTGATTGGCTTATCTTTTATTCCTGCCTCGACGACTGCCTGGTAGATGCCTTGTGCGATTTCGAGCGGGTTGGTATTGGCTGTCTCACAATACAAGACAACCAGCCCGTCGACCCATTTATGACCCATGGCGTAACGTACTGAATCGATATACCACTCATCTCCGGCCATACCGGTCAGGTCAACCGGGTTTTTCGCAGATCCGAACTCGGGCATATGCTTCTTAAATTCAGTCTGAACATCAGGTGGAGCAAATTTTAGCGGGAGTCCATACTTTTCAGCAGCATCGGTTGCCAGAACACCTACGCCACCGCCATTCGTGACAATGACCAGGTTATCACCTTGCATGGGGCATTGTAGGGAAAGTGCCAGCGATCGGTCAAACAAGTTATCCAGGTCAGAGGCCTGTACCACACCGGCTTGTTGAAATGCAGCACCATATACTTTGGCTGCACCTGCTAAAGATCCGGTATGTGAAGCTGCCGCAGCCGCCCCGTGAGCGGAAACCCCGGCTTTGAGGGCGACGATAGGTTTTTTGGCTTTTTGACTTACTTCGATAAAGGGACGGCCATTTTTTAAACCCTCGATATACATGGAGATACAAGCTGTGTTCTCATCATCGTCCAGCCACAGGATGGTGTCAGCGAAATCTACGTCGCACATATTTCCAATCGAGATCATCTTGTCAAAGCCGACCCTGCGAGAATAAGTCGAAGCATCCAAAGCGATCAGCAGGGCGCCGCTTTGAGAAATCAAAGTGGCCTTGCCTGGCAGGGGCAGGAATGGCGCAAACGAAGCGTTTATTTTATCGGAGTTGGAAAGGAAGCCGACGATGTTTGGCCCCAAGATGCGAGTCCCATAACGCCTGGCAATCTCAACCAGCTGATCTTCCAGGTCTCGCCGTCCAACTTCGCTGAATCCTGAAGTGATGATGATTAAACCCTTGACGCCTTTTTTGCCACATTCCTCAGTGACTTCAGCACATAAATTTGCCGGAATGGTCAATACCGCCGCATCGATATTTCCGGGCACGTCGGTAACGGATGGGTAACATTTCAAACCCAAAATTTCGTCTGCTTGGGGATTAATTGGATAGATCTTCCCCCCATATTTACTTTCGATCAGGCTATTGACAACAATGTATCCGATTTTACCGGGTTTGGTCGATGCGCCAACGATAGCAATCGATTTAGGCCGGAAAAGGCCGTTTAGAGCTTCATTATCCACGTTTGATCCTCCTGGAGCAAATTGAGTTATTTATTATAATCATTATGGCAAGATATTGCAGGCAAAGTCATCAATTTGTGATGGATTGTACTAGAGTTATTTTACGCACTTTTCAAAAAACAAATGTACTTATTTAAATGGTATATTTATCATTTGTGTTTGACCACTGGAGGTGGCCATGAACAAATACTCGTTTTCATCCCAGACATTGGATTCATTGCCGGGCTCGACTCCTGTCAAGCGGGTTATGGAAGCAGCTTTAATGGCAGCCGATCCGTATCAGGTGATTCAGCGATCTGTGCATTTGCAATCTGACCGACTTCGTATAGCTGATCACGAGTATGATCTGGCGCGTTTTTCAAGAATTTTCGTGGTGGCTTTTGGGAAAGCCAGCTTGGCAATGACGCGGGGGCTGGTTGATGCTTTGGACGGGCGCTTGACTGGCGGTATGATTGTTTTAAAGCATACCCCACTCGAAAGTGCCATAACCGGGTTGACGGTCACATTCAAAGTATTGGTAGGTGGACATCCAGTGCCCAATTCAGGAAGTGTTGAAAGCGCCCGGCAGGTATTTGAATTCAGCCATCAATTGAAAGCAAATGATCTGGTTTTTTGTCTGATATCGGGAGGAGGGTCGGCATTACTATCCTTTCCGGTAGACGAGATTTCATTGGCTGATATCCAGCAAATGACGAGTCTGCTTTTGTCCAGTGGGGCTGAAATAGGCGAGATGAATGCTATCCGTAAACACATCGACCGGGTAAAAGGGGGTGGTTTAGCCAGGCAATTTCATCCTGCCCAACTGGTAACACTGGTACTTTCAGATGTGATTGGCAGCCCGTTGGATGTCATTGCCTCAGGTCCAACAACCGCCGATAAATCTACATTTTCAGATGCCTGGAATGTCATCCTAAAATATCACCTGGCTGAGAAAACACCGGTTTCTATCCGACGTTACATAGAAGCCGGCGTCCAGGGGGAAAAAATTGAAACCGTCAAGACTGGCGACCGATGTCTAGAAAAAGTCCAAAATCTGGTTGTTTCCAGTAATTTCCAGGCAGCGCAGGCTGCCGTCGAGGCGGCGTGTCGAGAAGGTTTTAATTGCCAGCTTCTCACCACATTTCTTAATGGGGAAGCGCGTCAGGCTGGAAATTTTATGGCGGGAATTTTGCATCAAATGGTCGACAGCGGGCAGCCGGTCTCTCGTCCAGGCTGTCTTGTGTTGGGTGGAGAAACAACCGTTATGCTACGCGGCAGTGGACTGGGCGGAAGAAATTTGGAAACCGCTTTAGGGGCGGTAAGTGGTATGGACGGCTTGGAAAAGGCCTTAATGATCACTCTGGCAACCGATGGTGAAGATGGGCCGACCGATGCTGCTGGAGCAGTGGTTAGCGGTGACACCTTTAAACGCGGCAACGCACTCGGATTATCTGTGAATGATTTCCTGGAAGAGAATGATTCGTATTCTTATTTTGAGCGCCTTGGCGATTTGATCCGAACTGGACCGACCGGCACGAACGTCAATGACCTGGCATTTTTATTTACGGTTATTTAATGCAACTTCGATAAACTGCTGAATGCGGTTGATCATACTGGCTGGATCAGGATGAAGACCTTCTGATAAGAGTGCATCTTCATAGATTTGATCGATCACTAAATCGCTCAGGGCATCGTCGTCATTAAGATGGTTGAAATCCTTGATAATGGGGTGATGGGGGTTGATCTCGAGGATTTTTTGGGGTGTCTCAAATTCACGGTTCAGCAGGTGATAAACTCGCTGCATTTCTGGATTAAGGGTGCCTTCCTTATCTACTAAACGGGCAGGCGATTCTACCAATCGCTCGGTCGTGCGTACATCTGAAACCTTATTGCCAAGATGTGTCTTAAAACGTCCTATAATTTTATTGATATCTTCGTCTGGTAAATTCTCATCTGTTTTTTGGTTCTCTTCTAATTTTTCCGGCATTTTTAAGTCTTCGCGTGAAACATTTGCCAGTTTGAATTTTTTATATTCATCCAGCCGCATCAACATGAAGGGATCGAGTGGATCGGCCATTAATAAAACATCGTAGCCTTTATGACGGAATACTTCCAGGTGGGGGCTATTAATAATTGAGTGTTCATCGTCTCCCAGAATATAATAGATTTTGTCCTGACCTGCCATTGCTTGTACGTAATCGTCGAGTGAAAGCCATTTTTGAGGACTATTCATTGAGTGGAAACGAAGCAGCGGTAGTAGCATCTCGTAATCCTCGGGTACGGATGCAATTCCTTCCCGGATTGAATGGCCAAAATTCTTCCAGAACTTCTCATATTCATCTGGTTTATCTTGTGCCAGATCCTTCAAAGAGTCAATGAGTTTATTGGTGACCAGCTTTTTGATCTGACTCATAGCACGGGTGGATTGTACCGATTCGCGTGAAACATTCAACGGGATATCTTCAGAATCAACCACACCCTGGACGTACCTTAAATATTCAGGTAACAGTGTCTGGCAATATTCTTGAATAAGCACCTTTCTAGCGTAGAGTTTCAGCCCGTCTTGCTTGCGTGGCGAAAAAATATTATGTTCCGGTGACGCAGGGATGTACAGCAAAGCGTACACTTGCAGAGGTGCGTCTACCACTAGGTGAGCGTAAGTAATTGGAGGTTCAGTATCTAGTGTGAATTGCTTATAAAAATCCTGGTATTTTTGTGGTTCCACCTGGCGCGGCTGTTGCCGCCAAAGTGCCGTTTGAAGATTAACTTGCCCATCCTGTCCTTCTAAATAAATTGGATATGGGATGAAATCGGAATGTTTTTTTATAATTTCGTGTAACCGAGGTTTTTGAGTGAATTCACTGGCGTCAGATTTAAGTTTAATTATTACATCCGTACCGCGCTCGTTTTTTTCGGCTGCTTCGATTGTGTACGTATCTGAGCCATCAGAAGACCAGGCAAATGCCTGGGACTCTGGTTGGTAGGAACGTGAAATAACCCGGATTGATTCAGCTACCATAAAGGCCGAATAGAAACCAACGCCAAACTGTCCAATGATATCTGAAATATGGGCATTATCTTTCTGTGCAACATCCAGGAATGCCTTGGCGCCAGAATGTGCAATTGTACCCAGATTTTCCACCATTTCATCTTGGGTCATGCCAATACCGGTATCGTGGATCGTCAAAGTATTTTCGGTGGAATCAGCTTTGATCCAAATGCCTAGTTCGGCTTCAGGATCGAGCACATTCCTGTTTGTCAGCATTTCAAAACTCATTCGAGTGAGAGCATCCGAGGCATTTGAGATCAACTCACGTAGAAAAACTTCCCGCTCTGTATATAATGAATGAATTAATATGTCTAAAAGCTGGCGGGTTTCAGCCTTAAAAGTAAATTCCTGAGATTTATCATTGGGATCTGACGAAGTCATCTTTCAATTATTTTCCTTTCAAATAAAAATTTGCAAACCTATCATATCCCAATTTGATAAGAAATACATATACGACTATAATTATCCTATATAACCTAATTCGTCTAGGTTATTTTGAATCAAACCAGACGATTTAAGAGAATTTTTGTTTTTCGTTTATTCTATAAGCAACTTTTTTCGGGGTCAGGCGGTGCGAGTAGCAAACATCGAAATTGACTGGCGAACAATTGTATAGGGCACTTTGATTATGCCTAAAGCGGGGAGAAGGAAGCACGAGATCTCGGCCTCATAAAGAGATGTGAAAGTTTCCCTTGTAAGCTCCACATATTTTGCCAGAGAGGACTGGGTTGATATTCGTATTAAACCATCAATTCGAAATACATCACATAATATTGAAACCGGCTCGAATTTACGATTTGGTTCGTTTGCATCATAGTCCACTGGGTCTTGAGTGGGTGGAACCAGATGAAAAATATGGATCTGAGCGACTGAAATATGGACTTCAGGAAATAGCAACTGTTTGGGTGTGCCGATATTATTTACATTCAGCACGCGGGCATTATATAAGCATACATTTTCGGGAGCAGCATTTGTTCTCAACCAGATGCTGCCGCGCAGTTTTTCTTTCAGCACCACATCACCCATACAAATAGTGGTTGCCGTGTAGATCATTACCGGAACGCTTTTTTCATCTTGCCCTATAGGAACTGGTAACTTTGCGATTGGCTCTGCCATAATTTATTTCCTGATCATGTTGGTATATGGGGTGGATAATTATCCTGCAACTGCATAGCGTTGTTTAATGGCTGGGATAAGATAATCATCGAACGCACGCTTCATGTCAAAATCTGGCAGCCAACCCCAATCGAGTCGTGCGGCTGTATCATCGATATTTGCAGGCCAACTATCAACGATTGTCTGTCTGCTTTGGTGGGGAGCAAAGTTTATTTGAGCGGATGGGAAAGCTTTTATTACGATGTCATATATCTCCTGAGCACTCGGGCAAAAACTTGTGACGTTGTAAATCAATTGCCGAAGGTTTTCCTTTGGGGCAGATTCGAGCAGCAATAAAGATTTTATAGCATCTGGCATAGCCATGAAAGGTAAGCATGTATCCGGCCGGACAAAACAGTCATAATCTACGCCTTGAGCAGCGGCATGCAGCATCTCCGGTCCATAGTCGCTCGTACCACCGGTTGGCACGGTCATTGCGCTGATAAGCCCTGGAAAACGAATACAACGGAAATCAACATTATCTTTATCATGGTCTGCTGCTAGCTGTCGATAATGCCGAGAATAATATCTACCCAGGTGTTCACAATAGAGCTTATTGCAACCATACATAGTGATTGGTTGAAGCCATTCTTGTTCCTTGACGCAGAAACAACTCATTTTTGTTTCGAGGTTTGGAAGACCATAAGCAGCAATTGAGCTTGGATAGATGAATTTGACTGCACGACCCTGCCATTGTGACTGTTCAACGGCCAGGCGAAGTAGGTTTAATGTACCTTCGACGTTTACCCGGTGACCGGCCTCAGGATTATATTCGGCTTTGGTTGAGAGAATTGATGCCAGGTGGAAAATGGTGCGAATTTCATATTCGGCAACCAGCCTCCCGAGCAACATATTATCCAGTATATCCCCTTGAATGAATTTACTAACAAATGGTTTCAATTCTTCATCCAGAGGCTGTACATCGAGAGCGACAATCATCACACTGGGTTGTTTTCCAAGATGGGTGATTAATCCGTGCCCTATCTCACCATTAGCGCCTGTAATCAACACTACTTCTCTACGCATTTTCCTACGCTCCTTTACAGGATTTGATTGGGAGAAACTAAAAACAACAGCTTCTGATCATTTGAATATTCCCCGCCAATGAACCACTATTTTTATTTTACCAGTTTACAGAAGATAAGTTATAGAAAATAGAGATAGTTATTTATGACATCATTAACAAAAAATGGGTTCTGAGTGAGGAGATCACCCCATTAGAACCCATTTAGTTGCATTAAGTTTGTGAAACTTATTTATTCAGTTACAACTTTGCTTTTTTGCCGGAACCAATTGTTCCATTCGCGATTTTCCCAAACAACCAGAATAGGTGAGGCATTGAATATCGAGGAATAAGCACCGCTAAACATGCCAACCAATAGAATGATGACGAAATGGTTGATTGTTTGACCGCCAAATAAAGCCAGAGAAAACAGGACTAACAAAACGGTCAAGGTGGTATTAATAGAGCGGTCGAGTGTCTGCAAGATAGAATGATTGACAATTGTTTCAAAAGGCAAGCGCCGGTAGATATTCGAGTTCTCTCTGATTCTATCAAAGACCACGATTGTGTCATGCACCGAGAAACCAATGACGGTTAACAATGCGGTCAAAGTCAAACTGTCAAATTCCCAATGCAGAAAATGAGCCAGGAAGGTTTGGACACCGATGACTACACAGACATCGTGAATCATTGCGATGATAGCACTAACCCCGTAGCGGAAGGCGTGTGGAACACCGCGAAATGCGAAGGTAATGTACAATAAAATGGCGATTGCGGCCAAAGCAACTGCCTCAGCTGCCCGGTTTGTAATTTCCTGTCCTACAGATGGACCGACGCTTTCAAAGCTCAAGACCGTTACAGTACTGTTTGAGCGTTTCTGTAGCGCAGCCAGAATTGAAGTTTCCACCGTATCGCTCATTTCTTTTGAACGAACGATGATCGTGTCATTGCCGGAAGTCTGAACCTGGGGGTCGTTGAAACCAGATTGATTGTAAATTGTGATGACATCCGCGGGTGCTAGTGCAACGCCAGAGTCAAATTTGACTTCAAGCAAGCTACCACTGGTGAAATCAATCGAAAAGGGCATTCCCCAAATGGCCAGCCCAATCAGTCCTGGAATGATGATCAGCAAGGAAAGTGCGAAATAATAATATCGCTTTCCAATGATATCGATTTTATTCATAAAATATTCTCCTAAGCCCCGAACCACTTTGGATGTTCGACAAATTTGATATTGTCCAGAACGACATGTAAGAACGTTCGGGTAACAAATAGGGCAGTGAATAAACTTACAATTACACCCAGGGCCAGGGTAATGGAAAATCCTTTCACCAGGCTGGCGCCAAAATTACTGCCAAACCAGAATAGAATTAGACAGGTGATCAAGGTGGATATGTTGGAGTCCCGAATGGATAACCAGGCCCGTCTCCAACCCAAATCGATTGCTTTTTCCAATGTACGTCCAGCACGCAGCTCTTCTTTTAAACGCTCGAAGATCAAGATGTTAGCGTCCACTGCCATGCCAATACTTAATACGAAACCGGCAATGCCAGGCAATGTCAACGTAACTGGAATGAGCTTGAATAATGATAAGCTGACCAAGGCATACATCAGCAGAGCAAGGTCAGCAATAAAACCAGGCAAGCGATAATACAAAATCATGAAGAGTATGATAACTAACAGGCCGATAATACCGGCTCTTTCACTCTTATTAATTGAATCCTGACCGAGGGTTGGCCCTACTACCTGAGTTTGGACGATCTTAAGCGCAATCGGCAGAGAACCATAGCGTAATTGGACTGCCAGATCGTTTGCAGTTTGATATGTAAAATTGCCTGTGATCTCGCCGCTGCCCTGAGTGATGGCAGTATCGATCTTAGGGACAGAAACAACTTTCTTGTCTAGCACTATGGCCAGATACTTGCCAACGTTTGCCGATGTGAAATCAGCAAACACCTTTTGACCGGCTGGTTTTAAGGTAAAGTTGACCACGTATTGGCCGCCTACTGAAGCAGCCGAAACGTTGACCGTCGCTAATTGATCACCTGTCATCACAGTGTGATAGACATGATCGGCAGGACTTGTTGTCGGTGAGGCAGCTGGCGTAGTTTGTGCGGCGATTGCCGCTTCAGCAGTTGTCTGGGCAGTTCCAGCCGTAGTGGGAAGCGCTGTCGCCGAGGCTGAAAGCGTAGGTGAATTGGTCGCTTCAGAGGTAGAAGGGGTAGTTGAACTGGTTGGAGAAGAGGCTGAAGTCGCCAGATCGGTCTTGACAATTGTGCCTTCTGCCACCGGAGAGCTGTCCATATCCACAAACTCGAGCACACCGGTCTCTTTCAAGACAGACAACACCTGCTCAGGGTCTTTCAGACCTGGGAATTGACCAACGATGCGATTGCTACCCGCCACCTGGAGTGAAACTTCACTAACGCCCAATGCGTTGGCACGGTTTTCCAAAATTGTCACGGCGGTTTGCAAATCGGCCGGATTGACCGATGTGCCTGAGGTAACATCGGCTTGCATCAATACTTGCAAGCCTCCGCGTAAGTCCAGGCCAAGTACAGGTTGCATCGATCGGTTAAAATTTCCGATCGAAATACCTGGATTTCCTGGTACATTTGCCCAGATGGCAGCAGCAAGAATAATAAGGATCAGGGCGAGATCAATATAGCGTCTTCTCATTAGGGAATGGCCTCCAATTCACACAAATGCCAGCCACAGGCTGGCGTTCTGACAAATTATACTCTTGTTAAGGAATGCTGAATAGGGAAATGCATGTCCGGGAACCAGGACAGAAAATTTGAATCATTTACTGAGGGTTTTGTTCCGTTAATACTTTTGATCCCCGCGCTTTTATAAATTCAAGAACAATTTGTATGACTTGAGCTGAGGTGAGTGCATCGGTTAAGATATATAAATCGGCATGCTGTCGCGCATGAGCCAAGCGGCGATGCTGCTCTTGATATTCTTCCTCGCTCCAATTTAAATTCCTACGCCGAATTGTGGTTGAATAAGATGCATCTAAAAAAATCAATAAATCTGGATGTACTATTCGCATCCACATCGTTTGAACATAAGAATGTTCTTGGGCGATATGCTTGCCATTGATTCCAAACGATTTCAGACCAGCGATCAGAGTAGATTTCCCTGATCCACATACTCCAACTACTCCGATAACCGGTGTTTCATTTTTGGCTATCACAATCGTACATGGGTTTTATTGGCAGAATTTTATAATGTACTGAGCGAATTTATTATTGGCCAACGCACTGTCATTCTTCTGATTTCATCGGTATCCGTTGGAGATATTCGCAGCACGACGATACTCATATCATCGTTCGGGCGACCCTGGTCTAACCGAATGGCTTCTGATAGAAGGGTATCGGCGATTTCCTGAGGACGGGGGTCTTGTTCTTCTAAAAGAGCCTCTAAAAGCGTACAGACATCAATTACCTGGTTTGTACGTTCGCCGGCATGCGCCAAACCATCTGTATAAAGGACAACCGATGTTCCTGATTCTAAGCTAACTTCGGAAATTGCGGGACGGATATTTCTCGCAGTTCCGATGGGGGTACTTTCTCCGGACAAGCATTCAATCCGTTCTCCTTGGGCCACAAAAATTGGCATTGGGTTGTTGCGAGTTATTACCAGAGTACCCGTTTGAAGGTCTGCAGACAGGATATTCAGACAGGCAGAGACCTTGCCATTCCGTTCGGTAAACAGGTAGTCAGAAGCAGCTCTGGCTGCGGCCCCGTCGCGGACACCTTCCGCTAGCAGGCTTATGACTTTTCTAACTACCATAGTGGAAATCGCTTTGGCTCCTCTGCCTGAGGTTTGTCCATCTGCCAGTACCACTGATACACCTCCATTGGGTCGTTCAACGACTTCGAGTGTATCGCCGCTTTCTGAAACAGCGTATTTGCTGGTCTTAGCAACTGCTATTTGGATTTCCATGTATCAATTTTACAACTTTTTTTGTCAATATGAAAAGTATTTTTGAAAGTTTACGATTTACTTGCACAAATAAGTAATAATTTACTGGAGCGGGTTTTTACCCATTTGATCTCGGTAGAAAAACCCGCCGAGGAGAAAGGGAGCAGAAAGTGGTTGAATTCCGAATCGATATCAGGAGCTTCACCGGTAACCTTAAATAAATATGCCAATCCTTTATCGATCAGATTATCGCCGACAATCCAGGCAGCAATGAGTACGACCAGTTTGCCACCCGGCTTTAATACCCGTTTGACTTCGCCAAGAGTAACGGAATCGAAAATGTATTGAGTGGGAAAGGTGGTAACTACAGTATGGAAATGTGCACTGATAAACGGCAAGTGCTCAGTTCGGCCGTTGACCAGATGACAATCATATGATTTTGATCCGGTCTTAACCACGGCGTTTTTCTTGAGTAGCCGGTGAGCGATGTGGCCCATTTGTTTGCTCTCATCCAGGCCAATCGGCGCATAACCTTCATCGATCAGACTTTTTTGTAAATGTCCAGGACCATAACCCAATTCCAGGATATTTGGCCCTTGCACATAAGGTAAACAGTTGTTTACCCAGCTCTGCCACCTGCCAAAGGAAACAACCCAGGATACAAAATCATAAGTCCAGGCAAAGGGGTGGTATAGAAGTCGAAAAAACAAGCTTAGCGCTTTGTTGATGTTGAAAAACATTCCATACCTTGACATAACACTTTCAATATAAGTATAATTGTTCCGCTTGTATGGCAAGTTTTGTAATTATCTGTCACAATGATACAGGAGTTTTCGCATGGTTCCGCTTCCAAAGAAAAAATTATCTAAAGGCCGCCGCGATCGCCGCCGGGCGCACGATTCGCTTTCATCTATTAACCTTGTTCAGTGCAGCAATTGTGGCGAAATGCGTTTGCCGCATACAGTTTGCCCTAACTGTGGTCATTATCAAGGTCGAGAAGTTATCTCTGTAGAAAAAGAAGAAAAGAAGAAATAATAAAAACGGGCCGGACAAAAACGGCCCGTTTTTTATTTATACAATAATTTATAAAGCCCATGCCAGCATAATCCCCAAAATACAAAGGATGACACCGAGATGAAGAAACAGGTCTGTTCTTGAGAGCCAACTGGGTGGGAAAAGACGGATTATAAAGTTACCGACCACCAATAAAATACCGATCATTGGGAGAAGCCCTTTACGGGTTGCGAGAAAGTCGGAAAAACGGTCGAGTAATTTCGAGAGGTTTTCAAACATAATCATTCTTTCTCGGCGGATATGCTTTTAGGTTTGTTTTTAAGGATATAGGATTGAAACCGCGCCATTAATCTTCCTGGAATAAATCCTTTCAGCAATACACCCCCGCGACCATGTTCAATAGTCTGAACCTGACCTTGTTCATGAAATAATGAAATTAACTGACCTTCCTGATAGGGAAGGCGGACAGAAATTGGTATCATCGTCTCGAAAAGCTCGGATTCAATAGCTGAACGCAAGTCTGCCATGCCTCCTCCGGTCAGGGCAGAAATAGCAACCGAATTTGAGAACTCTGAGAAAGCCTGCCGTACTGCCTCTAGATCCGTCAAATGATCTACTTTATTTAAAGCAGTAATAACCGGGATGTGTTCAGCTCCAATTTCGACCAGTATTTCCTGAACAGATTTCCATTGGGCGATAGCATTGGGATGTGTGATATCAACCACGTGGACGAGCAAATCAGCTTCGGCAATTTCTTCCATAGTTGCTCGGAAAGCCGCCACAAGTTGAGTAGGCAGTTTTTGAATAAAACCGACCGTATCGGTAAATAATACCTGATGACCACCCGGTAAGGCAACACGCCGGGTGGTTGGATCCAGTGTAGCAAATAATTGATCGGCGACAAAGACATCAGCTTTTGAAAGGCGGTTAAGTAGGGTAGATTTACCAGCATTCGTGTAGCCAACAAGTGCGACAATGGGTATCTGGCTACGCCGGCGTTGGTTGCGATAACGCTGCCGGTGAGCTCGTACTTTTTCCAAATCTACTTTCAGAATAGAGATCTTGCGCCGGATTTCACGACGGTCTACTTCTAGTTGAGTTTCCCCTGGGCCACGTAAGCCAACTCCTCCGACACCGCCGGTTCTTCCAGAAGCACCACCAGTTTGGCGTGCCAGATGAGTCCAGGCACGCGTCAGACGTGGTAAACGGTATTCATACTGAGCTAATTGAACCTGTAAAATACCTTCACTGGTGTGTGCATGCAGAGCAAAAATATCCAGAATCAGGGCGGTGCGGTCAATAACACGGATATTTTCACCCAGTCGAAGTTCTAATTCTCGCAAATGCCGTGGGGAGAGATCATTATCAAAGATTACCACATCTGCTAAATTATCTTCAACCAAAGCTTTTAACTCTTCTACTTTACCAGAACCAATGAATGTTTCCGGGTGAGGAACATCAAGGTTTTGAGTGAGCTCGCCAACCACATCTAAGCCGTCTGTATCTGCTAAAAGAGCCAATTCTGCCAGTGAGTCTTCGGTTGTTAGATATGAAGATTGGTTTCGCAGTTCTACCCCCACCAGAAAAGCGCGTTCCCTGGGTGGCTGTGTCGGTTCAGCTACTTTTTTTGACATGAATTTGATTGATCCGAATCTGTAGGCGTGAACAATCTAATCTGCATGGTTTGGGCCATCAATTGTTTTAGGTTGAGTGAGTGATTCAAATAACTTTGCCATTGTTGTGTCAGGCGGTGAATTCCTGAGTGGCAACAATATATGAAAAGTTGCACCAGGGCAGTTTTTCTCGTCATAGCCGTTTGATTCTGCCCAAATTGCTCCACCGTGCGCTTCCACGATGCCCTTTGCTATTGGCAAGCCTAATCCCGGACCACCCCCTTTGAATTTTGTTTTTCCACTGGAGTGTAGAGATACGCTTCCCAGACGAATAAATTTCTCAAATATGAGCGATTGGTATTCGGGATCAATGCCAATTCCGGTATCACTGACGATAACCTCGAGAAAACCGGGTAATTTGCGTCCATCTACGTCTATTTTGCCGCCATCCGGGGTAAATTTGATTGCATTGGTAAAGACATTTCTAAAAACTTGCAGCAATCTATCTGGATCACCAAATGTCAATTCATCGCTGCCCGGGAATGGATGAATGGTTAGTTGCTGGTGGCGATTGGAGATACTCTCTATCAGTTCTAATTGAAGAACAGCGAACAATCGGTTAAACCAGACCGGCTGGAAATTCAATTCCATCAAGTTATTATCGATCATGGATACATCAATCATATCATCGACAATGGCATGTAGGCGATGAGTGCCGTTCTGAATACCATCCAACAAAATCAACTCATTTGTTTGCGCATTAGATTGTTCGGTAGTTTCGCGCAGCATCGAGGCATACCCCTCAATTAATGTCAGGGGAGTTTTTAATTCATGCGCTGCAACTGCGATGAAGTCTGATTTTCGCCGGTCAAGCTGCTCGAGAGTTTGTTGAACTTCTGAGAGTTGATTGGTAAGGTGAGCCATGCGTGTCTGAATTTCGTGCTGGGAAATTTTTTCGAAAGCATAATTGAAACATGGCATGAGTGTCTCTATCAGATCCAATGCTTGACTTTCATCAAGGTTTTCACGTGCTACACTTAACGTGATTTGGAAGAGCTCGGATATGAATCTAGAAAGGTTACTTTGCCCCCCTTCAAGGTCGGTTTGGGTCAATGAACTGGCCCAATCAGCTAAAAGTGGATCGAGCCAAACTGGATCACCTGTTTCAACAACCTGCTCGAGCAAATCAAACAGTTGGTTTAATTGTTGGCGCAAATCTTCCCTTAAACCCGAGCCGCGTGCAAGATGTTGGACAGCTTTTTGGATCCAGGCGTGCCTTATTGATTTAAGAAGTTCTAACTCTCCCATATTCTATTAGTTTACGACAGGTTTTGAAATTTGCAAATTATTCATGTACACTTATCCAATGCAATAAGGTATCTCCTACAATTCTCAAGCTTCTGGCTGAAACTTTATCAATTGTATCCGCAGTAGTATGCCAGTAAGGGTAATCGAAATCAATCAAATCAACTGCAAGAATTCCTTTTTGTAGAAAAGGTGAATGGTCGTCTTCCATTGAATACTTGTATTTTGGAATGAATTCATCCTGGTATCCCAGGGCAGCCGCCTGGCTCCATATTTCCTGGTTCAATGTAGGATTAGAATTTTTTTCCATAAATATGTTTAGGTCCTTATCCCCGATCATATCGATAACGACCACGGCATCCGGTTTTCCATTTAGATTATTTGCAAAAGCCTTGGAGCCAAGTATCCAGTCCCAACCAGGAATATCGCCCTGATCCTCGATGTCAAAAAAAACCAGCCAGATTTGTCCATGCAAATTTGTTGGAATTGTACGTGCCAACTCCAGCAGCACAGCCACTCCAGAGGCACCATCATCGGCGCCAGGTACTGGTTGGATACGTTTTGCGACATTTGGGTCCTGATCTGCAGTCATCCTTGAATCATAATGCGCCCCCAGGATAATCCAGGGTGTGCCGCTGCCGAGTTTCGCAACGATGTTTTGATAAGGATGCTCCATCATTTGACCATCCTGGGTTTCGGTTTGCCAACCAGCTTTTTTCAGTTCTTGGACGATCCATTTGACTTCTACGGCATGTGCGCTGCTGCCAGGAGTGCGTGCGCCCAGCCCCACTTGATATGCAACATCCTGGTAAGCCGGATTACCGTCAAAGCCTCCAGTTTGTGCGGGTTTTAAATAAACGCTCAGCATGGCCGCTAGGATCAGCAAGAACAGAACACCTAAAATGATCAGAATTCCGGGGCGATTTTGCTTAACATTCATGCCGGGCACGCCTTTAAGGTATTTTGCGATCAATCAAAGAAGAATCTAATATTTTATCCAGCTCGTCCAAAGCCCGTTGGCTGTACGCTAAGGCTTTCTCGCGTTTGCTTTTAATGAACGATTCTAATGGTGGTAGGATACCGTAATTGGCCTTCATAGGTTGGAAATTATTTACATCCACCTGTGTGATGTATCGACATAGCGCGCCCAGCATTGTGTAGGGAGATAATTCAACCAATCGTTTATCATGCAGTTTATTTGCAGCATTGATGCCGGCCAGAACTCCAGTAGCGATATTGCCCATATAACCTTCAACACCGATGATCTGCCCGGAAAAAAAGAGATCGGGGTACTCACGAGATTGGAGAGTCGGTTTGAGCAGCAATGGTGATGCAATAAAAGTATTACGGTGCATCTGTCCATAACGGATGAATTCTGCTTTTTCCAGCCCGGGGATCATATGAAAAATACGATTTTGCTCTGAATAAGTCAGATTGGTTTGGAAACCAACTATGTTATATAGACTGCCGGCCAAATTATCCTGACGAAGTTGCGTAATTGCAAAAGGCCACTGTCCGGTTCGTGGATCTTTGAGACCAACGGGTCGCATTGGCCCAAATGCCAAAGCTTGACGATCACGATCGGCTAAGATCTCAACCGGCAAGCAGCCTTCAAAGAACTGGCTTTGACCGGCTTGGACACCAAGGCGAATGTCACTCTCAAAATCGCGCAATTGAATACGTTCTGCTTGTTTTAGTGCATCTACAAATTTGAAATATTCTGCACGATTAAATGGACAATTGATATAATCTCCCTCTTCCAAATCACCCTGGTTAAACCGGGATGCACGGAAAGCGATCTTCATATCTATGGATTCATAAGAAACAATTGGAGCAATCGCATCGTAAAAGAATAAGCTGTTTTGTTCATTGAGTGCTTGAATTGAACGGCTCAAATCTGGGGATGTAAGCGGACCCGAGGCAATGATGGTTGGTGAATTTGGTATGTCCCTGATTTCTTCCCGAATAAGTTGGATGCGTGGATTTGATGAGATACGTTGGGTCACTTCTCTGGCAAAGGCTTCCCGATCAACTGCCAGGGCTTCACCAGCTGGAATGGCGGTTTTCTCGGCGCAGGCCAGAACCATGGAGCCCAATCTTCTTGCCTCTTCTTTCAATAATCCAGAGGCCCGATCAATCAAATTAGAACCGAGCGAGTTTGAACAAACCAGTTCAGCAAGATGGCCGGAGACATGCGCCCCCGTAGATTTCAAGGGTCGCATTTCAAATAATTTAACATCGATATCGCGTTCGGCTGCTTGCCAGGCAGCCTCACTGCCGGCCAATCCACCGCCAATTACAATCAGTTCGGCCATGGATTTACCTCCAGTTCTTATAAGACCTTTTATCCGATTTTACCACTGGCATAAACTCATATACAAAATGTACTGGTATAGAACTTGCATCTAACGGGCTTACATACTATACTGATTTCAATTGAAGGGGATAGCTATGTTTCAAACTCACTACCAGGTTTTACGCCCACTCACTACTGCACACCTTGCGCAAACGATGACTTTGCTAAGTTTGACTGCGGATGAACTCAGGCAGAATATTGAGGCCGAGCTGGCGTCAAATCCGGCTCTTGAGATGATTGAGGAAAGACGTTGTCCTACTTGCCATCGCATTTTGCCAGAACACGGATCTTGCCCGATGTGCAGCAGGCCACAAAGTAGTTCTCCGGACGAACCGGTGGTTTTTGTGTCCCCCAGTGATGATTTTTATTCTGGGGGATCTATGCCGGTGGATGAAATCCCAGAAGAACATTTTTCTCCTATTACTGAGGATTTACCGACATATGTGTTGAGCCAGATTGCTACTGAACTGGCTCCTGCGGATCGTCGTCTCGCTGCATATCTATTAACCCACCTGGACGAAGATGGGTTGCTAACCACAACTCTTGAGGAAGTAGCATGCTATTACCATATTCCCCTATCCAAAGTTGCAGCCATCCAGCAAATTATTCAGCGGGCTGAGCCGATTGGCGTGGGTTCTTGTTCAACACAAGAGGCATTGCTGGTCCAATTAGATGTTTTAAGTGAAACACGGCCTATTCCTGCATTGGCACGAAATATCATTCGAGAATGTATGGATCAATTAACACACCGCCAGTATGGTGAATTGGCTCGTGCATTCCAGGTTTCATTGCACCAAGTGCAATCAACTGTCAAATTCATCAGTGAAAATCTGAATCCTTTCCCGGCCAGGACTCATTGGGGGGATATTCGCCAGCCCACGCCGCAGGCTTCTCAGGTCTATCATCGTCCCGATATTTTGATTAATTATTTAAATGATGATCCAAAAAACCCGTTGCTAGTTGAGATCATACTGCCTTATAATGGAACTTTGAGGGTAAATCCGTTGTTCCGCCAGGCTATTCAACAATCTTCATTGGAAAAACGAGAAGATTGGAAGAACGACCTTGAACGGGCTTCGTTGTATGTCAAATGTTTGCAGCAGCGGAATCATACCATGCAGCGTCTAATGCTTCGAGTTGTGACATTTCAAAAAGATTTTATTCTGCATGGAGAAAAATACATGAAGCCAATCACACGTGCCCAAATTTCTCAAGAGCTGCAAGTACATGAATCGACGATCTCGCGCGCGGTTGCTAGTAAAACTGTCCAACTACCCAATCGGCGTATTATTCCACTGTCTGAATTTTTTGATCGTAGTTTGAATGTGCGCTATATCTTGCGTGAGATGATTAACCGTGAAACCCACCCATTAAGCGATTCTGAATTGGTCGATTTATTATTTGAAAAGGGCTTTAGTGTTGCCCGTCGAACCGTTGCAAAATATCGCTCTATGGAAGGAATTCTTCCCGCCCACCTGAGGCACGCTCTGCTCCAAACTGCATGAACAAAGTATTGCCACTTTCCTCAACAGCTAACAAAATCTGGCACGGTAAAGGGCCAGGGTTGCTTGAGTTTGGAGCACTACTAAACAATCTTCCGACTGCATCATTATTATTTGACCGGTCTCGCGATACGGTTTTGCTGGTTAATAGTGCTATCTTGAAGCTAACTGCTTATACACAGGCAGAGTTGTGTGGCAATCCGATCGGCACCATACTGGTTAACTGTACCCTTGATCAATTTGCACCTGGCTCAGAATGGTTGGGTAATATACGCCGTAGGGATCGAGAAGTGCTTTCTGTAATTGTCCAGATATCAGCGCTAGATACGGCCGGACAGTGGCTGCTGGTAACATTTTCTCAAAAAGATAAATTTGAAAAAGAGGTTCGTCTTCAAGAAGATAAAATTTATGTAGAGCTGATGGAGCTTACTCGCCAGGCCGGTATAGCAGATTTGGATACCTATTTGACAAAGGCTGCTGAAGTTGTAAAAAATCTTTTTGAAACAAATCTGGTGTGTATTTATCAGGCGAAAAGTGAGTATCCAACTTTACAAAAAATAGCTACATTTGAGGTTTCACCCGTTCTTCCGGAAATGTTACCTTCCAGTGACCTGATTCGATTATCCAGTCCTACGTTTTGGATTCCAGGTAAACGGGTTGCAACTGAATTGCACCGGGCTAGTAGGATGGCTAATCTTTCTTATTTGGCGTCCACACCACTTGGACAGCCAGGTGCGCTTTTTGGGATGTTAGTGATCGGTGGATTTGAAAATCAGCCACAGGAGCGTATTATCAAAGTTGTTGAGCTTACCGGTTCCTTGATGACCAACGCGCTGCAACATTATTATCTACAGGAAAACCTCCAACGACAAATGGACCAGCAAACCCGCCAGATCACCATTCAGGACCATCTCTTAGATAATACTCGTGAGGGGATACTTTTATTAGACCCTAATCTGCGGGTTGTTCGGATGAATCCGCCGGCAGAACTAATGCTAGGTTACACTGAATGGGAAGTCTATGGACAGCCGGTCGAAAATGTATTGATCGGGCCGGATGAATTAGTTTCCGCGTTGGAAGCCGCTTGCCGTGGGATCCCTATGCACGATATTGGTAATGTCACCCTCCATCGCCGAAATGGGCAATCTTTCCCAGTCCAAATTCAAACCATACCCGTCCATAAGGATGGAGAGTTATTAGGGGTTCTGGTATCAGTCATGGACGTCAGCGAGAACGAGCAAATTCGTGTTCGAACACAACAACTCGAACACCGGGCAGTTTTAGGCGAGCTGACCGCCATATTTGCTCACGAGGTTCGCAACCCAATAAATAATGTTTCCACTGGACTTCAGCTTATGGCCAGCCGCCTGGCAGAAAATGATCCAAATCAGGAGATAATTAACCGTATGCAAGGGGACTGTGCCCGTTTGAACCATTTGATGGAATCAGTACTTTCCTTTTCCAGGCCGTTGGAACATAAATTTGAAGCTTTAGATCTTGCTGTATTGCTTCAAAGAATCCTTGACCGCTGGCGGCCTCGTTTTGCAAAGGTGAATGTAAAACCATTTTTCCAGGCCGATGAAAAGACACCTTTGGTGTTTGGTGATCCGCGGACTTTGGAACAGGTATTTACAAACTTGTTTAGCAATGCAGTTGAGGCGATGAGCAATACCGGCGGAACTCTGGCGGTTAAAATCACTCCTAATGATACAATTGCCAATCGCCCACAAGTCGAAGTTTCTGTTTCAGACAACGGGCCGGGTATCCCTGATGAAATTCGAGAAAGGATATTTGAGCCATTTGTTACAACAAATTCTAAAGGCACCGGATTGGGTCTGGCAATCACTAAACGAATAGTCACCGAACATCAGGGTAATATCACATTGAATTCCTTCCCGGGAGGGACAGTTTTTCACGTTTTCCTACCGGCCTCTAATGGAGACTGAGCATGGCTTTTACTGTATTAATTGTGGATGATGAAGAACACGCAGTTCAAAATATTGGCGAATTTTTGAGATCCCATGGTTACGAGGTCATTGGGGCATCTACATTGGCTGAAGCAAGGAATTGTTTAAAACGAGGTGATGGGGATGTAGTTTTGTTGGATGTCCAGCTTCCAGATGGCTATGGCCCTAATTTACTATATGAGACTGCTGAATATGCAGTACGTCCGCCGATAATTTTGATTACGGCTTTTGGGGATATCGAAATGGCTGTCGAAGCCATGAAGAATGGTGCACACGATTTTCTTACCAAGCCGATTCAATTTCAACAATTGGAACAATCTATCCAGAGAGCTTGCGAGATTGTTAATATGCGTCGCGAGTTAGCCCATCTGCGTCAGTCTCAACAACAACGGGCCCAATTTGTTGTTGGCTCAAGTAACC
>DATFYI010000299.1:0-2998 GCA_035315125.1 Anaerolineaceae bacterium | reverse complement strand
GTTGCCACGGCTACATATTGGTGTGAAGCCTGCAATTCATGCCCGATTTGCGCATTAATCCCGTCATTCAATACTTTGCTGATTAACATGTCTTTTAATCCTTTCCCTTCAACTATAAAAGCATCCGTAATACGAGCTGGAGCATGTGCGATCTTACACTCCGGCATTATTTTAGCATACGAACTTGTTAATAATATTAATATCGATAAAAATTATCCACTCCAATTTGTTTTTTATGCGGGTAAAGAGATTTTTAAAACGAACCTTCCTGCGGGTGATCGACCTATTCGACTCATTCGTGATCAATCGCTATGCCAATTTTGAAAGTTGACAATTCTTTCTTCTGTCTTACAATGAGGACAGACCCATCTATGCAGAATCAAAGGGTGGCAATCATGAGCAAAAACCTGGCCTTTGTTCTGGGTGGCGGTGGTGCACGCGGCGCTTTGCAGGTGGGTGCTTTAAAGGCGCTGCTGGAAGCCGGTTACCAGCCCGATCTGCTGGTTGGAACCTCCATTGGAGCCGCCAACGCAGCTTATCTGGCGCTGTATGGCGCTACCCCACAGACCATCGCCGCTCTGGCGGAAGTGTGGCGTAAGGTATCCGCAGCCGACTTGTTGCCGATCAGCCCTATGCGACTGACCATGCGCACTCTGCTGCGACGCATGGGCCGGGACGATCACCAGCAACTGCTCGATTTTTTTATCAGCTACGGTTTACCCGCCGACTTGCGCTTTGGGGACATCCAGAAGATTAAACTGTTTATGGTCTCTGCTGATATAACCACCGGCAGACAGGTATTGTTCGGTGGGAACCCGCATGAGCGGGTGCTGGACGGTCTGTTGGCTTCGGTGGCGCTGCCGCCCTGGCTCATGCCGGTCCGGCGTGATGGAAGTTACCTGGTGGATGGCACCTTCGTCAGCAATTTGCCGATCGAACCGGCGCTTGAATTGGGCGCGGATGAGATTATTGCACTGGACCTGTCCGACCCGCAGGGCGCTCCCCTGCGGGAGACTTCCGGTATGGTAACGTTTATTGAGAACCTGATCAATACCACCGAACAGCGCCAGATCGACCTGGAGCTCAAAATTGCGGCCGCCAGCAAGGTGACCGTCAGACGTTTGGCTCTGAATGGGGAAAGCCCGCTGCCTATCTGGAATTTTCGGCGCAGCGAAGAACTGATGCGGCAAGGTTACGAAATTGCCTTGCGTGAGATTGAGCAATGGCAACCCGAGAGCCTGCCCTGGTGGCGCAAATGGCTGCATGTCCAGGCAGCAGGCCAGAAGAAAGATTGACAGGTTTACACCAAAGAGAGCTAAAACGGCTTATTCCAGCGGGAATTGACCGCGCTCAGAGGATATATGACACCAACGTCGCTATTCGTCGCGAGTAGGCTTCATACGTCTCGCCGAATTGGGCGCGCATCCATTTATCCTCAAGCCTTAGTTTGCGCCAAAGTGCGCCGAAAACAAGAGCGACAGCAAGCAGCCCGCGCCATTCGCCAAGGGCCACTGCCGAACCAACAAATGCCAGCAGAAGCCCGGTATAGATGGGGTGGCGAACCAGGGCATAGGGGCCGCTTGTAATGAGTTCGTGACCTTCCTTCACAGTGACGGCCTGGCTCCAGTTTTTTCCGAGGTAACGACGTGCCCAGATAGAAAAGAGCAGACCACCTGCGGTAACCAGTGAGCCGCCCCAAAAACACAAAGCGCCAGGCGGAAGAAATCGCTCGTCCAGTAAAGGAAGCGGAATGTTTGGGAGTAAGAGAAGCGCCGCCGCACAAACAATCAAAACAAGACGTACCAGCCGCGAGGGCATGCCCTCGCGCTGCTCGGTTACTTTGACATTTGTCGACTTTCCCCACCAATAGGCCAAATAAATAAGCCACATTGCAGGGAAAAGATTGTTATATACGAGGGACATGATTACTCCTTTAAGGCTAACTCATGATGATTATACTCTGCGCCATCTAATATCCTGCCCATAATAATCCATTGGCGGAATGGCGCCGCTCCCATTCAAAGTTGCCCAACACCTGCCCGCCCAAGGAACATCCATGCAAGCATCGCCGGCCCTGCCCTGTTCGTTACCATCGGCAGCAAACGAATTGGTGCGCAATACCGGCACACATGGCTATCTCAAACTGACCTTAAATCCAGAAAGCGTGGACTGGCAGTTCATGCTCGTGCCCGGCCAGACATTCACCGATACCGGCAGCGCGACCTGCAATTAAGGTAGCTGGTTGAGGATCGATGCGATGCTGCGCTGCAAATAGAATTAATCTATTTACCATCATTGCCAGCATCCTGGCAAGGATACTGGCATGATCTTTGCATGACCTGTGTTAACAGCTTGAGTCAGGAAAAGAGCGGAAAAGGCAAAATGAATATTCTCAGCGATGTTTGCATTTACATCCTGCTCGTACTGGCAATCTTAGCCTTCAATTATGGCGCCCATCGCAAACCAACCCCAAAAATCAAGAAAATGTTGAGAAAATAGCTGAGAGGGCAATCACACGACCCATCCAGAAACGGCCGAAGGCGGGAGACCGTAGGTGAGCGTCTTGATTATCAAATTTGCGAGCTCATTCGAAAAGAGTGGGCCTTACTTCAAAAATTTAGTTAATCCGCCGGATCAAATGTGGGAGCAGCTTCCTTTTCGATAGGCTCCTCTTTGCCGTCCAGGGCGACCAGAGCAGGCGCGCCAGTTTGAGTCTGGCTCTCCTGTCCGTAGATAACCCGTTTGCCGCGCAGCAGCGAAGCCAAGGCCGCAATCACGACCAATGCCACCGAGATTGAAAAGGCCAGCCGCAGACCGGCGTCAAAGGGCCCGGAGATCAGGTTTGGAAAGAAAGTCTTGCTGAGCAGCAAGGTTTGCGAAGCGGCCGGCAGTTGGTTGAGCACTGCCGCCGGTAGCAAGGTTTTCATCGGGTTGTAGCCCAGAAAGGCTGCAAACAAGGCGCCAGTAGGCGGCAGGTTGGCTACCTGGCTGGCAACCG
>DATFYI010000298.1:0-8594 GCA_035315125.1 Anaerolineaceae bacterium | reverse complement strand
CTTTACCGGCGAAGATTTGGAACTGACAGCGGCGGATTTGTAATCAGACGGCTACCGTTGATAGACCGTAAAATATAGATGATTCCCCAGGTATCTTTGCACAACCTATCCTCCGGGGAACGCTTGTATGATTTCATAATAAGCGCGGGGAGTTGGCAGATGTAATCAAATTAAATCCTGAGGTGTTATTTGCGTTGTGGAAGCAGAGAGTTTTGCACATTAACTTCTGGTTTTTTTTTCTTATTTCCAGTGAAACTCCCGAACGTGAATATTCGTTTGAGAGTCTGGGGCAACATCTTTATTTAGAATTTCAACACGCAGACGTTTGATCAGATATGGACCACCATTAAAAACGAGATTAGCCGGAATGCCGGTGGAATCGTCATATTGATAATCATCCTCGAATTTCTTTGGATACGGATCGCCTGATGGAAATAGCAAAGCAGTGACGTGAATGTTGATGCTATTGGTTTCAAAAGAAATTGATTGAATAGGTTGCGGTTGCGGAAACTCAATTTCGATAATAAATGGATTGGCTTCAAAGCCGCGGATTAACGTAGATGGGTCGTTGTCAAATAAATTTTTTATCTCACCCATATCGAGCAAGGAATGACGCACCACCAGATTTTGACCATCCAAATTGTAATTCTCGACGATCAATTGCTTGCGCTCCTCTTTTTCCTTAGCAAAGATATCCTCAACACCGCTCTTATAGGCGGCTTGCAATACATAAAAACCTGGCGTACCATCCGGATATGGAACGATCTGGTCAACGGTAATCTTTTCAAACTTATTACTCACTTTAATCGCATTATATTCGCTTGGTGTAGAAATGAAGAACACATTCGAGTTGAGATTCCCTTGAGAAATCGTAAAATCTTCCAGTGTTCCAATGCAAACCCGCTGTTGGTCCTTTTCCGAAAGAAAGTAAGGAATGAAACGGTCAGAACCGTTTGCCCACGCTGAAGACATAAGGATCTGATTTTTTGGATCCGCAGCAAGGTATTTTGGAATTACGTGTTCAAATAATTGTGTGGCGCCCCATTGCATGCCATATAAACCATAATCTTTGTCCCAAAAAGGTGCCTGGTTTAGAGCTGTTTGCAGCATCATGATGCTGGCAATCGATAAACCAGTAAAAGTAAGCAGTGCAATCCAATTGGATAAAGATCGTTTACTAATTAATTCCAGCAACCAGTTACATCCTATTGATATGAGCAAGGCAGCCGGAATAACAAAGGATAAAACGCGGGTAATGCCAATATCTACCAAAGCAGAGCTAACTGGAATAGCCAGCATGGCCAGTAAAATCGTACGATATTTTGCTGTGCGGAAATGCCAGAGGAAAACTACCAAACCAATTAAAAAGAAGGGCAGCATTTCCAACCATATATTTCCAAAGTCGCCCATTGTGTGACGAGTAAGGTCTTGACCATTGCTAAAAAACCAATATTGGGGGCTTAGCCCATAGCCATATTTTTGAAGGAAAGTTAATATCTTTTGAAAAAAGGATATATCCGAGAACCAATAGGAGCCCAAAGTGTCGAGATTTTCAGCAAATCCGGATGGATGTTGGGCCAAAAATTGGATTAAAGGGATCATTATTATCAATCCAAGCAGTAAAGCCCAAAGATTTACGTGCCAATTTTTTAGATGATAACGAAAATCGGATATGAGCAAAAGGATAAAGGTAACACCAATAATGGTTTGTCCATTCGAATAAGTGTAAAATGTCAAACCTGCAAATAGGAAGGCTGGAAAAATATATTTCGGCGATTCGGTCAGATAAAGTTCGTAAAACAGCAAGAACACGGCATAAAAAGCGCACATCATTGCAGTTTCAAAAGCAGTGCGTGAATGAAGGAACCAGGCTGGTATTAATCCCAGAATCAATACTCCTATCCACCAGTAGCGTGCCTTGAATACACGTTTGAGTATGATTGCTAAGGAAATGACTGCCAAGAATGATATCGCAGCAGATGTACCTCTCGTGGTCGAGACTGAATTTCCAAACAATAGACTGCCTATCCCCTCGGGATAAGTGGACAAAAGAGGCGCCCAACGGCTGCCAGATTCCTCAAAATACAGTGGAAAATAATTCCCGGAATCATCCATAAAATGGTTTTTAATCAATCCCTGAGCATAGAGGGATGGATTAGCTTCGTCTGAGAAGAAATAAATGGGATATTGTTTAATACCCACAAAATGGATCACTCCATATACAATCAGGCTGGCTATAAATAGGACCATTCCCAGTGAAACGACCTGTTTTACCTGTTTCGAATTCCTTTTGACCTGAATATTCAGACCTAATAAACTGAATTCCAGGCTTTGCCGGGTAGATATTCCTTGGAAGAAAACAGTTATTGGGTTATTCCGAATACGCTCGTCCCAATTTTTATGACCCGGGCTGGTCAGTTTTCTTAATCTTGCCCAGGCTTTTGCCCAATTCAAATCGCTCAATGCCCAATAGAGGATTACAAGTAGGCTTATTAAACTAATGATTATCCCGGTTTTTAAAGCCCCCGATTCAAAAGAAAAAGTATATTGATGTACACCAGTGCGCATACTTATCGCAAGGTAACCGTTAACGGAATACAATTTTACAGGTTGACCGTCAATGCGCGCTACCCAACCGGGGAAGTTGGTAACGAGGGTTACCAAGGTGGAATCGGAACTGCTATCAGCCACTATTTCCATAGAATCCCCATTTGGAGAATAAGTGGTTTGGGGAATAACGTCATGCAGCTTTAATTCGTCTGCATTTGGAGTTGCCAGCGTCTGATTCTTGACGCTGAATGAGAATGGCAAAGCATCCAGAGAATGGTAAATTACATAATCGGGGAAGGTTTTGATGATCTTAGAATTGGGCGGGGGGGTGTCGGTAGGAGATTGGATGATGTAATTTGGATGGGCTTGAACAGTGCGCTGGTTAGTTCCATCGTTTTGTAGGCGAATATCATTGAAAGAATTCCATGGTTCTAATAGGCGCATATGATTGGAAATGCCGGCATCATAACTTGCATTATTAGGGTTAATGCGAGTATAGAAAATGGATTGATCATAATGATCCAGCCAACTGAAAGGCTGGTAAGGTGGGTCATAAATAGCTGCAGTGAAAGTCGCAGTACGATTGGTTGTATAGACGATCAGGATTGAATAGCCCGCCAGGCCCAGCACTACTCCGGCGCCGATCAGCGAAGGAATTCGCTTTACCCAATAAGCCCTCTCAACCGAACTTTTAGAGATGGTATTCCACAAAACCTGCAAGGTTGAATCGAGCGAATATCCCATCAATAGGAGCAGAGCGATCTCTGTATAGATAATCATGCGTACCTGGTAGCGAAATTGAGCGAAGATTTGCATCGAATTGTAAAGCTGAGCCCAGGGCATATCTTTTAAATCGATCCATAAGAAACTCATCAGCAATAACAAAAATGCAAAGAGCAAATTGCGTTTATTGGGTTTATTCCGCCTGATCATAACCACAGGCAGTAGCAATAAAAAAAGAAAAGGTGTTAAACCGATGAATGCATAAAATTCTTCCCGGGCTGGTAAGATGGAATACATATCCGGCCGGAAGGAATCGTTTGAGAGAAAATCCATTGCCACCTGACCGAGGTTGGCTGACCCGAGATTATCCACAGCTTTAGAAATTCGCGGCCAAAGTTGGTAGGTCGGCAAAAGCTGGATGGCAATCAGGCCAATGGCTACCAGTCCGATCAAGACATATAAAGTGGCAGTACTCCAATTTATGCTCAGGATCGGTTTCTTTCTGGAAAAGGTAAAAAGAAAAACACATAAAAATAATAGAATAATAAAAAATGTAAAAAATGCATAATAGGCATTACCTGAAAGGAAAATTCCAGCCAAAGCAAAGGCAGTTAATGCGGCATAAATGCGCCGGCGGGTACTATATACCGCGTGAAGTCCGCCAATTATCCAAGGAATGAATGCCCAGCCAAAAACAAAAAGATATTCCCCCTGGAAATAGCGCGCGGTCGGTTGGCCTGCAAATGCGAATAAAAGCGCCATCCAGAGGCGCGCTACTGGCTTCATGCCAAAAGTCAACGCCATGAACCACATTCCTACGGCGCCAACGACAAAACTCAGAAATAATGCAATTTTAAAACCGTCGGCAACTCCAAACAGCAAGATGGGTAGACCCACCAGGGGATTAAAGAAATGGAACATGGGGTTGCCAACCATCGGTAAACCACTAAATAAAGATGAATTCCAGGCTATTAAATGGCCAGATTGGTGCAGTGCATTATAAAAAATTTTGTCTAGGATCTGATTATTTTCCGATTCATTACCTGGTAATATCGTATGCTGACCCAAATCCAGGAAACCCCAGCAGTAGGTCCATACGATGAGGACGATCACACCGATCTCGACGAATACCTGCCATCTCTTTAAATCGGGGGCAAGCTTCTCTGCGCTATTTTTCGAAGCAAAGATTGGGTGGCCGTTCTCCCACCAAGTTAAAAATTGATTCAGTAAATTCTCCCTCATGAGACGTAGTTTTTCGACAATCTTTGTGGAATTTTTCTTGAAAATAGGTTCTGTGGAAGGTATGGATTTTTCTCGAGGAGTTTTTTTATGCTTGAGTAAACCCAACAGGGATTTATTTATCCATAAGTGAATAAAAGATAATTGCTCTGCTACACGTACTATTAAACGATTATTAGTGATAGAGATTAACCTACCCCCACGTTTTTGGGATGGCATGGATTTTTCTCGAGCAGTTTTGATATTCTTGAGAAAATTTGAAAGAGATTTATTTATCCATACGTAAACAAGAGATAATAGCTTTCCTCCACGTATTAATGAGCGGTTAATAGCAAGATAGAATAGCTTAACCTCACGTTTTAATGATGGATAAATGGGATGGCTCTTCCTCCAACTAATCCAGAGCAAATCTACGATTATGGCCAAAAGAAAAACAGCAATATCGAGAATCAGGCCAGTCTGGCTGAATTTCATGTTTCCCCTCTGCTGCGATTTTGATGTTGTCGTACAGTTGACGAAAAGATTATAGCATTGCAGCAACTAGAAAGAAATTAATTTCAAGTAAAAAGCCTATTTTTATAATTGTTCTAAAATATGCGCATCCTCTGATGATCTGATTTGCTTGATAGGATAATTATATAAGAATAATATTTTTGGACGTGTCAATCAGGTTGATTTTGCCCTAGATATTAGCCGGCCGGGCCAGGTGGATGAGCATTACAATCGGGTCGCTCAGGCTGGGGTTGCTGATCTTGACCCCAGCATGGGCTGCCGCAGCCGAGACGAAATACTCGTCGCAAGTGAGCTGGCCGAAACGGATGCAGGTGGGGGTTTCGATTGGCCAGCGCCCCAGGCTGCCGTGGCCCTGCAGCATGATCATACCAAACGGGCCGTGCTCTTTGAACAGGATGTTGCGCCCGGGTAAAACGGTCAGTTCCTTGGCCGAGAAAATTGGGTTGCCATAAGTCACCCATTTTTCGATAAAGCCTGAATTTTCCATTTCCTCGATTGGATGGACCGGCAGGGGCGGACGAAAATGGTTGGCTTTGAAGCTGGCATCCGTGTTGGCTGGCCAGTCGATCATCGATAGGATAAAATCAAGATCGTGCTGCTTGTCTTCCGGCACAAACTTAACCAGCATTGACCAGTCCACCGGGACCTCGTTCAGCAGGGACTGGAACATGGCTGAAACGTCGCTGGCTAATTGCGGCTCGTAGGTGCACAGGCTGCCAGGGGCGTGCAGGATGCCGGCCGGCACATCCCAACCGCTGCCCAGTTCTAACTTAAAGGCCCGCGATAATTCCAGGATGTGGTTATCGCCCAGATGCCAATTCTCCAGGCAGCGCCGCACCTGCTCGATCTTTACATCCGGTTCCAGCCCAAAAAAGCTGTACGGGAAATCACCACCGTAATTGTTGACCTGTACCGGGAAGTAATAGGCTTCCGGCTTTGGCTGCGCCCGCACCAGTTCGGCAAATGGGCGGGTCTGGTGCAGGTGCAGCGGTAAAGCTGCTTTGTTATCGAAAAATTTAGCGTAAATCGGCCAGCCGTGCGCCGCTGACCAGAGTTCTTTTCCCAAAAGCTGTGCACCAAGTTCGTCAACCATATCTTTCAACAAGACTTTCTTTGGATGGCCCTCAGCTCCATAGACGACGTAGCTTAGCCCTTCGTCTGGCCTGGTCAGTGGGCCGTTATCGGCTTTGGTAGTCGAAGCAAACCAGCGTTCGTCAATCCCGCCACGTTGGGCACCGTAGGCATAGAGGTCGTCCGGGTGCAGCCGCAGGCGTTTGCCCGGGATACAGAAATCTCTGGGCACCCAGGTGGGGGCCAGCCGCAAAATACCTTCACCTTGCTCTAAGATGTTTTCAAACATGGGATGCTCCTGGATAGTTTCATTT
Organism: Anaerolineaceae bacterium; assembly: GCA_035315125.1. Taxonomy (GTDB): domain Bacteria; phylum Chloroflexota; class Anaerolineae; order Anaerolineales; family Anaerolineaceae; genus DATFYI01. The sequence goes on along the minus strand of DATFYI010000298.1, from coordinate 2,184 downwards.
GAGCTTAAATAATAAAAATTGAAATCATTTTAACATAGACAGGCGAATGGTTCGGTTTGGATTGCCCGATATCCACAGGTTCCTATCAATCCAAATCTATTCCAGTGACGTATCATATTAAGATTTCCAAAATTTTATAGTATATTGTGAGGTAAAAACATGCAGAAAAATAAGCTGATTTACTGGTTGACTTTCAACCTTTTTGTCGTTTTGTCCTTAATTCTAGCGGCTTGCAGCGGGTTTCCGGTTGCAGCAGCACAACCCACTGCCATCCCGTCATCGGAGGTACTGGCGCCCAGTCTGGATACGACCGAAGTTCCCAACCCGACCAGCATTCCAAACATCGCCCCAACTCCACAGCCTACGCAGGCTCCGGTCACTTTGCAAACTGCCAGCCAGAGCAAATTAGGCAGCTATCTGACCGATCAAACAGGGCATACTTTATATGTATTTACACAGGACAGTCACGGGGCCAGCAACTGTTACGCCAGTTGTGCCGCAATGTGGGGCCCGCTGATTGGACCCGCAATTGCTGGCAGCGGCATAAATGCCAGTATGATCGGTACAACAACGCGTAAAGACGGCACTACTCAGGTCACTTACGACGGCTACCCGCTGTATAAATTCAGCCTAGATGAAGACTCGAGCGACATGTACGGCCAGGGTATACAAAAATTCTGGTATGTGATTTCGCCGACCGGAAAAATGATCAAGACGGGCGTCAAACAACCGGCGGATGCCGCCAAATTAGTTTCAGCGGCCTCAACTGCTATGTCTGTCAAACTCAATGAATCACACAACTCGAAATACGGCAACATTCTAACCGATCAGAACGGTCACACACTTTACCTGTATACAAAAGATGGCGCCGGGAGCAGCAATTGTACAGGTTCTTGTGCCACGCTCTGGCCACCCTTTATTGGTCCTGTTTCTGCCGGAAATGGGGTAAACGCCAGCCTGATCGGGTCAGTATTACGCCAGGATGGCTCGCTACAGGTCACCTATAAAGGATACCCGCTCTATGAATTCGTTCAGGATTCAAAAGTGGGCATGATCAGTGGAGAGGGCCAGGACAATTTTTATCTGGTCTCGCCTTCCGGATCTGCCATCAAGAACTACTATTCATCGCCATCGTACTCTTCCCCCTCCTATTCAGCGCCTAACCAATACAACCCACCGCCTGCCCCGAGGTATATGCCGCCACAGCCTATGCATCAGCCCCCGATGGGTGGCTACCATTATTAACAGGTAGAGTCGTATATTAAAAATAGGCCCTGGCAAGTGTTGATTTGCCAGGGCCTATTATCTAATCCCTGAAAACAACAATCCAAATATGACCTTATTGCGTAGATATTATGAGTTCGTTTATAAAAATAGATAACCTTTTGGAGGAAAAAATGAAATTCAAGAAAATTGGTCTCTGGTTGTCTCTCAACCTGATTGTTTTGTCTTCACTCCTATTAACTGCTTGCAGCAGCCCAGCCGCTGCATCTCAACCAACCGCCGTCCCGGTTCAGCCGCAGGTAGCCTCGCCAACTGCGGCGGCCACAACTGCAATGGCGCCTGAAAAAACCTTCACCCTCAAAGTGGCCAATAGCCCCACTCTTGGCAGTTATCTGACCGACCAGAACGGGCGCACCGTATACGTATTTACGATGGATACAACCAGCACCAGCACCTGCAATGGTGGCTGCGCCCAGGCCTGGCCTCCTCTGGAAGGTGTCGGAGCTGGCGGAGCAGGAGTGGATGCCAGTTTGATTGGCGTAGGTAGTCGCCAGGATGGCTCTAAACAGGTTACCTACAAGGGTATGCTTCTTTATTACTGGTCTGGCGATACAACAGCGGGCGATATCAATGGTCAGAATATCCAGGGTGTCTGGTTTGTGATTTCACCATCCGGCGATCTTATCAAGACCGTGCGGCCCACCGCAGAAGCAACCATAGCTCCAAGCCTGGCTCCACCAACCCCGATGGCATTTACACTCAAAGTAGCCAATAACCCCACAATTGGCAGCTATCTGACAGACCAGGATGGGCGTACGGTCTATATGTTCACTACCGATGTCGGCGGTGTTGTCAGTTGCTATGATACCTGCGCTAAATTCTGGCCTCCGTTGGTTGGTAGCGCTACTGCCGGAAGTGGCGTGGATGCCAGCCTGATCGGCACCACCAACCGCAAGGATG
>DATFYI010000297.1:0-14911 GCA_035315125.1 Anaerolineaceae bacterium | reverse complement strand
TCGAGAATATCTCGGGCACCGTCAGCGGCCTGAATGGTGCGGCTAATATCCAGATTCGCTACGGCGCAGGAAAAACCCAGTTTGTATCTCCCAATGTGAAAGGTTTTTATCACATCGATAATCTTCCACAAAATGTCAGCTATACACTGACGCCTATCAGCCCGACCACACCCCCCAACATATTCCGTTTCGATAAATCCAGTCTGGTCATACCGGCCGGCAACGGCGATAAATCCGATGCGAACTTCGCCGCCACACAACAGGTGATCATGAGCGGGAATGTATCTGTGCAAGGTAAAGCCGTTAAAGGTGTAACCGTCTCGCTGGAAGAGTTTAGCTTCATCAAAACGACGACGGATAGCCACGGCAATTATTCAGTGTGGGTGCCAATGGGTGTTACCATTACCCCGAAGGCCACACATCCTTACTTTTCCTTTGCTGATGGACCATCGGCCGGACACCCCGCAGATTTCACTCAGAGCTGGTCTACTGCTGTTGTGAAAGTAAGCGGTCATGTTCTGCTGAATGGGGGCGGATTGAAAAATGTCACGCTCACGGTCAGTCCCAAGGGAGCTGTTACCTTGACCGCGACTACCGACGCTAGTGGATTCTATGCCCTGACGGTCACCACGGATGACACACCGAATCTGTATTCCTTTGTGGTTACACCTGCTTTAACCGGTTACACTTTCTCGCCCAAGTCGCAAACATTCAGCATGTCCAGCGGTGTAACGAAAAACTTCACTGCCATTCCCAACAAGTGGAGTGTCAGTGGGACAGTTACTTCAAACTCAAAAGGGCTGAGTGGTGTGGAGATCGATTTTACCATCAATGGCGGAGCAGTTCATAAGGATTTCACCAATAGTAAAGGCGTCTATACCCTGACAGGCGTGCCATTTGGCGCCAGCGTCCTCATCACCCCCAAGAAGACTGGTTTTTCCTTCACACCGACCAATATAACCTTTACGATGGGGAACGCAAACCTGCCTGGCCAAGATTTCAGTACAAACTAACTGCAAAACATAGGGAGAGGATATCCGTAAAAGTGATTAAGTCACAAAGCGTATTACTCTTTCGAGAGTAAACAGGATATACATGATCCATCCTGAATTTAATTAGCCAAGAGATTGAAAAAATAGACCTTCTGGAGAAAGTTGAAATTGCAAGACAACAACTGTACCAGGAGGTCTATTTATGATAAGGACAAACACAAAATTTAATACTTCCTTCGATCAAAGAGGTATTCTATTGCAAAGGACCCCATTATTGTTTGATGATAAGCGGCTGGATAGAATTAAAGAATGGAGCGAAGTTAATGAAATTCAATGATATTATAAAAAAAAGAACAGTATGGATAGTATTGATCGTTATTTTGTTACTACTGATCAGCCTGCCGGTTCTAGCCTTTTATCGTCACCCATTGGGACCGGCGCTGAGTTCGGTTGCCCCGACAGTAAGCTTAGCCACTAAGCCAGCTGAGGGATTTACAACGGCCGTTCCTACCACTAATTCAACCAGCGACCTTGTAGCGTCCAATCCTACCACTAATCCAACCGTCACTATTGTAGTTAATAATGCGGCTAATCTTCAAGTCAACTCTTCCGCAGTATGCGGGGAGACTGGAGTTTGGAACGTGTTGATCTTGGGATCAGACGCGGCGGATTTAAGGGGAGAAAAGGGTAGTGACTTGACAAGAGCAGCATTGGTGGATTTTCCTAATAAAAAAGTGAATATCTATGCTTTTACGCGAGATCTATGGGTAACAACTACTACAGCAGGTTTTACCAACCCGGCGATTGACGCCGACAGATTGGGTGTGGTTTTTTATGAAGCACGCAGACGCTCCACCCAGCCAGAGGTCCGAAATAAGATGGTGGATGGCACCAATGCTACTGCCAGGGTCATGGAGCAGAATTTTTCCCTGCATTTTGATCATTACTTGACCATTGATCTCTCACAGATTCCAGCTATGGTCGACTTAGTCGGTGGAATACCCATGTATGTTCCCGAAAGGACAACTGACCCATGGATTGGGATGGTAATCCCAGCCGGACAGCAGACTCTGAATGGGAAACAGGTCGAGGCCTATGCGCGTGCAATACCGGATTCGGATTTTGGCCGTATTCAACGTGATAACCTTCTGGTGCAGGCGCTCCGACAAAAACTGTTAGATCCATCGGTATGGCTTAAAATTCCGCAGTTATATGAGCAAATAAAGGGAGCGATGATAACTGATCTGAGTCCAGAACAAATTGTTAATCTTGCTTGTTTGATGAAGATCACCCCCAAAGAATCGATTATCCAGGATGAAGTTAAGCCAGAATGGACATCGCCTGGACCTCAGGGCTCGCTTTTGTGGGATAGTAACAAAGTGTCAGCTCGATTGAAGGAACTAGGGCTGATTCGGTAAAGATTTTCGTTTATAACAGAATGATGCCCTGACGCGCCCCGATGCGAACGGCTTCGGTACGGTTAGCTGCCCCTAATTTGCTATAAATAGATGAAATATGGAATTTGACTGTATGTTCACTGATGGATAATTTCCACGCAATCTGTTTATTCGTTAAACCTTGAGCCAGATGTTGAAGGATCTCGCTTTCCCGAGGCGTGAGAGGTTCAAAGCCTCCTTCAGCAGGACTGGTGACAGAGAGGGCTGATTGAGCCAATATTGTTGTCAGAAGTTGAGGAGTACCTACCCACAGACCTGCCGATAGTGCCCTGACACCTGCCATTAATTCATCCTGGGCCGCATCAATTGGAAGTACTCCCCAGGTACGAAGTTTAAGACTGTTTAAAGTCTGCGGGGAAATCGGTTCATCGGTCAATAGTAAAAGAGGGATGGATGGATTCACATCTTCTAGAGCATGGGACAATTCAAGCGAGGAAATATTCCACGAGGCAAGCACGATTAAATCGACCGATTGTAATATTTGAGCTGTCTCAGATAGATCTGCCGCTTCGGCCACAATCTCAAAGTGTGGATCCAAATCCAACATTGCGTGAAGCCCGACCCGCATGCTATGGACCGGGGCAACAATCAATACATTAAGCTTGTTATTCTCAAAATCGTTCATTATCGTTTACCAGTGCAACTGTTAATTGCGCAATAAGCAGGAGTTTGAAAGAAAAATTGCCACCACTTTTTTTCATGATTTAATATTTTCGCCATGATTGCTGATCGTGATGCCAAATCTTAGAAAATATGCAGCAATTCCGAAAGCCACAGCAACATTCAGGGAGCGTTTAAAACCCTCCATCGGGATTGCAACGATCCGATCACAATGATTTAGGATACCAGGATCAATGCCGGATACCTCGTTACCGACTACCAATACAATTGGAGGACCATGGAGTTCATACGGCAGCGAAAATATTGACTGAGATTTGGGGCCACCTTCGAGCGCCCATATTCGATAACCCTTATCTATAAAGGTGTTTATTACAGAGAGTCCATCTAAATGATACATCCAAGGGATTGCAAATTCAGCACCTAAAGCAGTTTTCGCAACCTTTGGATTGTCGGGTGTGGCTGATATCCCACAAAGGTGGATACGACTTAATCCAGCGCCATCGGCAGTCCGGAAAATGGAACCCACATTTAAACTGCTACGGATGTTATCCAACAGTGCTTCAACCTGGGGCCCGTCCACGGGTCTGTCCAGTATTTTTACACGCTGGGTGGGATGTTCTGGCTCCACTATCCGGGTATTTGATCCGCATTTAGGGCATATTTTTTGATGAAAATCATCTTCTCGAGCCGGAAAACGAAATTGGCAATTTATGTTCAGGCATTGATTGATGATATAACGAGAAGCTGACATAATCTCCTGTTAGCATATATAAAAATTAAGGACCTTGTAATATATCTAAAAATATAGTATCTTGCAAAAAGCTATGCTATGATTAAATTAATTCTAAGCTATTTTTCCTGTTAATATATGAATTCATTTATATCACCAAAATGATGAGGCAGATCATGAAATTATTTGGCGGAATTGAGGCTGGCGGGACAAAGTTTATCTGCATTGTTTCAAGTGGGCCAGATAAGATAATGGCCGAAACACGCTTCCCGACTACGACACCTGAAAAGACGTTGCAGCAGGTGGTTAATTTTTTTCAAGAACAAAGTGTAAAGCAAGAAGAACCAATATCCGCAATTGGGATTGGATGTTTTGGCCCAGTCGATCTTGATCCTGCTTCACCAACCTTTGGTTTTATCACTTTAACCCCTAAACCTGGTTGGTCGAATACCGATATGGTCGGTACCATTCGGAAGGCTATGGATCTGCCGGTTGTAATTGATACGGATGTTAATGCGGCTGCCGTTGGAGAATGGACCTGGGGTGCAGGGAAAGATTTGAATGATTTTATTTATTTAACAATAGGAACTGGCATTGGTGGGGGAGGAGTTATTAATGGGAAGACCCTCCATGGATTAGTACACCCGGAAATGGGGCATATGCGAATACCGCATGACTGGCAAGTTGATCCCTTCATCGGAACTTGCCCTTATCATGGAGATTGTTTCGAAGGATTGGCGGCTGGGCCAACGATAAAAGCACGTTGGGGACAGGCTGGCGAAACTTTGCCTGTTGACCACCCTGCCTGGAACTTAGAGGCAAAATACATTGCGCTTGCAGTTCAGAATTTGGTTTGCATATTGTCACCAAAGCGTGTAATTTTGGGTGGTGGAGTGATGCAACAATCGAATTTGCTCCCGCTTATAAGAAAAAATGTTTCAGATTATCTCAATAATTACGTACAATCCCCGGCGATATTGAATGATATTGATCATTACATTGTTGCTCCAGAATTGGGTAATCAGGCTGGAGTAATGGGTGCAATTGCGCTGGCGCAGCGTTTAGTTGGATATTACTAAGATTTAAATCACTTTTTGAGGGAATCAAATGAATCAACCCAATTTAACATTTTTTTGTGAACTCGAAGCCGGGCCCCTCAGTGAATTGTTCGCTGATGAAGGGCTGATTGAGAAATTAAAGAAATTGGATGCCAGGATCAGCCTTGGTATCCTGGATTTCAGTCAAGAAAGAGTAGATGTTGTCAAACAATTAAATAAAGCCGGTATACCAGTTTCTGCCTGGATGCTACTCCCCAAGGAGCAAGGGTATTGGTTAAATCTGGATAATGCCCCACAAGCAGCCAGTTTATATGGGCAATTTAAGAGCTGGTCCACTAAAAATAAACTTAAATGGGCCGGTATTGGCCTGGACATCGAACCGGATATCCGTACATATGCCATGATTAACAAGGATCGCCCGGAATTGATTAAGCAAGCATTTAATAAACTTATTAATCCCAGCAAACACCAAAAAGCATTGGTTGATTATCGATCATTGGTTACACAAATACGGTGTGATGGGTATAACGTTGAAAGCTACCAGATTCCAATCATTGTCGATGAGCGCAAAGCCGGTTCGACGTTTATTCAACACAGTACTGGACTGGTCGATCTTTCAGTCGATCGTGAAGTTTTGATGCTTTATACAAGTATTTTGCGAGAAAACGGTCTTGGTATGCTATGGAGTTATGCACGTGATGCTCAAGCAATTGGTGTTGGAAGCACGGGTGGTGGTGTGACAATTGAGGGTGTTGAAAATACCCCGCCATTATACTGGCAGGAGTTAAAACGGGATCTTTTGCTAGCATTTCAGCATACGGATTGGATCTACATTTTCAGTCTTGAGGGGTGCGTGCAGCAAGGGTTCCTTGATTCGCTAATTGGTTTTGATTGGTATCAAACCGTAAGCCTCCCAATCAAATCCAGTCAACAGGTTGAGCGGGTAAGGAAGCTATCCCAGGGTTTCTTGTGGTTTACAGCCAGACCCTGGTGGCTTTATGCTGCAATTTTTGGATTTATTTGGTTTGCCAGAACAAGAAGAAAATGTTGTTAAATCCGGTAAACGGGCAGCACTGATGGAATATTCTTCTGCTACCTAAGCAGCCTCACTTCTCTCTTTGATCGTTTTCAATAAAGCATCAAAAGCATCTGAAAAGGTTTTTACACCCTCATCTTCCAGCTGTTGGGTCACCTGCTGCATTGAAATTCCCAAGCCTTCAAGGCGTTTGATAATTTGTGTCGAATCAGTCGCATCTTCCGATAGGGTAATTTCAACGCGCCCGTGATCTTTAAATGCATCCAGAGTTTGTGGTGGAACCGTATTGACCGTGTCTGGACCGATCAACTCCTCAACATACATAACGTCCCGGTATGCTGGATTTTTTGTACTGGTTGAAGCCCACAAAGGTCTTTGATAATGTGCTCCGAGGGCTTGCAACCGGCTGTATCGTTCTGTATTAACCATTTTGCGGAACATTACATATGCCAATCGTGCGTTTGCGATGGCTGACTTGCCAAGTAATTGGGTGGCCTGTGCTGCTTTGGAAACATCGCTTTTGATTAACAACTGAAGTTGGCTGTCAACATTGGTATCAACGCGCGATACAAAGAATGAAGCTACTGATGCGATGGAATTAATTGGCAAACCTTGAGCAACCCGCGCTTCGAGCCCACTGAGAAAAGCTTCTATAACCTGTTTATACCTATCCAGTGAGAAGATTAAAGTAACATTGATGTTAATTCCAGCAGCAATTGATTTATATATTGCCTCTATGCCTTGCTCAGTTGCAGGGATTTTAACCATCAGGTTAGGACGGTTCACCAGGTCCCATAAACGTTTTGCTTCTGAAATTGTGCTCTGAGTATCGCGCGCCAGGTAGGGACTGACCTCCATGCTGACGTACCCATCTGCAGCTTTGGATTGTTCATAAAGCGGTTTGAATAAATCAGCTGCGTTACGAATGTCTTCGAGAGCAAGCTGGTAGAAAATTTCTTCAGGAGAACAGCCCGATCTGGCAAGTGGCTTTAATGCAACATCGTAATCATGCGATTTAGAAATTGCATTATGAAAAATCGAGGGGTTAGAAGTTACCCCTCGAATATCTCCATTGGATATCATTTGTGCCAATTCGCCGTTTTCCAGCAAGCGACGCTGGATATTGTCATACCAAATGGATTGGCCTATTTTATGTAATTGATCTATAGTACTCATTTTTTTACCTGTAATTGAATAAATCAACCTTTGTCTTCCAGAGCGTGAACTTTGTTAATGCGATTTTGGAATCGGTCGAAACCAGAAAATTTAGCGGCCAAAAATGCATTGACCAGATCTTTCGCCACTTCAGGCCCAATAACCTGCCCGCCCAGGCACAAAACATTCATATTATCATGTTCCACGCCCTGGTGTGCTGAATAGATATCATGACAAACACTGGCGTAAATACCCTTCATTTTATTGGCTGTAATACATACGCCCACACCCGATCCACAGAGCAAAATGCCCCGATCGGCTTTACCAGATTGGATCAGCCGGCAGGCTTTTTCGGCAAAATCGGGGTAATCTACCCGAGCCAGGCTATCTGTTCCCAAATCCAAAGCATTGTGGCCAGCTTTTTGAACAGCTTCTAAGACCACTTTTTTCATTAAGAAACCAGCATGGTCGCTGGCGACCGCAATTTGCATGTTATTCCTCCGTAAGTTTTTATCTTCGGAATTAATTCTCGATGCCTAATAACATCCGGGCATTTACGGTGATGTTATCAACGGTAAGGCCTAATTTTTCGTAAATCGTTTTATAAGGTGCTGAGGCACCAAATCGATTTATACCCAGGATATGTCCATCACCGCCAACCCAGCGTTCCCAGCCCTGTGTAACCCCGGCTTCAACCGCCAGGCGAATTTTAATATTAGGTGGTAAAACTTCGTTCTGGTATACCTGGCTTTGTTGTTCGAATAACTCCCAGCTTGGGAAGGATACAATTCTTACGTTTACGCCTTCTTGAACCAGACGGTAGCCAGCATCAACGACCAGACTTAATTCTGAACCGGAGGCCATTAATATAATTTGAGGTTTTCCTTCACCCAAATTGGCGATGATATAAGCACCTTTGGCCAAGCCGCTGGAAGGGGCGAACTTTGATCGATCCAGGGTTGGTATATTTTGACGAGTCAGCGCCAATAAAGTGGGGCCATTTCTGCGACTGATTGCAACCTTCCAGGCCTCCCGAACCTCATTCGCATCTCCTGGCCGAATTACAACCAAATTGGGTATGGCCCGTAAGGCAGCCAATTGTTCAACCGGCTGGTGAGTAGGCCCATCTTCTCCGAGGCCAATACTGTCATGAGTGAAAACCCAGATGCTCGGTATGTGCGAGAGGGCTGAGAGGCGGATGGGCGGTCTCATATAATCTGAAAAGACAAAAAAGGTTGCGCCAAATGGAATAACGCCTTTATGAAGCGTCATACCATTTACAATGGCTCCCATAGCGTGCTCACGTACTCCAAAATGAAAATTTCGACCATAACGTTTTTCAGGTTGGAAATCTTCTGCATTTTCGATCCAGGTACTGGTGGATGGGGTCAAATCGGCAGAACCACCGACAAGTTCTGGAAGTTTTGCTGCAAGCGCATTGATCATTTTGCCGGATGAAGCCCGAGAAGCCATACCCTTTGGGTCGGCTGGAAATTCTGGTAAGTCAATATCCCATCCATCGGGTAAATTGCCAGCCAACCGGCGTTCTAACTCAGCAGCTAATTGTGGCTCAACTGAGCGATAAGCTACAAAGCGCTTATTCCAATCGGATTCAAGATGAGCTCCTTTTTTACCGACCTGGCGGTAAAAAGCCAGCACATCGTCGGGAACAAAAAAACGTGGTTCAACGGGCCAGCCCAAGTTCCTTTTGGCGCCATCCAATTCTTCATCGCCTGGCGGTTCACCATGGGCCTTTGAAGTATCCTGGCGAGTTGGAAGACCGTAGCCAATGTGGGTGCGGCAGATAATCAGGCTGGGCCGTGGATCCAGTTTGGCTTCTTGGATTGCTTTGTCAATTCCTTCGACGTCGTTCCCATCAGCAATCGATAGCACCTGCCAGCCATAAGCATTAAAACGTGCACCCCGGTCTTCAGTAAAAGCCAGGGCAGTTGAGCCATCAATCGTAATTCGGTTATCGTCATAAAAGTAAATGAGCTTGCTCAAATTAAGATGACCGGCCAATGAGGCTGCCTCTGAAGCTACACCTTCCATTAAGTCGCCATCGGTGACAATTGCATAGGTAAAATGGTTGATAATTTCATGCCCAGGACGGTTAAAAACTCCTGCTAAATGCGCCTCGGCGATGGCCATTCCAACACCGTTTGAGAAGCCCTGGCCTAAAGGTCCGGTGGTTGTCTCGACACCGGGCGTTAATCCGTACTCTGGGTGGCCAGGCGTGCGGGAACCCCACTGTCTGAAGTTCTTTAATTCGTCAAGAGAAAGGTCGAAGCCAGTCAGATAAAGCAGACTGTAAAGCAACATCGAACCATGCCCGCCTGAAAGAATAAATCTATCCCGGTCAGGCCAATTTGGGTTTGCAGGATTAAAATGCAAATGGCGCGTCCAGATTGTAAAAGCGATGGCAGCATCTCCCATCGGTAACCCAGGGTGCCCGGAATTAGCCCGTTGCACGGCATCCGCTGATAAGAAACGGATCGTATTGATAGAACGAGTTTGTAAATCTTCAGAAATAGGCACGGCAATGTGCTCCTAAATTGATTTTTGCTATTGTACCATGCGGCAATTATATATGTTCATAAAATCGATCTATTTAAATTTGAGCTTTCCGTAACCGCAAGCTATTACTGATTACAAATACGCTGCTGAATGCCATAGCACCTGCAGCGATCATCGGATTTAATAAACCTAAGGCAGCTATGGGAATTAAAATGACATTGTAAAAAAATGCCCAGAATAAATTCTGCCGAATTGTAGCCAAAGTTTTTCGTGATAGTGTTATTGCCCGGGGCACACCCCTTAAATCTCCACTTATTAATGTGATTGGTGCGGCTGCCATGGCTATATCTGTACCTGTACCGATAGCCATGCCAACGTCTGCCTGGGCAAGCGCCGGAGCATCATTAATCCCGTCTCCAACCATCGCAACAATCTGGCCTTTTTCTTGAAGTTTTTTTAATTCAGAGGCTTTTGATTCGGGTGGGACTTCGGCCAGGACTTGATCGATGCCCACTTGATTGGCAATCGCCAGTGCGGTCAATTGATTGTCTCCGGTGATCATGATGACTTGCAAACCCATACGGTGTAGATCTGAAATTGCTGCTGCCGACCCTTCTTTAACAGTATCTGCAACTGCTATAAGACCTTTCACGGTCCCATCGATAGCGATCAACATGGCAGTTTTTGCCTGTGATTGTATGTTTTCTAGAGTAGCGGCCAGGCCATCTAATAGATAGCCGTGATTCGTCATTGTCCTCGGATTTCCAACGGCTATTTGAACCCCGTCAATTTCGGCTTGAACGCCAAAACCTGCTTCGGCTTTAAAACCTTGCGGATCACTTAAGACGAGGTTGCGATTGCCAGCCTCCGCAACCAATGCTTCTCCCAGGGGATGTTCACTGCCCTTTTCGACACTGGCTGCCAATCGTAATAATTCGGTTTCTCCAGCCGCAAACCCACTCGTGATGATGTTAGTGACTTGTGGTTGGCCACGGGTGATCGTGCCGGTTTTATCCAATACAATAATATTAACCTTCCCGGCTCGTTCGAGGGATTCTCCAGAGCGGAATAAGATACCGATTTCTGCTCCTTTACCTGTACCCACCATAATAGCCGTGGGTGTGGCCAAGCCCATCGCGCAAGGGCAGGCGATAACCAACACTGCTACGGTATTCATGAGCGCACGAGTAAAAGCGTTGATTCCAGTACTGGCGGCAGGTGCTGGCACAAGAAAGAACCAGACCAAGAATGTAATAGCAGCAATAGCAATTACTGCCGGAACAAAAATTGCGGAGACCTGGTCGGCCAGATGCTGAATAGGGGCTTTGCTGCCCTGCGCTTCTTCAACAAGACGGACTATTTGGGCCAGTGCAGTCTCTCTTCCAACCCGGGTAGCTTCAAATTTGATGAAGCCTTGTTTATTGAGGGTGGCCCCGATCAAGTTATCGCCAGGGCTTTTCTCAACCGGGATTGATTCGCCGGTCAGCATCGACTCATCAACCGAGGTGTGGCCATAGGTCAGGACGCCATCAACCGGGATTTTTTCTCCGGGATGGACCAAAACGATATCTCCAATTCGTACTTCATCTATCGGCACATCCAGATCAATACCGTCCCGTTGGATGTGAGCAGTCTTTGCTTGCAGACTCATCAATTTCTTTATTGCTTCACTGGTACGCCCTTTGGCGCGCGCTTCAAGATATTTGCCAAGTCGTATCAATGTAATAATAACCGCCGATGTTTCTAAATAGACATGGCCGGGCAAAATACCGAATACAATCGGTAGAGAGTAAAAGTAAGCGGCCGAAGATCCTAAAGCGATCAGCACATCCATATTGGCCGATTTATTCCGCAAAGCCTTATATGCGCCGACATAATATTGAGCCCCCACATAAAATTGGACGGGGGTAGCAAGAGTTAACATCAGCCAATTTAACCAGGGCGCCGATTGAATCTGGCTTGGAAGCATACCCATATCGTTTAGCATTGATATCAGGAATAAGGGCACGGTAAAGATCAGGCCAATGATTAACAACTTGCGTCGCTCAGCGATTTCCTGTTCCCTGGCTTTTGCCTCAGCATCTTCAGCCTGACCGCCAATTTCAACTGCCTCAAAACCAGCCGAATTCATCGCTCGGCGGATTTCAGCCTGGCTTATGATCGTAGGAATATAGCCAATACGAGCCCGTTCGCTGGCGTAATTTACACTGACATCCAGAATACCATCAAGCTTAAGGAGGGTTTTTTCAAGCCGGCGAGCGTCATTATCGTCACTCATACGCCTCACAATAAGATCAGCTTGCCCTTCAGCTACATCGTAACCAGACTTGCGAATCCGATCAATAATAGCCCTTTCGGTTACCCGGTCGGGATCGAAAGCCACTGTAGCGCGTTCGGACGCAAGATTGACAACCGCGTTATCTATACCATCCAGCTTTTTTAGATTGCGTTCAATCGTGGCAACGCAATTAGCACAAGTCATTCCTGTTATCGGCAGGACTATTTGTTTTTCTTCGCTCATTTATCATCCTGATGTTTTTTAGGATCGAACAATTATGTCTTTCGGATTTTATCTGTCGTACTAATCAGTTTTCAGGAGGATAGTTTATCTCTTTGAGTAGATCGATAAATTGGTCAGTTGTGGCCGGTGGATCGTAGGTCACGGTGACCTTTTTTGTATCGAGGGTAGCCTCAACGTTTTTGACACCTTTTATCTCGCCGAGTTCTGTTTTGATTGTATGAACACAGTGACCGCAGTTAATATTTGGAATGTAGTAAGTGATTGTAGCCATTATTTTTCTCCCTTGATCAATGATTTTTTATACCTTGGTGGCTGCGTCAAATATTTCTGCAACCTCGGTTAATACACGTTCACGTTCATTGGGATCATCTCCACGGACGGCATTAATTACACAACTGTTGAGATGATTTTCCAATACCATGGTGCTGATTTTATTGAGCGCTGATTGGACAGCCTGTATCTGGCGAATAATATCGATGCAGTAGGCATCTTCTTCAACCATTCGCTCTATACCACGTACATGGCCTTCGATATTTTTTAAGCGAGAATGAACATCTGCGTTTTTCACTGGTTTCTCCGTATCCCCCCCCAGGGGGGAGGGGATACATATATAATAACAAATTAGGCCACATTTGTCAAGTAATAATAAAATATAAAAAGAGAATAAAAATCAATTGGCCATCAGTTTATTCGATAGGCTTGACAGCGAGGTGGTTCGTCAATAGTATTAATCTATGTAAATATTATCTCAATACCCATATTCATTCTCGAATGATTTCGGTGGAGTGGATAGGGGTATGAACTTTTCCTTGATTGGAGCGAACACATGATGGATCAGATATTAATCAAAGATTTGCTGGTGCGCGGTGTCATTGGCGTAAATGCTGGAGAGCGCACACAAGCACAGGATATTCTCATTAACGTGGTTTTATTTGCGGATACCCAGAAGGCCGCACAAACAGATAATATTGACGACTGTATTGACTACCGGACGGTGGCAAAAAAAATCCTGGCATATACTGAGAAAGCTGCGCGGTATACAGTGGAAGCTCTGGCAGGCGACATTGCCAGGCTTTGCCTGGAGGAACCTGAAGTACAGGGTGCCAGGGTAAGAGTTGAGAAACCAGGAGCGGTACGATTCAGCCGCTCAGTGGGCGTAGAGATCGAACGCTTTAATTCAAAATGATGCAGGCAGTTTTGCATCAGGCCTATCTTCTACTGGGATCAAATATTGAGGCTGAGATTAATATCAGGCAAGCCATCCAGCAACTGCACCAATTTGTGCGTTTCGATGACGTATCGATGACCTGGGAAACCCATGCGGTGGGCAGCCCGGGGCCAAATTTCTTGAACACTGCGGTCAAAATAACAACGGGTTTGGAACTAGCAGAACTTAAAAATAGCGTTCTGCGGCCAATCGAACAGAAATTGGGTAGGGAGCGGACTGATGATAAAAACGCTCCACGCACAATTGATCTGGATATCATCGTTTTTGATGATGAAATTTGTGATTCGAATTTGTGGTTGGATGTTTTCAGGGCTTTGCCGCTGGCTGAACTACTTCCGGATTTGCTACAGCCACAGACCGGACTGACATTAGACAATATTGCAAAAAAGTTGCAACAAAACAGCTTTGTGGTTCCTCACCCTGAACTAAGTGATCTTTTCAAATAAGCGTAAGGCTTTCGCAGGGCTCTGGGGAATGTAGCCGGGATAGAAGATTTGTTTACGAAGGGTGGATTCGTCCAGACCAAATGGTTGCAGCAAGGTACTGGCGGCTCGGATCAGCAGGACGCTGTAACGTTCGATATCCAGATGAGAAGAATCTGGCCGGTGCGGTAGATCCCAGGCATGGACCCCTGGTTGGCCCAACATATATAGAAAGCGTGCCATTTGGCCGGGGCGGAGACTTTTATCGATCAATTCAAGCTGAGCAACTGCCCGGGCTGCCGGCGAAAGGCTGCGATATTCCTCAACCGGCCGGCTCAATTTCTGGCCCACAACCAGTTTTTCCAATGGGACGCGCCCGGCTTGCAGGTCGGCCAGGTGGCGACGCAGGCAGGCGGTCATTTCGGGTAATATCTGGTGGATCTGTTCTGCGTTTTGGCTTCGAGCCAGTTGCTCTAATATTTCGTGCTGAATTTCAGCAATCCAAGGGGGTGTATCTCGGCGACGGAATTCGACGCCGCGTGCTTTGACCGTTCCGTCCTGATAGACCCCGAAATAGCGGTTTGCTACAGGCACTCGCTTATCCAGGCGGGAGGGTAAGAAGGCCACCCAGCGATAGATGCCTTCCAAGATGATCGGTAGCCCCGTGCGAACAGTTATCTCATCTAACAATGGTTGCAGGTCAGTCGGGTTGGCTGAGCCTTCTTTATGGATCCACAGCCCATCGACATACATATGCAAGATGGTAAAACCAAAGTCCTCAGCGGCTTCCTTGGCTTGCAACAGAGCCTCACGACCATGGGAAGTAACGGCTTCGTGGGCCTCGATCCTTCCAAAACGGGCATTTTTATAACCCAAATAGCCAAAACAGGTAACCAGAAGCCATTTATGGGCCGAAGCACGGGCTTTGTAGGCTCTTTTGATTGGGTTCCAGGCGGGCAGGTTGGTCAGACGGCGCTTGAAGGCCAGACGTTTTTCCAGCAAAGGTGCGAGCGTCAGGGGAATCAGGCCGGCGGGCTGATTGTCCGGGTTAGGGTAGGTGGATTGCTCACCTGCTGGCCTACTGGCCGGAACAGTCTCGGGCGAGATGTTGTGATGGACCATGATGCTAGGGTACATCGAGACGAAGTCGATCTCAGCAACGTCAGTGTGTAAG
>DATFYI010000296.1:0-6027 GCA_035315125.1 Anaerolineaceae bacterium | reverse complement strand
GGCAAAGGGTAGTCGCACAGTTTTGATAGTACACCGGCCTGCCGAGCACTGCCTGTTTATCAAACGTCATCGGTTCAGGTGTCGGTGAAGCTTGTTCCGTACACGCAGAACCTGTTACCGTCAGGATCAAGAGGATCAAGGTAGCGGTACAGATTCGATCTACGTATTTTTGAAATGCCATGATTTACCTCATGGGTTGATTAATGTGCATGATAAATCTTAATGATGATGCAGTCTTGCAGTTAAAACTGGCCTATCGGAAGAGGAAATGCTCGCCCACCCGAAACACATTTTCATTATAAATGATTAATTCCATTATCGACTATTAACAGACTTTTCCACAAGATTTCAAAGTTCTCTAATCCAAAAAATCAATTTTGATAAGATGATCTAAATTATTTACAATCCTTTTCTGGCATCAAAAGATGATAATATATGCATAATTCGATTGATGCGGAACGCTAAATTAGATTGTCTCAATTAATTGTTGGAAAAAAGGAGAAGCCAGATGAAACGCTTGCTTAAAACTGCAAGTTATATTGTTGTTATTACACTGCTGATGGTCGCTTGCAGCCCTGCAGCCATACCAAACCTTGGTGTGGCAACCGCAGGTCCGGCTCTCTCTTCCACGGCTCTGGCGGTAGCAACGGCGGGTCCCGCCCCAGTCGGCTCTGCTTCTGGCGCTTCAGCTATAAATGCATCTCAACCTGCCGCACAGGCCACTTCAGCACCCGGCGAACCGGTGGACTATTCCAGGGTCGGAGACGAACTGGCTCAAGCTTTTACTGGCAAATATAAGGGCAAGACAGTTACCATAGCCGGGCCATTCTCTGACCAGGATACGGTTAAGTTCAATGACTCGTTAAATGATTTTGAGGGCAAGACCGGCATCAAAATCAAGTATAGTGGATCGACCCAGTTTGAGACCACAATACATACTGCAATTGAAGGTGGAAAACCGCCAGATATCGTCGATTTTCCCCAACCTGGTTTGCTAGCAGCTTATGTAGCTGAAGGCAAAGTGATCGATATAAGTACAATCATTAACATTGATTGGTTGAAACAAAACTATAAGCAATCCTGGCTGAATATGGCCAGCATGACCGGTCCAAAGGGTCCAATCATGGCTGGTGTTTGGTCTCGCGCCACTGGTGAAGATTTGATCTGGTATCCCAAAGCCGCTTTTGATGCTGCCGGTTATAAAGTTCCAACTACCTGGGATGAATTGATGGCGTTGAGCGACCAGATTGTCGCGGCTGGCAGCACTCCCTGGTGCATCGGGATTGAGTCC
Organism: Anaerolineaceae bacterium; assembly: GCA_035315125.1. Lineage (GTDB taxonomy): Bacteria > Chloroflexota > Anaerolineae > Anaerolineales > Anaerolineaceae > DATFYI01. Next base: position 4,736 of record DATFYI010000296.1, on the reverse strand, counting down.
AGCGCTGCAACCGGTTGGCCCGCCACTGACTGGATCGAGATGTTGATGCTGCGCACTGGTCCACTATCGAATTATGACAATTGGACGGATGGTACGCTGAAGTTTGACTCCCCTGAGGTCAAGAAAGCGATCAGCTACATGACCCCAATTTGGTTTAACGATAAGTACGTATATGGTGGTACAAAATCGATTGCAACGACCAATTTTGGTGATGCCCCCAAGCCGATGTTCGAACATCCTCCCAAGTGCTGGCTGCTCAAGCAGGGTGATTTCATCACCAGCTTCTTCCCGTCGAATTTAAAGCCAGGCGTGGACTATGATGTGTTCTATGCTCCACCGATCGATCCGCAATACGGCAGGCCATTTGAGGTGGTTGGCGATATCTATGCCATGTTCAAAGACCGGCCTGAAACTCGCGCCGTCATGCAATACTTCTCAATGGGTGAATCTGTAAAAGGATGGGTCGCAGACGGCGGCATTCTATCGCCACATAACGACTCCAGCCTGGATTGGTACAGTGACCCAGCGATTCGTCATGTGGCCCAGATTATGGCAGATGCAACATCGATTCGCTTTGATGCCTCCGACCAAATGCCTGGCGTAGTCGGTACAGGTTCGTTTTGGGTGGCAATGACTTCGTGGGTTTCTGGAGCGGAAGATGAAGAGACCGCATTAAAACAAATTGATGCATCCTGGCCGACCAAATAACTGCTACCAGACCGATTGGGAGTGACTTAATCCTTTTCCAATCCTGCTGATCAAAAATTGGTTCGAAATTCTAATCTAAAATATATTGACTTTTAATGTAAAACATCTTAATATGAAAGAGCTTTCATAGAAGCTCTTTCAAATCCACTCGGTCATTAGAAAATGCAAAAAATTACGCCTACCATTTACGACGTTGCTTCAAAAGCCGGTGTTAGCATATCCACCGTATCGCGGGTATTAAATAATCCCGATAAGGTAACCGATGAGACACGTTTATCTGTAATGGAAGCGATTGAGAATCTTGGTTTTGTACCGAAGGCTGAGGCCCGCGCCAGGGCGCTAAAAAAATTCCAACGCATTGGTGTGTTAACTCCCCATTTCACTGCTCCTTCGTTTGTCCAGCGTTTAAGGGGTGTAGCCACCACATTGAGGAAAACGAATTCCGAACTAATCATTTTTTCAGTGGAATCATCCAGTAATTTTTACAGTTATCTGGAGACTATACCCATCAACCATAATTTGGATGGATTGATCATTTTGTCGTTGCAATTTAATAACGATTATGCAAAAAGATTGCTGGCACACGGGTTACAGACTGTTCTGGTGGAATATCCACATAACATATTAAACAGCGTCGAAATAGACGATATTAATGGCGGAAAAATGGCCGCCCAATACCTTATCAAAAAAGGCCATCAGATATTTGGTTTTGTAGGTGATACGGTTGTACCCGAATTTGGGATTCATCCGATCACAATGCGCCTGTCCGGTTACAGGCAAGGATTGGCCGAGCATGGTTTGCACCTAAAAGATGAAAATATATTGATAACATCCTATGATATGGAAAGTACGTGCCAAAAAGCTGCCCAGTTCTTGAAAAAAACGAAACGGCCTACCGCGATTTTTGCAGCTACAGATTTACAAGCCGTTGCTATTCTGCGTGCTGCACGTGAAGTCGGTTTACGGGTTCCCCAAGACCTGGCGATTATCGGTTTTGATAATCTTGATTTGGCTGAGTATGTGGGATTAACTACAATTTCTCAACACCTGGATGAGTCGGGGCAAGTAGCCGTCGAGCTGCTGCTGTCCCGGATCAGTGATCCAAAACGGCCTGTTCAACATATCCAGCTTCCATTGACAATCGTTGAACGTGAGACTGCCTGATAAATCATCTTGAAGGGAGGTGGTTTATAACCAATATAAACATTAACGCTCTATCGGATTGTTTCAATTTATTTGCGTAACAAATGTAACATACGTAACATAAAGGAGAAACCAGATGAAACGCTCGTTTAATATTGCAAGTTTTGTTGTCATTTTTGCCATGTTGCTGGTTGCTTGCACACCGGCAGCCACGCAAGCTCCTGCTGCAGCACCGACGACAGCCCCTGTAGTCCAACCTACGACACCGCCTGCAGCACCCCAACCCACCACGCCACCCGCGGCCCAACCCACTGCTGCTATGGCTCAACCCACGGCAGCAATGGCACAGCCCACAACTGCCCCTGCCACACCAGTGGACTATTCTAAAGTTGGTCCAGAACTGGCGGCAGCATTCCAGGGCAAGTACAAGGGCACGGTCGTTGATATGACAGGTCCTTTCACCGATCAGGATGCTGTGAAATTTAATCAATCGGTCAAGGATTTCGAGGATAAAACCGGGATCAACATTCTGTATGCTGGCTCGAAGGAATTTGAAGCCTCGATCAGTATTGCGGTTGATGGTGGAAACCCACCTGATATTGCCGACTTTCCACAGCCCGGCCTGTTAGCCAAATTTGCATCTGAGGGCAAGGTTTTGGATGCCACCAAGATTATCAATCCTGACTGGCTGAAGCAAAACTATAACCAGGCCTGGATTGATCTAACCCAGATGAAAAATAAAGACGGCAGCACGTTCACTGCTGGAATTGCGGCGCGCTATAATGCTAAGGGTTTAGTGTGGTATCCCAAAAAACAATTTGATGCCGCCGGATACAAAGTTCCCCAAACCTGGGATGATTTGGTTGCCCTCAGCAAGCAGATCGAATCAGATGGTGATACCCCCTGGTGCATTGGAATGGAATCCGGAGCCGCCACGGGCTGGACCGCCACGGACTGGATCGAAAACTTGATGCTACGCACCACCACCCCTCAAAATTACGATGCCTGGGTGGCCGGTACGTTGAAATTTGACTCCCCCGAGGTTAAGAAAGCCATCAGCTACATGCTCCCATTCTGGTTCGATGACAAGATGGTCTATGGTGGTGTGAAATCCATTTCCACAACAAACTTCGGGGATGCCCCCAAACCCATGTTTGATAACCCGCCCAAGTGCTGGATGAATATGCAGGGTAACTTCGTCACCAGCTTCTTCCCCACTAATCTCAAACCAACCGTAGATTATGATTTCTTTTATTTACCTCCGATCGACCCAGCCGAAGGCAGGCCGATGGAAGTTGCTGGCGATATATATGCCGCATTCAACGACCGGCCCGAAGTGCGCGCCGTATTGCAATACTTCTCCATGGGCGAATCGCTGAAGACCTGGCTTGAGGCAGGTGGAGTCCTTGGTCCTATGAACGATGCCGATCCTTCCTGGTACACTGACGCGGATTCTGCCAAGATTGCCGCTCTGTTGAAAACAGCAACCGCGATTCGTTTTGATGCTTCTGATGCCATGCCCGGCGCGGTTGGTGCTGGTTCCTTCTGGAAGGAGATGACCACCTGGGTGTCCGAATCACCAGATGTAGCAACTGCTACAAAGAATGAAGACACTATTCTAAAGGCAATTGACGCCTCCTGGCCTACGAAGTAATTACCAGTTTTAAACAAAGGGCAGGGTGAGCTAAAAATGTTCGCCCTGCCCATCCTAGTGGATGGAACGGAGTAGAAGAAGACCTCATTTAAATTAAATGCTTCTTCTGCTCCAACCCCCAATGATCCTCTTATCAGCATGGAGGGGCACGGAAATGGAAGCGAATGATATTAAACCAAAAACCAATAACAACATAATCAGTTGGTTCGCGACTGGCCTTGGACGTATCCTCGTCTCGATCTTTGTCCCGGTACTCACCTTTCTCGTACTGTGGCAGGGATTTCTTTTTCTGCGCAATTCAAACACCCCGCAAATTGTGCTGGTGATTGTAGCGATCATCTGGGGGGTGGGTGGAGTTGCGTTGTTATACGCAGTCACAAATTGGGTGATCGAAAAACTCCCTGGAGAATGGTCGCGGCGGCTGCTACCGTTTGTCTTTGTAGGCCCGGCATTAGCCATCCTGGCCTGGTACCTACTTATCCCAACATTCCGTACTTTATATTATAGTTTTATGGATGCCAACAGCTTTAACTTTGTTGGCTTGAGCAACTATGTATACGCCTTCACCAACCCAATCATGCTCGAGGCTTTTCGAAACAACCTGCTGTGGCTGATTTTTGGGACTTCCTTCAGTGTAGGAATGGGCCTGTTGATTGCCGTTCTAGCCGATCGCAGCCGTTTTGAGTCGTTCTATAAAGCCTTAATTTTCATGCCCATGGCCATTTCTTTCGTTGGTGCTGGCGTAATCTGGAAATTCGTATATGCCTATAATGGCACCGGTTCGGGCATCCAGCAAATTGGCCTGTTGAATGCTATCGTCGTTTCTTGGGGCGGGACCCCTCAGGCCTGGCTGGAACTGTCACCATGGAACAACTTTTTCTTGATCATTATTATGGTCTGGTTGCAGACCGGCTATGCCATGGTGATCCTCTCATCCGCCATCAAAGGCGTCCCGGCTGATTTGATGGAAGCGGCACGCATCGACGGGGCTTCAGAAGTTCAGGCCTTTTTTAGCATCATTATTCCCTATATTCAAGGCACTTTGCTTACTGTAACCACCACCATCATCATTTTCAGCTTGAAACTGTTTGATATTGTGCGGGTGATGACCGGCGGTAATTATGGTACCAACGTGATCGCCAATGAATTCTATCTTGAACGATTCTCCTACGGTCAGGACGGTCGAGCCGCGGCCATCGCCGTTGTGCTGCTAATTGCGGTTATTCCAGTC
>DATFYI010000295.1:0-12560 GCA_035315125.1 Anaerolineaceae bacterium | reverse complement strand
GGCCCCCGCTTATACCTATTTAATGACAAATCGGCCGGTTAGCCACCAATTCTGGCTGGACGCCGGCAGCCAGGGCTGGTCTGAGCGACTCCTGCAACCATTAACCCATCCATACGTCTTAAGCCGCTCATGGCTTCCGCAGGCAACCTGGACTGACGTGCAAGAAACTTATTTCAACCGGGTTAACCTGGCTCGCCTGACGACTGGTCTGATTCGCCGCTGCCGGGATCACATTTATATCTACACTTCCGGAATTAACGAACAAGGAGACGAACAGCGCGGTCCACTGCTACAAGCATTGCAAAGTTTGCTGCGAAAAACAGCAATCATTACGGGGTTAAGTGATGTTTGAACCACGCCCCTTGCAGGAAAAAGTCTTGCAATATACCCATGGGAAAATGGGGGTTGCGGCTGTGCCAGGCAGCGGTAAGACTCAAACATTGTCAAAACTGGCGGCCGATCTGATAACTGGCGGATATATCCAGGATGATCAGGAAATATTAATTGTGACTCTGGTTAATTCTGCTGTTGATAACTTCTCCAGGCGCGTATCAGGGTTTATCCAACAGACTGGCCTGTTGCCGGATATTGGCTACCGGGTGCGGACCCTACATGGCCTAGCGCATGACATCGTAAGAGAACGCCCCGATCTGGTGGGGTTGTCAGACCATTTTCAGATTATCGATGATCAAGAAGCAAACGAAATCTTGCAGAGTGCTGTTCAAGCCTGGCTACGCTCCCATCCAGAGATGATCGAACAATACACCAGCCCGGATATTGACATAACTCGCAATCATAATGCACTCAAGAAATGGCCTGAGCTTGTAACTGATATTGCCAGTGCATTTATCCGACAGGCAAAGGACTTGCAGGTTACTCCATCTGAGATAAAAAAGCGTATCGACAGTATCGGCCTTTCAGATCCACTTTTGGATTTGGGTTACGATATATACATGGATTACCAGCGTGCCTTGAATTATCGCAGTGCGGTTGATTTTGATGACCTGATCCGCCTGGCGCTTCAGGCGCTTCAACTTGACCCAGATTATTTAGAAAGGCTGCGATTCCGTTGGCCTTATATCCTAGAAGATGAAGCTCAGGACAGCAGCCGCTTGCAAGAGGAAATTATCCGAACATTGGCCGGGCCAAATGGCAATTGGGTGCGAGTTGGGGATACCAATCAAGCCATCTTTGAAACTTTTACCACCGCCAGCCCACGCTTCCTGAGGAATTTCCTGCAAGAACCCGATGTGGTGGCCTGTGATTTGCCCGATTCAGGTCGCTCTACTTACACTATTATAAACCTGGCAAATCGATTGATAGAATGGGTGCAATACGAGCATCCAAACGAATCATTGAGAGATGCCTTGGCCCCCCCTTTGATCCGTCCAAGCGGATCTGACGATCCACAACCCAATCCCCCGGATAATCCCGCTGGTGTATACATTTCGGACATAAATTATTCTCCCGAAATGGAAATCCAGACTGTTGTTAAATCATTAATACGCTGGCTACCAGAGCATTCCCAGGAAACTGTTGCAGTCCTGGCGCCACGCAATGAACGCGGCGCACTATTGGTTGATGAGCTAAAGAAAAACGGCATCCCTTATGTCGAACTGCTGCGCAGCAGTCTATCGACCCGCCAAACTGCCAAAATACTTGCCTATATCTTACGCTATCTGTCCGATCCATCCTCAGCGCATAAATTGACCCTGGCTTATCAAGAGATTCGCGAATTCGAAGTTTCCGAAACAGAGAAGAAAAGCATTCAGAATACTGCGGCTGTTCTCCGGAAATGCGCCCATTTGGAAGGTTACTTATGGCCTCGACCAGACCGGGATTGGCTGGCCTCCCTGGTCGCAGATCAGGTTACACCTGAAATTCGTCAGGACCTGGAAGATTTTCGTAGCCTCATCCAGCGCTGGCAAAGCGCTACATTGCTGCCGGTCGACCAGCTACTTCTTACAATTTCTCAGGAGCTTTTCGCCAATCCAGCCGACCTGGCCCTGGCTCACAAACTGGCATTGGTTTTAGAACGAGATGCAAAAACTCACCCGGAATGGCAGCTTCCAGAATTCTCGGAAGACCTGGATAGCATAGCTCGAAATGAAAGGAAATTCCTTGGTTTTAGTGACGAAGACAGCGGCTTCGATCCTAACCAACATAAAGGTAAAGTTGTGGTTGCCACCTTCCACAAAGCAAAAGGATTGGAATGGGACCGCGTTTATCTTCTCTCTGTCAATAATTATGATTTTCCATCTGCCGATTCTGCAGATTCGTATATTTCTGAGAGATGGTTTATACGCGACCATCTTAACCTGCAAGCTGAAGCTCTGGCTCGCTTAAACTCCTTGCTTGCCAACGATATTGCCGGTCTGTATATGGAAGAAGGGATCGCTACACAACAATCCCGCCTGGATTATGCCGAAGAACGCCTGCGCTTGTTGTACGTTGGTATCACACGTGCCAAAAAAGAGCTAACCATCACCTGGAACACCGGCCAACGTGGAAACAGCCTGCCTGCCATAGCTCTGCAAGCTCTCCAAAAATACTTAAAAGATAAAAACCAATGACACTTCCCGCAAATTTCCAATTCAGCCAAAATAACTTACAGGATTACGTTGATTGTCCAAGGTTGTTCGAGCTACGCTACCTGATGCACTGTCGCTGGCCGGCTTTGCAAAGCGAGCCTGTTCTGGAATTGGAACATCACCTTGAACAAGGCAGCCGTTTTCACCAGCTGGTCCACCAGCATACTCTAGGTATCCCGGTAGAGCAGCTTACCAATCAGGCTGAGGATGCAGACTTGCAACGTTGGTGGGAAAATTACTTGCAGAACGCTCCTTTTAATGCATTACCAGAACAGCGTTTTCCAGAATATACACTTTCAACACCTTTCGAAAATTACCGCCTAATCGCCAAATATGATCTTATTGCTATCGAGCCAGGCCAACGCGCAATCATTGTCGATTGGAAAACCTCCGGCCATAAAACCAGCCGTTTTCGTTTAAAAGCACGTTTGCAAACACGGCTTTATCCTCTTATACTCATCGAAGCCGGCGAATATCTTAATGGCAGTAATCCTATCCTGCCGGAGCAGGTCGAAATGATCTATTGGTTTACCGATTTTCCAGATGAGCCTGAGACTTTTATTTACAGCCAGGCAGAGAATCAATCCGACCGCACCTACCTGCACCGACTCATCGAGGAAATCCAGAACCATAAAGAAGGCCAATTTTTGTACACGACAATGGAAAAACGATGTCTTTTCTGCAATTATCGTTCGCTCTGCAATCGAGGATCCAGGGCTGGTGATTGGCAGGAAAAGGATGAAGATACAGAACCCGATGTCGAAAATTCACTTGATATTGATTTCGATCAAATTGGAGAAATTGAGCTTTGAAAGGAGCTAAACCCCAATGGATTGAGCCGATTCCGGTAACTGTACCGGAGGATGTGCTTCAGGCATCTTGCGGAAATGTCCTGCTGGCCGAGATCCTGGTCCGGCGCGGTTATGATACCCGCCACAAAATTAAACACTTCCTGGATTTGGAGAATTATATTCCAGCAAATCCTGCCGATATGCCGGACCTGAATCTTGCAGCTTCAAGGATTGAATCAGCCATCCGGCAAAAAGAACACATCGGTGTGTGGGGTGATTTTGATGTAGACGGGCAATCTTCAACCACTCTGCTGGTGAGCGGACTGCAGGCACTAGGTGCTGAGGTAATTTACCACATTCCAGTGCGCGCCAGGGAATCCCATGGGATAACCTTACCAGTTCTTGGGGAATTTTTAGACAGCGGCGTGCAATTGCTGCTGACCTGTGACACGGGCATTACCGCTCATGAAGCTGTCGATTTTGCAAATCAACATGGTGTGGATGTGATCATTACGGACCATCACACCTTACCTTCAGAATTGCCGAAGGCATTGGCGTCGGTTAATCCCCAACGATTACCTGCCGGACACCCTTTGCGGGGTCTGTGTGGCGCAGGTTGCGCTTACAAATTGCTTGAAGAGCTTTTCTCTAGAGCTGGTCGAAAGAAAGAAATCAATCAATATCTTGATCTGGCTGCATTAGGGACGGTTGCCGATTTGGCAGTTTTGAGCGGTGATAACCGTTATATCGTGTATGCCGGCCTGAAAATATTAAGACAAAAAATTCGACCGGGCTTAAAAGCGCTGCTTGAGGTGGCCGAAGTAAATTCAAGCAGTCTAACCGAGGAACATATCAGCTTTGTATTGGCTCCACGCCTGAATGCAGTCGGCCGGTTGAGCGATGCTAACCCGATGGTGCCCTTTTTATTAAATCCAGATATCGAAGCGGCCCGTCAAACTGCACTTGAAGTTGAGCGTTTCAACAGCCAACGCAAACTGATGTGCGATCAGGTTTTTCAGGCTGCCCAGGCTCAAATTGAACAATACCATGCTCTTTTAGAAAACCCTGTATTAGTCTTGAGTCACCCGTATTGGGAAGCAGGTGTAATTGGGATCGTAGCCAGCCGGTTGGTGGAGCTTTATCACCGCCCTGCAATCTTAATCGCGGCAGCACCGGATGGGATTGGGCGGGCCTCGGCCCGTTCAATTGAAGGGATCAATATCACTTCGGCAATCTCAGAAAATCAGGCGCTATTACTTGGGTTTGGAGGTCATTCAATGGCGGCCGGATTTTCAATTGAGACAGCTCGAATTCCAGAATTCCAACGAGCCATCATTCATACGATTAAGGCCATGACCCAGGACCACGCCCCTGTCTTTGAGCTGCCAATTGATGCAAACCTATCGTTAAACGAGATTTCATTGCAAGAGATAGAAAATCTTGACCGAATGGCGCCTTTTGGGCCTGGCAACCCACAGCTAGTTTTTACCACGGGAAGATTATCTTTACAAAGCTCGGTAACCATTGGTAAAACACACGAGCATCTGCAGTTGATTGTTGAGGACGTACATGGCTCCAGCCGCAAAGTGTTATGGTGGCAGGGCGCCGGCTTTCCTATTCCAGAGGATCCGTTTGATCTGGCATATACCGTCCGAACCAGTAATTACCGCGGGCAGTCCGAGTTGCAAATCGAGTGGATTGATGCCCGTTCAGTTGTACCTGCAGCTCTGCCCCATCCAAGCCGTCCTAAATATGAGGAGCTGGATTTTCGTCAGGCATCTGACCCACAAGGCATCCTGGCTGAATTACAAATTTCTACGGAATATACCATCTGGCAAGAAGCCGAAAAACCTGGGCACCCTTACGCAAAAGATCGTTACCATCTCACTCAAGCAAATACGCTGGTAATCTGGACGGCGCCGCCAGGCCCGCTAGAGCTCCAGGTTGCATTGGCCCGTGTCAAACCCAAAAGGATCATCTTGTTTGGTTCAATACCAAGTAACGATCAACCGCTGGCTTTTTTGACACGTTTGACAGGTTTAGTGCGGAACGCTTTGAAAAATAGTCAGGGCTGTGTAAAATTGACCGAGATTGCCGCAGCCATGGGTCAACGAGAAGTCTCTATTCAAAAAGGCATCGCCTGGTTGGTAGCCAGTGGTCATATCGAAATTATAAATGAACAAGGCAATTGCATTTGGTTGAAGGAAAAAGGGTATACAAATCTTTCGAAAAAAGTCCAAATTGAAAATGAACTCAAAACCTTATTGGCCGAAACAAGAGCCTATCGCAGTTATTATCAACGAGCTGATCCGCAACATCTTTTAGAAACATTTTAGCAAATACTACTTCAGGAATTAGAAAAATCATATTTCGGATAAAAAAGGTTCTTAGGAGGAAAATTATGTCGGATCGATTACGCTGGGGTATTTTAGGGACAGCCCGTATTAATGAATCGTTGATTACTCCGCTACGCATGTCGCCGAGGAATGAGTTGGTTGCAGTTGCCAGTCGCTCTTTAGATAAAGCCCAAGAATATGCACATAATTGGAAAATTACCAAAGCTTACGGCAGTTATGAAGAACTCCTGGCCGATACGGAAGTGGACATAATCTATAACTCTTTGCCAAACCATCTTCATGCAGAATGGACCATCCTGGCAGCCAAGGCCAAAAAACATGTATTATGTGAGAAGCCCCTGGCGCTTTCCACTACAGAAGTCGATTCTATTAAAAACGCAGCGGCCGAGAATAAAGTCGTAATCCAAGAAGCTTTTATGTATCGCCATCACCCTCAAACACTGAAAGTTCAGGAATTGGTCAGTTCGGGTGCTATCGGTCAACTCATCCAATTTGTGGGTACTTTTACTTTTATCCTCAAACGACCAGAAGATATTCGCGGCAAGCCAGAAGCCGGCGGAGGAAGCATATGGGATTTGGGTTGTTATCCGATCAGCTATGCCCGTTTAATATCGAACAGCCAACCCAATGAGGTTTTTGGATGGCGGACCAATATGGCCAGTGGGGTCGATGAAACCTTCGGAGGACAAATCCATTTTGCGAACGGGATGTTGGCTCAGATTTCTTGCAGTTTCCGCCTGCCCTATTACAGTTCCGCCATCATCCGCGGCACCGAAGGCTCAATCCTATTACCAAACCCTTTCAAACCGGAGAAACCATCGAGTATTACTTTACTACAAGGGGAAAAAGAAAAGAGTCTGAATTTCACTAGCAAAAACCTCTATTTGGGAGAGGTGGAAAATATGGCAGACGCCATTCTGAATAACAAACCGGCTCGAATTAGCCTGGATGATAGTCGAGAAAATGTCGCCACCATTATTGCACTGCTTGAGTCGGCCCATTTACAACGTTCAGTCGTGGTTTAATTTATGATCAATGATCATCTTGGACCTGTCAACCCAAATTAGAAATATTGGACTGTGCAAAATGTGCCCTTTGTGTTAAACTAAACTGACATGGCAAGCAAGAAAAAGATCTTGCTGCCTTTCCGCTCTCAGCCCACCGACGGTGAAATCTGAGGGCTATCCCGAGGAAAGGAGGTTTCCAAAATGCGCAACTACGAGTTAGTTATTATTGTCCAACCCGATGTTGATGAAACGGCTCTGACAGGCGTTGTCGATAAAGTTAAAGGTTGGATCACCGAATCCGGTGGTACGGTTGCAAAGGTGGATATGTGGGGTAAACGCCACATGGCTTACGCTATCCGCAAACAACGCGAAGGTCAATACGTTTTGTTCCAAGCCGAGATTGACCCGACATTTAGCGCTACTCTGGATCGTAACTTGCACTTTCTAGAACCAGTAATGCGTTATCTAATCACTTCTGTAGAGTAAACTGGCCGTTTGGATTTGTGTCATTCTGGCAAGGAGTTGAAGATGAGCCGAGGATTAAATAAAGTTATGGTGATTGGTCACCTGGGACGCGAGCCAGAAATGCGTTATACCCCATCTGGCCGGCCGGTAACGACCTTTACGGTTGCTACCAGCAGGACCTGGAATACAGCGGATGGAGAAAGACACACGGAAACTGAATGGTTCAATGTAGTCACCTGGGGAAACCTGGCTGAGATTTGCAAACAATACCTTACAAAAGGGCAACAAGTATACATCGAAGGCCGTTTGCAAACTCGTCGCTGGGAAGATACTGAGGGTGTCAAACATACCAGTGTAGAAATTGTCGCCAACGAAATGATGATCCTGGGAGAACGCCGTGACGCAAATCACCCCGCCAGTGAGGCTCCTGAAACCGAAGAAATTGAAGATGAGTATCCATTTTGATTGGAGTTTTGATAAATGTCTGATGATTTAGGAAATGAAAATGAACAACCGATGGGCCGCCGGTATGTGGCGCGGCCCAAAATTTGCCAGTTCTGTGCCGACAAAAACACACTGATCGACTATAAGCAGACAGATATGCTGCGAAGGTTCGTCACAGAAGATGGTAAAATCCGCCCACGAAGACAGACGGGCACCTGCGCCCGACACCAGCGCGAGTTGGCACGTGCCATCAAACGCGCTCGCCATCTGGCCCTTTTACCGTATACCATGGAACCCTGGCAGGATACCCTGCATTAAATCTTTAAAATCCTTAATATAACAGGAAGACTGCCAGGTTCTAAAGATCGCGTGAAGATAATCTCTTCTTATGTTACTTAAGTACGCCAACGGGGCATGGGGTCACATCTCTATGCCCCGCATTTTTTAGAAAACAGGTCGCCCTAATGCCAAAGAATCCAAATCAAAAAGTTCTTACCAAGAAACACCAGGCTCGTCTGGAAAAAGAAAATACTCAAAGACGATACCTGCTCATTGGGTCAATTATCGTCGCCGTGCTGGTTATCGGGGTGATCGCTTATGGTATCCTCGACCAGTCGGTGTTCCAGGCAATGCGCCCGGTCGCCAAAGTAGGTAATCAGACGATCACCCTCGCTGATTTCGAAAAGCGTGTTCGTTTCCAGCGCTGGCAAATGATCCAACAATATAACCAGGAGCTGCAATTTTATCAAATGTTCAGCAGTGACCCGAGCATGAGCAGCCAATTCACTTCTCAATTGCAATCCATTCAATCTCAGCTTGATCCAACCCAAGCCAGTACCTTAGGCGGTCAGGTATTGGACGGCATGATTGATGATCTAAACATTGCGCAGGAAGCTCAGAAGCGAGGAATTACCGTATCGGACGCCGATGTTGAAAAAGCTGAAGAAGCCAATTTTAACTATTATCCGAGCGGAACGCCGACATCTACAACCACACCAACTCCTATTACTACCTCGACTCTTTCTGCATTACAGCTAACTCTGGTTGGACCATCCGCCACCCCGACTGCGACCCTCCCACCAACCGCCACAGCCACAAATACACCTGGTCCAACTGCTACAAATTTACCGCCAACAGAGACCGCTACAGAAACGCCTACTGCCACTTCTGTAATGGCGCCTCAAACTCCAACCCCATCCAGTACGCCGTACACTCTGCAAGGTTACCAACAGCAGTTGCAAACTTACGTATCTCAAATGAAAGACTTCAATTTTACAGCCAATGATATCCGGCAAATCGTAAAAGCGAGTCTGTTACGGACCAAGTTGGAAGACGCAATCACTTCTGACGTAAAATCCTCTGAAGACGAAGTATGGGCACGCCATATTCTGGTCGCCGATCAGGCCACTGCTGAAAAGGTACGCGCCCTCATCGTGGGAGGAGAAAACTTCGTAACCGTTGCCGCGCAATACTCCACAGACACGGGGACTAAAAATAATGGAGGCGATTTGGGCTGGTTCGGAAAAGGTCAAATGGACCCTGCCTTTGAAGCAGCCGCATTCGCCCTGAAAGTTAGTGAAATCAGCCAACCGGTCAAATCCCAATACGGCTGGCATATCATCCAATCACTTGGGCATGAAGTTCGTGCATTGAGCGCCACTCAAATCCAGTCCAACAAAGATACTGAGTTCACAAATTGGCTCAATACACAAAGAACTGCTAAAGATATCCAAAAGTTCGATATCTGGATGCAAAACGTGCCAACCGATCCAACATTATCACCTGCAAACCAGGTCCCAACCGGCCAATAGCTTACAAAGGTTTCATCTATATAAAAAGCCCCCAACATATATCGTCGGGGGCTTTTTATGGAGTGAACTCTATTTAACCATCTCTTCGCTGATCTCATCCAGCTTTAAACTGATCACCTGGCTGGCTGAATCACGCCCCATTGTTACCCCATAAATCACGCCGGCCGACTGGACAGTATTCCGGTTGTGTGTAATCACAATAAACTGTGTATTTTTACTGAGTTCTAACAGCAAATCGCAAAAACGTCCAACATTGGCTTCATCCAGCATGGCATCCACTTCATCAAGGACACAAAATGGAGTCGGCGATACTTTTAGCAATGAAAAGACAAGCGCAGCAGCAGCCAGGCTGCGCTCACCGCCTGATAATAAAGAAAGGCCTTGTTCACGACGTCCAGGCAATCTGGCTTCGATATCAATACCCGTTTCTGAGGGGTCGTCCCCATCAGTTAAGATCAAGCGCGCCGAACCGCCTCCAAACAGGCGTGTAAACATCTGGTGAAATTCCGTAGCGACGGCATCAAAGGTCTTACGAAACTCTCTTTTCATCAAATCATCCAGCTCAGAAATCACCTTGCGTAGATCATTATCTGCCTTGTTTAAATCAGCAACCTGGCTATTGAGAAATTTGTAACGTTCACTAACCGATTGGAACTCACTCAAAGCATCTGGGTTAATAGCCCCAATACGGCGCAATTGTGCCCTGCTGCGATTAATATTTTCTTCCAAATCGGGATTTATCTCGTTTACAGATGGCAATTGTTGCACCATACCATCCAGTGGAAGGGGTGTCGGCCCGGGCATATTGTTATCATATTCAAACGCTACCAGGCCAAAATCTTCTTCCACTTTGTGTCGCAATGTATCTAATGCCTCACGATGGCGAGAAACTTCCAATTGCGCCTGGGTTAAGTAGCGCTCCGCCACGGTCAAGGCTTGTTGCACTGCAGTATGAGTGGTCTGGATAGCTGCATATTCTTGTTCGATCGCTTCTAATTCTTTTTCGGAAGGCTCAATCTGCTTTTGGAGCAATTCTATTTCTTCAAAAATTTTGCCCTCATTTGTCCTGAGGGTGCTTTTTTCATTATCCAGGCTGCTTAATGCCAAGCCAATGGTCTCAAGCCGGCGGGTAACAATTGCTTGCTGCTCGGTATTGTTTTTTAATGTCTGTTGGTATTCACCCAGGCGGCTATCCGTATCTTTAACCGCTCTCAACGCAACTGCCGCAGTCGTGTTCCAATGTGCCGCTTCAGCCTGTAAATCATCTAAAGGCATATCCATTAATTGGCGATTTTTCTCGCGGATTTGGTCGCTCAATCCAAGAATATGCATATTCAGACTTTCAATTTCTTTATTAATCAGATTGATTTCCTGATCCGTTTGACGAATCTGCTTTTCAAGAGCAACAAACTGGTCCCGTTGCCATTCATGCTTTTGAGTTAGTCTTTGCTGTTCCAGGCTGGCTTGCTGGTAATTCTGACCGGCCGCTTTAAAGTTCTCATTCGCCTGACGTACTTTTTTATCTAATTCTTGTTCGAGCGCCTTCTTTTGATTGATCTCCTGGTCAAATAATTGGATTTTTTGTTTAACCAAATTCAAATCATTTTCGACTTCTACCATTAACCCCTGGATCTCGAGCTTCTGACGAGGTCTGGCAATAACGCCGGATCGTCCATCCTGCCCGGCGACGACCATGCCATTTCCCCAAAAAACCTCACCTTTCAAGGTCACAACTCGAACAGTGCGTGGAAGACCGGCGACCATCCGGCGGGCTGCAGCGCGGTTCCGTACAATGACCACCTGACCCAGCAACAAACGGAGCAGCGGCCGCAGATCTTCCGGACAACTTACCAGATCTGCCGCAATACCAAGGCTATCTAGATCGTCAGGCTTCGTAAACACATCTTCTTCCCAACCGGTATCCAGAGGCAAGAGCACAGCGCGACCTTTTTCGCCTTGCTCTAATAGCTTTAAAACATTCTCAAGATCTGTGGATGGACTAACCAACACACCATCTAGATACTCACCAAGCACCGCCGTGACAGCCTGCTCATATTCCGGCGGCACGAATAACTGCTGGCTTAATGCCAGATATGTTCCCTGAATTTGACCTTTTCGAGACGCCTCGAGGACAGCCCGTGCACCCTGGTTGAGCCCTGAAAAGGATTTCTCAGCTTCTAAAAACACTTCTAGTTGAGCACGAAAACGAGTGCGGCTTGCTTCCAGACGGGACCGGTCATCTAAAGCATGTCTCCGAGCTGCTTCGCTTTCCGCGATGCTGCGCCGGTGATCTTGCAACATTTTTTCGGCATTCTTGATTTCGTTCTCAGCTTCCAGACGGGTTGATTGAGCGTGCTCCAGCCTGAGGGTAGCAGCTTTGATAACTTCTCCATCTTCGGTTATGGAGGCCAAAAGATCAGAATGGCTTTTTTGTGCAGAAACCAAACGACTACGCAGCTCTTCCAGATGAGCTGTTTGCCGTACTTTTTTAGTTTCGTTATCAATCTGAGCACGACGTGTCTCTCGCACAGATTTTTCAATTTGCTCGCGTTCTGCCTGACGATTCGCCATCTGCTGCTGTGCTTTCAGGAGCTCTGCTCGAGCATCATCCAACTCGGTTTGGAGGCGTACATGTTCAGATTGCAACTCCTGCAAGCGTTCTTGCTGAGCTTTATTTTCTTCCTCTAAACGAGCCAGGTCGCTTTGGGAGCTTTGCCGTTGCTCCTGTAGCGCCCGTTGCCGTTCATCTTTCACGGCCAAATCCCGACTGATTTGTTCGCGCTGGCTGTGCAAGGCGGCAGATTGGTTGTGCCAATTATTTAAGCTGCTGCGAACTTCAGTTAGTTGGACACGCAGCCCATTCATTGTCTCATCTACATCTGCCAACTTTTGGTGGGCCTGCTGCTGGCGGGTCTCTTGAGTTTTTAAAACTTCGCGAGCATGGGCCAATTCTTGCTGGGTTTTATGCCAATTAAAACCGTACCATTCTCGTAACAAAACCTGTAAATCGGCTTTTACCCGCTCATATTCCTGGACTCGACGAGCTTGTTTTTCCAGACTTTGCAAGCGTGGCCCTAGCTCATTGATGATATCC
>DATFYI010000294.1:0-8547 GCA_035315125.1 Anaerolineaceae bacterium | reverse complement strand
TGGATATCCTCGAAACGGCTCAACGTATAAATCCTGAAGACGCACGGGCTCCGTATTATTTAGGAAATTTCTGGTATGCACACCGCCGTTATGATGAGGCAATGGCCTGCTGGGAAAAATCTAGCCAACTGGATAACACTTTCGCCACGGTTTACCGCAATTTGGGATTGGGTTATTTCAATAAGCGCGCCGATCCTCAAAAAGCGCTTACGTGTTATGAAAAGGCTTTTGCGCTCAATGCCTGCGATGCACGCCTGTTCTTTGAGCTCGACCAGCTTTATAAACGGCTCAATCGCAAACCGCAAGAACGCCTGGCGGTTTTCCAACAGCACCTCGATCTGGTGGAGCAGCGCGACGATCTGAGCATTGAGTACATCACCTTACTCAATTTGTGTGGGCGTCCGGATGAAGCCTATCAACGCCTGGCAGCCCGGAATTTTCACCCCTGGGAAGGCGGCGAGGGCAAAGTGACCGGGCAATACGTCACCAGCCTGCTGGAAAAATCCAAAGCGTTGCTGGCTGCCGGGGCGCCGGATCAGGCGATTGACCTGTTGATGCAGGCCCAGTCTTATCCCAACAATCTAGGAGAAGGGAAATTGTACGGCGCCCAGGAAAATAATATCTTTTACTTCCTGGGATGTGCATACGAACAGTCAGGCGATGCTGAGGCGGCTTCCAGCTGGTTTACCCGGGCATCCAGCGGTTTGACAGATCCCGGCTCAGCGCAATATTACAATGACCAACCACCCGACATGCTGTTTTACCAGGGACTGGCGCTTTTAAAATTAAAGCGCACGGAGGACGCCCAAGCTGTTTTTAATAAATTGATCGAGTATGGTAAGGTTCACCTCGAAGATGATGTGGTGATGGATTACTTTGCTGTTTCCCTGCCCGATTTTCTGGTTTTTGAGGCGGATTTACAGGCGCTGAATCGCCTACATTGTCACTATTTGCTGGCAATGGGTTATCTCGGTCTGGGTGAGATTAGCCAGGCTAATGAGCATTTTGAGGCAGTTCTGGCAATCGATGCAAACCACCTTGGGGCAATCCTGCACCAGAAAATGGTTTGAAAATACCCCTTAATTCATTGCCACACGGCTGAATAATGTATCCAGCGGGGAGGGTGGGATTCGAACCCACGGCTGAGTTAATCCCCAGCACTCACTTAGCAGGCGAGCCCAATCGGCCACTCTGGCACCTCCCCAATTTTGCTTTTCAATTACCCCCCGGCAAGCAAAAAAACTTCAGGCGGAGGGAGAGGGATTCGAACCCACGATGGGTTTCCCCATACCTGTTTTCAAGACAGGCGCCTTAAGCCGCTCGGCCATCCCTCCAGGAAGTCTTTTCGCTCCCAATGCGACCCCATTCTATCATATATAGCAGGGGGCTACAAGGATTTATCCTCCCGCTGCATTTGACGGAAGGCCGGATTGCTTGTATAGTTGATTAAAAGGGAGCATCGAATGACTGCCGGATCCATCCTGGTAATTGAAGATAACCTTGATAACCTGGAACTGGTCAGTTTTTTGCTTGAGCGGGGCGGTTTCCAAACTATCAAAGCAACAGACGGCCGCAGCGGTCTGGAGCTGGCCCGCAGTCAGCAGCCTGACCTGATCCTGATGGATCTTACCATACCGGAGATTGACGGCTGGCACCTGGCTCAACAGCTCAAAAAGGATGCAACCACGACCATTATTCCACTTTTAGCCATGACCGCACATATATTGCCCGGCGATCGTAAGAAAGCCCTGGATTCCGGCTGCGATGGCTATATCACCAAGCCACTCGACATCCCAAATTTTATTCCCACCATCGAAAAATATATCAGACGACAGGCTTAACTTCTCGTCTTTTACATACTTCACAGCCCGCTTCACGCCTCTGCGGGTAAATACAATGCGATTGAGTCGCCGTAATCTTGCGCCAGGCAACAGACTGGTTGCTTCATTAACCAGATAGCAACCACCAGATCGCCGATCGCTCCGCTGGCATTAAAGGTCATGAAAGCCAGCACTGCCAGGAACCAGGCCGGTGGTAGGACTGCCAAAAGCAGCAGCCCTAAGCCGGTCAGCAGCACGATGGGGGCCAGGCTGGTGATCAGGTATTGGTTGCGAGGCAGGTACCAGCCCGGGGCGGAAGCATAGGCGTAATAGATTCTGTAAGCAAAAACCGGCCGTGAATGGGTAAAGATCCAAAAAAACAGACCGTGTGCTGCTTCATGCAGAATAATTACGAGAACAGTTACCAATAGGCCACCCACCAGCAATTCGAGCCCACTTGCAAAACCGTAGATCTCAAAGGTCAGGCCAGTTCCGGCTTCCACCGGGCGTATCCACATCAGCGCTTGCAAAAACAACCAACCGAAACCGATCATCAATGCAAAACCCGCCACGTTCAGGATCAACAAAGCTCGCCGGTCTTTGGAGAGATCCAAATTGCCGGCCAGACGGTAGGCTACAGGGAGAGACTGCAGGGCGTGCATAGCTCGGTTTCTGATGATTTATATAATAAACTGATCCAATGTATTTCCGTGTTGCCTATGATATCATAAACCTGATCATCAAATCTGTATGCGGAGGAAACATGCACGCTCGTCGCGCCTTATTATACGTGCCTGGGGACGATCTCCACAAAATCCAAAAATCTACCAACCTGGCAGTAGACAGTATCTGTCTGGATCTTGAAGACGGCGTAGCCGTCAACCGTAAACTAGGCGCCCGCCTTACCATTGCAGAAGCACTCCAAACACTCCAATTTGGCCAATCCGAACGACTGGTAAGAATTAACTCGCTCCAATCAGGTCTGGCTGAAGACGATCTGGCGGGTGTTCTGCCGGCCCACCCTGATGGAATCGTTCTACCGAAAGTCGAAAGCGCCGATCAATTACAATGGATCAATATGCGACTGGCAGCCATGGAACATCAAATGAACTGGTCGATTGGCAGCCTAATTTTGCTGGCTCTCATAGAGACGCCACAATCAGTCATTCATCTGTCAGAGATCTGTACGGCCGTGCCGCGCCTATCGGGTCTGATTTTTGGCGCCGAAGATCTGGCAGTAGGTTTGGGAGCGCAACGTACCTCGGCAGCCTGGGAAGTTTTTTACGCCCGCAGCGCTATCGTACTGCATGCCGCTGCATACAATTTGCAAGCCATCGATCTGGTCAGCGCTGATTTTAATGATATCGAAGCACTGCGTGAAGAAGCGAGCCGGGGCGTAGAAATGGGTTTTACCGGAAAACAAATCATCCATCCTAATCAGGTCAGACCGGTCCAGGATGTTTTCACGCCTTCTAATGAGTCCATCGAAGAAGCTCAAAGGCTGGTTGAGGCGGCAGCCCAATACCAACGGAAAGGCAGCGGCGCTTTTGCAGTTGCGGGCAAGATGGTCGATGCACCGGTGGTTAAACTGGCTGAACGACTGCTCGAACGGGCGCGAGCGGCCGGAAAAATCAAGTAAACCATTCCTTAAATGAGCGTTATCGACCCGGATTTGCCTTTCATCGATCTGCACCGCCATCTGGATGGGAGTGTCAGGCTGCAAACGATCCTTGAGCTCGGTTGCCAGCATCACTTATCTCTTCCAGCCTGGGATCTTGATGGACTGCGTCCCTACGTGCAGGTAAACGGCCCCCAGCCAGGCATCATGTCCTTCATCAGCAAGTTCGAGTGGATGACCGGGGTGCTGGTAGATTATGACGCCTGCCGCCGTATAGCTTATGAAAATGTGCAAGACGCCAAAAGCGAAGGCATTGATTATATTGAGCTACGTTTCAGTCCCTGGTTTATGGCTGAAGCGCATGGTTT
This sequence comes from Anaerolineaceae bacterium, assembly GCA_035315125.1. Classification (GTDB taxonomy): domain Bacteria; phylum Chloroflexota; class Anaerolineae; order Anaerolineales; family Anaerolineaceae; genus DATFYI01. The sequence continues at coordinate 4,741 of DATFYI010000294.1, read as the reverse complement.
GGATCCGGCCGGCGTGGTTGAAGCCGTGCTGGATGGCGCTGAAGCCGGTAGCCAGGAATTCAATATGCCGATTAATTTGATTGGCATCTTAAGCCGCACCTATGGGCCCGAGATCGCATGGAAAGAATTGGACGCTCTCCTTGGGCAACGCCAGCGGATTGTTGGTCTGGATCTGGCGGGCGATGAAGCACATTTCCCCGGGGAATTATTTACGCAACAATTAAATAAAGCCAGGGACGCCGGTTGGCATATTACCGTGCATGCCGGAGAAGCCGCTGGCCCCGCCAATATCTGGCAGGCGCTGCGTGACCTGGGCGCTGAACGATTAGGACATGCTGTAACCGCCACTCAGGATGCTGCTCTCATGGATTACCTGGCCGTACATGGTACCGGTATTGAGTCTAGCCTGACCAGCAACGTTCAGACCAGTACTGTCTCCGATTATGCCAGCCATCCACTGCTCCAGTTCCTTGAAAAGGGTCTGCTGGCGACCATTAATACGGATGATCCGGGCATTAGCGCCATCAATTTGAGGCACGAATTCGAGATTGCAGCACCGGCGGCCGGCTTAACCAATCAACAAATCCGCCAGGCGCAAGCCAACGCTCTCACGGTTGCTTTCTTAACCGAGCAGGAAAAAAACCGGATCAAAGCGGCCAGGCAGGGTTCGGCGATACCCAAATAGCGATTGTTTGTATTCTCCCAGAGGCTGCCATAAACCGGTTTGAACCCATTATGAATAATCATAGACGCACTGCTGGCGAAAAACAGCTCAACCCAGCCGGCCGCTGGGATCCATTCCATGGCCTAAAAGAGGCACTTGGAAATTTGGAAACAACCTTCTGGGTTCTGCTGATATTGGGCCTGGTCATACGGTTAGCCTGGCTGGCCTGGACGAATTTTACATTTGAAGATGCTTTCATTACTTTTCGATTTGCCCGGGAAATTTTTTTGGGGAATGGCTTTGTCTATAATCCAGGCGAACGTATTTACGGGACTACTACCCCGCTTTTAACCCTGCTGCTGGCCGGCTGGTTGTTTTTAACCGGTCCAGATCATATCATCGCCGGAGTACGCATCATTGATCTGGCGGCGACAGCCATGGGATATTTATTCATGTGGATAACGCTGCGTCGCGCCGGTTTTAGTTTGATGCAACGTTCCCTGGCTTTTGGCCTGCTGATCCTGTCTTCCAAATTCTGGGGGATGGATAGCGGTGGCATGGAAACGCCTCTGGTGATCCTGTTTATGGCAGCATCCTGGTATACCTGGACAATCCGTAAGCCCATCCTGGCCGGCCTGTTTTGTGGACTGCTGTTGTGGGTGCGGGTTGATCTTTTTCTATGGCCTGCCGTATTACTGTTGTTCGATCTAAAATCAAACTATAAAAATGCCTTAAGTCTCGCTTTGTCCAGCGGGTCGGTTTATCTTCCATGGCTTATATTTGCCTGGCTTTATTTTGGATCACCCATCCCATTTAGCATCACGGCCAAGTGGGTCGCTTATGTACAATTTGACCGCCAGCCATACCAGGCTCATATAGCGATTATTTTTGATTATCTTTCACCATTTGAGATTCCAGCACAATTTCCCACCGCCATTTTGCTGTCCAGCGCGTTAACTTTACTTCTGGCAGTCTGGCAAACTTTCCGGTCACGATCGAATCGTGCAGTGCTTGTATTAGCAGCCTTTGCGGTCGCAGATTTCGCCCAACTGACCTTTACCAAGGCCACTTTCTTTGATCGTTATTTTATTCCAATCTTGTGGACGGTTCTGATCCTGGCCGGGCTGGCGCTTGGCAGTATTTGGAACAATCTGAGACAGGTGCGCTTTGGCCATTTTCTTTTTGATGCCTGCTTATCCCTCTTGATGGTGGCCGGATTGGAGTTCGGTCTCGTCAGCTCTTCTAATGCCCGCCTGAATCAATTTTATCGTCAGGATAGCGCTTTGAAAGCAATGGGGCTGTGGTTGAAACAGAACACACCTGTAGGAGCACGTGTTCTGCTAGAACCATTAGGCTACGTCGGTTATTATTCGGACCGTGATATGCTCGACGTGGTAGGATTGGTAACGCCACTGGTAGTCAGTATGAAGCAGGCCGGCGTATCAGATATTTACCAATATCTTAAGATGCTCCAGCCCATGGATGTGGTTGTCCATTGTGATGATTCGTTGCGCTGGCAGGCCAAACAGGATCCTGGCGGCAACTATTTCACAAAGAATTACCGGCTGCTAGCTACTTTCAATCCGCTCTTTTTTGATCCGAAAAAACCCGGCGGGGACGACTATTATCACATCCTTATCTGGAGTTCATGTTATGAAATTTGGGGAAAACAAAGCTAATTATTCCTTGATGAAATGTTCTGCTCGTGCTTCCGGCACAGCAGTCAAACCTGGTCTTTCTCCTTTATCTTTTTCAAAAAATGCCACGGCCAGACTTTTTTCATCATTCATTACAATTTGAACGAACGAATCCTGAGCATAATCAGTTACTTTGATTAAACGCAGCGTACTGAGCAATTTTTCATCCACCAAAATCCGTTCGGCTAACCGGTTGGGTGTGTCAAAAAAGAATTTATGGTTAAAAATCGTCTGTTTATCATCCAGATAGATTGCCAACGGGAATATTTGCGCTTCCAGCAGATCCTGGAAAAAATGTGTTCCGAGCGATGGCTCCGGTGCAGGGCCGATACCTTCCCCAGCCAACTCGACCAGCGCCCGTGTGTTATAAATATCGCCGTAGGCTATCGGCACACCCAGATCGGTGTTTGAGCTGCCCCAACGTCCCGGACCTACACAAATGAACGATTCACCTGTCAGCGCTTTGTTCAATCGACCGATCGCCTGTCCAAGTTCATGACGGTCTGCTTCGGAATGAAGACAAAAATATCCTTCTGGCGGTACAAAAACCACATAATCTACCTGGGCAATGTAACCCTGCGGTACAACAAAACGTGTCAGAAAAACTACTTTCTCGGGATCTAAACTCTCTGGCAACGGAACCTGAGCTGACTCAGTCATATAACTTTGCGGGCGGCACTGCACCAGGGCTATTTGGAGTTCCGGCTTACCGGCACGATCCATTTGGACTTTGCCAGCAAACTCTAAATCGACCGGTGAATGGTAACTGCTTTCCAACAAATTCAGCATTTTACGGATGTACTCGGCAAATGGAGTCCGGCGGAGCAGATCGTCAAAGGTCAACACCAAACGGTTCGCATCGCCCTCGATCAGATTGCTGCGCATTGAAATAAAATCACCCTCTTCGTCTAATTGGGCAATAAAGCGCAATGCTGGATAATGGGCTGTCAGCACCTCATGGATTGGCAAGGTCTTGACCTCATTTTCTTCCAGGTCGATCAAGTCAATATACTGTTGCGAATACCTGCGCATAGTTTTGTGGTCATTGGATGGACGCAAGAGTGGGTGGCTGAGCGCTACCAGGCGTGGATAATCATTGCCAACCCTGTCAACGGCTCGGGTACCTAAGCCCCACACCATGCGGAGGAACCCATCTTCACGTCGAATTTGCGGCGCCCAACGGTAGAGATTCCGGCTGAATGCCACTCCGGCAATATCCGGGAAAAAATATCGACCAAAAGTTTCGCCCTCAACCACCTGGATTAAGACCGCCATTCGCTCATCGTAATCCTGCAAGCCACGGCCGCGCCGATAAAGCAAAGCATAAGGATCAAATATAGAGGCGTAGATTTTAGCAATCCCCTGGGTCAGCGCCTTTAGATTTTCAGCAAGGGATCCCTGGTTAGGCAAAAAAATACTTTCATATTTGCCGGCGAATGAAGTGCCAAAATTATCTTCCAACAGGCTGGACGAGCGAATGATCAAGGGCTTGCGACCTACATTGATCAATACGCCTTGCAATTTTTCTTGAATATCGGGAGAAAACTCACCCGCTACGTAATCGGCTACGATCAGAGGATATTCCAGCCGCATTTGATCTTCTGTTTTATATTTCTGATCATTCCAGTGCACAAGATTGTTGATAGACATGTACGTATACATCTCATCCGAACCGATAAAAAATGATTCCGGCACAGACAGGCAAGTTTTTAATGCCGGGTCGGCGATCTCATTGAGAATTCGAAATGCCAACATCATCCCGGCTGCCTTACCCCCAATTTTTCCAACACCAATCTTGTGTCGCTGGATTTCAACCAGGTCGGAGATTGTAAACCAATCTTTAGCAATATTGATATAACGCAGCTGATCACTGATAATATGGCGGATCAAGACAACTTTAGATTCTTGCAAACGTGCGTCTAATTTGGATCGTTCAGCTACCGGCAAGCGATCGATAGTCATGGCCTGTTCAAAAACCAGTTCCAAAGGAGCTACCTCAGGATTGATAGAGAGCAGCAGCTGATCTACAGAAATTCCCCTTTCTTTGAGAACTTCATTCACCAACCGTTGGAAGACTTCAAACGAGAAATGCTCGCTAAAACTCAGATCAGTTAATTGGTCGCGAATATGCGACATGCGCATGTCCCAAAGCTCAGCAGGCTCATCATTAAACGGGTTGCGCAGCCCCTCGCGCTCCTGCGAGCGGAGTGCACCTTCGCGTACCTCAGCCTCAAAGTTCTGGGGTAACACAATATTATTCTCGAACAGCTCACGGCGCATACGGGCGCGAATACGACTGCTTAGAATTGGATACTGGCCCAGGGCCAGATAAATACTTAATAATCGATCAGCTGAGGTTGGAGTAAATGTCAAACTTTAA
>DATFYI010000293.1:0-9695 GCA_035315125.1 Anaerolineaceae bacterium | reverse complement strand
AAATCCTACCCCCGCTTTCAGGTTCGGAATTCAAGCCGTCCGGGATGCGTTCATGATCGTGCACGAGTCAAAGGACCTGTCTGCCTGGGGCGGAATCGCTTTCGTCGTCTGGCAGACGGGCTACTTCAGCCTGTGCAGCTGGATGGTTCTATTCTTCATGACCGGCCCACGGTTGCTACCGAGGAAGTTGTAGCTAATTCTTGCGGTTCCGCAGCCACGCCCAACTGGGGATTCCGGTCAGGATGACCGACCGCCATGCCTGCTGATAAACCGTTCGACGCGCCGCTTCCTGAACCCGGCGCCATGCCGGCGCTGTAAATAGGACAACCGCCGCAATTCGAAAACCTTTCAAACGCCTGATAAACTTGACAGGGTCCCTGAAAACCCTGTCAAGATTTATGATTGTTTTCATTGGGTTTATCGGGTAGTGGAAGTATAATAACTGTGTTCCGATTCTACACTAACTGAAATAATGAAATACTCGGGGGAGCGAGTATTCGATTTTCTAAAAACCTTTTCAAAAATTAGCTCGTCAGGTGGGGATTGGATTGGCTATTTCTTTCAGCCGGGCTGAGTTTAATCTATTTGCACGTAGAATACCCACAAGGTATTTTTTTCAAATTTCATAGTAGGGGAGCTTCAATATGATTGCAAAGCGCTGCTTTTTACCGCTATTGAAACATAGCCAGGCGATCTTGTTTCTGGCCATCGTACTGTTCCTGTTAGGACTGTCGCCTAAACCTGCTCAGGCCATGAGCGATCCGCCCAACCCACCCAAGCTCATATCACCGCCTGACCGGGTCAATCTCTCTACTGTAACGCCCACTTTCAGCTGGACAGCAGAACCTGGGGCCAGTTTTTATTTCCTTGAAATTACTGCCGATTCGCTTTTTGGTTCTTCGATGATAGACTACTACACGTCTGCAACGTCCTATACCCCCAGGCCTCTCAGCGGTTTGAAGTATGGCAGGACCTATTACTGGCGTGTGACTGCCTTTGGCAATGGTATGAACAGCACACCTTCGCCGGTCCGCCGTTTTACAGCGACAGTGCAGCATTCCCCCAGTGACGGTGCCTTTACGACCAATACAATGCCCAACTTTAGCTGGATAGCAGTCAGCGGGGCCGTTAATTTTGATTTTTATTTGTCATTGCCCAATTCCCCAAACCTTAATTTTAATTCTGTTCCGACCCAATCCGGCCGGCAGACGAGCTATACCCCAGGCCCGGCCCAGGCTTTGGATGATCAGGTTTATTATTGGGGGGTTTGTGTGACGCTGCAAACTGGGCAAAGGGAGTGCCCGTCTAAACCGTGGATTTTAACGGTCACACCACCACTACCGTCTGCCCCAGGCTCACTCAATCCGGATGCGAAAAAAGAGGTTAATTCGTTGACCTTTTCCTGGCAGGCGCCGTCATCCAGTCTGCCGGGGGAGACTTTTGACTACCAGATTCAAATCGATAAGCAGCCCAGCTTTACTCAACCTGTTCTGGATAGTCGGGTTACCTCCGTGAATCCTACCCTGAATGCGTCCATACCCGATGGAGTTTATTACTGGAGAGTGCGAGCCATCATCGATACGTTGAATGTGGCAGGCAAGTGGAGCCCGGTAGCCTCTTTTATATTTCATGCTACCCCACCTGCTGCTCCATTAATGACCGCTCCGGCCGATTATACGATTACCACAAATGGTCAACCGGACTTCACCTGGGACAATGTTGCGGCTGCCAGCTACTATAAATTGACGGTTTCTCCTTCAGCCGGAGCCGACCTGGTATGGGATCACCTTTCTGGGACCGATTTCACACCCAGCAGTCCCCTTACACCCGATACTTATGCCTGGACGGTTCAGTCCAGCGACGGTTTGGGAAATTTATCCCAGGCTGCTCCATTCCATCTAACCATCGTCTCATCTCCACCTTCTGCAGATCTTATCCCACCGGTGCCAGTTTTGGTCACACCTGCGGAGAATGACCATGTCGACTGGAATGTTGATTTTAATTGGACACTATCGAATTATGTTGCAGACCAGGTTGAGATTCAGGTCAGTACCAGTTCATCATTCCAATCTCTGGTATGGAGTACCAGTGTTTACGCATATTATTCTCCTACCACCTGGTATTGGCAGACGCAAGAACCTGCAGGCGTCTATTACACTCGTATACGCGCCTATAATTCCGATTATTCGAGCCCATGGAGCGAGACGACTTCATTCATTGTGAATAGTAATCTGAGTCATCCCTATCCAACCCAGCTTAAGCCATTCAATGGTGCCATCCTCAATCAGATCCGTCCCACATTTTCGTGGAAAGCAGTTCCGGGTGCACAAAGCTACCAGTTATATATCTGGGTAAATGGATCGCCTTACCTGTTCCTGGTAAATGGGTCTGCCACACAGGTTTTGAGTTTGAGCAAACCCGGCTTCACACCACCTGCTGGCAACCCGCTGGATTACGGCCATGTGGATGATTGGACGGTAACCGCATTGTTCGCGGATGGCAGCCAAACATCTTCCAGCAGCCAATTCTACATCTACTTGCAGAACTCACCGGCATCTGGAACCAGCACGATGAGCTCTCGTCCCACCTTTAAATGGTCTGCTTTTCCAGGAGCCAGCTCTTATGATTTGAGCATAACCAATGCTAACGACCACAGCAAAGTGCTAAACGTGAACCTTGGACCAAAAATAACCACCTATACACTTGCAAGTGGGCAAGCTCTGGCCCCTGGTGCATATACCTGGCAGGTGACGGTAAATCTTAATGGCAGTGGAACGCCGCCGCCCCCGCCGCAAAATTGGTCTCTGTTCATCAAACCCGCCTTGCCGTTAACCCCGCAGTTATTGATACCCGAAAATAAGGCGATACTTGGCCTTCCGCCGGATGTTGGTAGTATGTATGATCCCGTTACCCTGAAAGTCAGCTTCAGTAATGTGGCATTTGCCGACCATTTTGAGCTGCAGTTTTCAAACAGCACCAACTTTTCTGCTGCAAAGCCGCGAGCATTCCCCGGAGACGCCACCCAAACCTTAGCCGTCATCCAGGTAACCAACCCGATGGGACTGATGTTTTATCCTCGCTATGCAACCTACTATTGGCGGGTGCGTGGGGTAAACTCAGAAGGCGCGGCTGGAGCGTGGAGCGCTGTCCACTCATTTACCCTGGATTGGACACCACCTGCTACTCCCAGCCCGCTTAGCCCGGCGAACGGCGGATCTGCCACCAATTCGCAGCTCTCGTTGACCTGGAGCAAAGTGCAGGATGCAGCCGGCTACGATCTGGAGTTTGCACCGGATAGCCTGGGCAGTTATCCCCCGCCAACCCGGCTTGGTAAGGTCACCAGCTACAAGCTGCCAGTCAGCATTGGCGAGGGCGGCTACTATTGGGCGGTGCGTGCCTATGATGCGGCCGGCAATGTCTCCGACTGGTGCCCGTCCCAGTGGTTCTATCTGCTGGCCGGACTCAGCCTGCCAAAGACTGCTACGCCTACGCCTACGGCACCTTCGTTAACCGTTCCGGCGGCAACTGCCACCCCGCTACCCTCGGTTACCATTCTGCCGCCTGAAGCTTCTGTCATTCCCGCCAGCCCGACACCATCGGCTACCACGCTGCCTTCAGCAACCAGCCTGCCGAGCCCGACGCTCACAATCCAGCCGGTTGAACCGACCGCCACAGCGCCGGTATCTCCGTCTGACACGCCGCTTCCTGAACCCAGCGCCACGCCGGCGCCTTAGACAGCCCGGCCACGCCGGTTAAAATAAAAGCGGGGTGCGTTTCATGCGCAGCCCCGCTTATTGATGTTACCGGCAGATTGGTTATTGAAAAACTAATTCGGGTTCGGAATGATATCGCAGTTGGTGGCATCGATATAGCGCGTGTAGGCGTAATTGCCAAAATGCAAATTAACTTGATAATAAGGTTTTGGAATTTTTTCATAAGCCACACTGACCTTATCGATCACGGTACCGTGTGGCAGTTTGTGCAGCGCGCATAAACCGGCCAACTGTTGGCTGACCACAATCTCGGCCAACTCGGGATTATTCGTGCAGTTGGTGCCATACAAGGCGCAGTCACTGTTGGGATCTGGAATGATGGCGCAGTTGTAGGCATTGATAAAGCGAGTATAGGTATAGTTACCGAAATGCAGACCGACTTGATAATAGGAGTAAGTATTCGCGGCGTAGGCCCCGTTGACCCAATCGACTGTTGTTCCAACAGGCAGTTTGTGCAGCGAGCAATTTCCGGCCTCTTGCGGGCCAACTTTCACCGTTCCACCGGAGTCGCTGGGACTGGTCAGGCCGGCGCTGGTTGAGGCCGCCGGCCGGGCCTGAATGGAGGCCAGGTTGCCCTGCGCAGCAGCTAATTTCACGGCGCCAAAGATAGCAAAGCCAACCACCACGACCGCCACAATAGCAAACAAGGATAATAAAAACTTATAAATAGCTGACATACAAGTCCCTCCTATTGATGACAGGAAAAACGTGGACAAAATCGATCACTTATCATTGTACGGATGCTAGATTAAGATAAGATTAATGAGGTCATAACAGCACCTGCATAAGCATGCGAAGCGAGCCAGGCGCCCAGACCTTCAGAAACGCCAGCTATTCAACTTACGGCAACGCTTGAGCCAACCGATCTGGATGTCCAACCCAGCCCGACTGATACGCCGGAACCCAGCGCTACGCCCGCGCAATAACCTATCAACTGGAAAAACAATCCATAAAACCTCGACAGGATTGCACACTGTCGAGGTTTTATGATGCCAAACCCTTATAATCTCTATTAAAAGCGGGCTTTATTCGGATTTCCCGAAATGTGCCTCTTCAAAAGCTTCACGGGTTTCTCGAATGAGCCAGACGAGGAACAGCAGCGCCGCCACAGCTTCTGCCCACCACCAACCCAACAATGTATTGGCGGCCAGGCCGGCCAGCACAGTGCCCGCCATATAGGCGCAGGTGATGGAATTGGCGGCATCGCCGTGCAGCGCCTCGCTGTCCATTCGCTTAGCAATGCGCCGCTTGCTGACCGCCAGGTAAGGCATGACCAGCACGGCTGCCGCCGAGACGCCGATACCTAGCATAGAGTTTTCGGGTTGGGTACGCATGACCAACCCGTAGACGGCCGTCACCAGCACGTAGATGCATAGCAACGCCAGGCTGATGGCCACCACCCGGCTGGCGCGCCGTTCGGCCTGCTCGACGCGCTCCACGTCGCCCTGACGGCTTTCAACCAGCAACCGCCACAGCAGCATGCCACTGCTGACCAGCTCTATCAGGCTGTCAAGACCAAAAGCGATTAAGAGGATACTGCCGGCTGCCAGCCCTGCTGCGATTGCCAGCGCCATCTCGATCAGATTCCAGAGCACGCTGAGGATTTCAATACGCACGCCCTGGCGGACATCGGTTGTGCGAGCATTATCCATGCTGCCGTTTCTTTCTCCATCCAAATAAGTTCCATTATTTTTATTAAAAACAATTATAGTATCAATTAAATGCTGAGCACTCCTGGGACGCCGACCCGGGAGTGCTCTTTTAAAGGAGGAGAAGAAGAGAAGTCGTTTATTGATACTTATATTAACACGCACTACTGCCAAATGCTTGACGCTTGCTCTACTCTTTCCCTGTGATTGAACGCCGATATTTTCTGCGCTTGCGCTGGTTGGTCAGAACCAGAATAACAGTTTGGGGTTTAACCCTATAGAATACAGGTGGGAAAAGTTTAGCTTCATTTAACAGTTAATTAACATAAAATTTATTATAAAAATTGTTAAGTTCGGCAACGATAACAATATAGATCCATTACTGGCGGGAGAACAAAGACGAGCTATGTATATAAATTCGTGGAAATTATGTTGTGTGGTCAGAATTTGAATGACTCTGATCCCTTAGATGAGTGTTTGGAGTGATCATGCCGGATAAACCTCATTTTGAAAATCACGGCAGTCCCCATCCTGTTGGGATCGATATCCCCGAACAAGAATTACCTGTTTTAGCAGGTGAAGTAGACACAACTCTTGAAAAAGGTTTCCATTGGCTTCGTTTCCCGGCCCATCTTGAAGAGCTATTTGAACGTGAAACCGGTGCGACCCGTGCTCATTATCTGATCATCGGGGGCCTGGTATCGGTCTTGATTTACAATTTATTCTTGTTCGCCGATCGCATCATGATCCCGGACGTTTTTAGCTCGGCGCTGGTCATCCATTTTGCCATCATCACCCCGGCAACTTTTCTGTTCATGGCGGCATTGTATCGCGGGATTCCTGCGGTGGCCAGAGAGAACCTTGAAGCCGCGATTACGGTTGGCACCGGAGCCGGCGTCATTTATTTGCTTAACATCAGCAAAGATCCGAAAGCGATCTACTACCATGCGGTGCTGTTATTGATTATCACGTTTGGCAATATCATCGTGCAGCTGCGGTTTTGGCAAGCGGTGGCGGCCTCCATGCTGCTCGGCGGGATTTATGTGATATTTTACCCTTTTAGCCCTGGCGTGCCGGTGCTAGTTCAGGCAAGTAACATCACCGTCCTGTATACGTGCATCGGGTTCACGCTGTTTGCAAATTACCGGCTCGAACACGACCAGCGCCGTAGCTATCTGCTCAACCTGCGCGAGCGCATCCAGCACGCCATTCTATCTGTGAAGAATATGAAATTAGCCGAACTATCCCACATCGACCCGCTGACTGCCATCCCGAATCGCCTGGAGCTGAATGAATACCTGGATCGCCTGGTGCAGCAACCACAGTCTGACTTGCTGGCGATCTTGATGGCGGATATCGATCATTTCAAGCTTTACAACGACTGCTATGGGCACCCGGCCGGGGATGAATGTCTGCGACAGATTGCTGGCGTGCTATTAAAGTCGTTGCGCAACAGCGCTGATATTGTGGCCCGCTTTGGGGGTGAAGAGTTTGTCGCCTTACTGCCGGGAGCGGACATGCGTATCGCCGGTTTGGTGGCAGAGCGTATCCGGCTGGCCGTTCAGAACCTGGCCATTCCTCACCAGGCATCACCGATTTCGGCGGGTGTGACGATCAGCGTTGGGATAGCGGCGGGCAGCTTCAGCACCAGCAGCGATGTTCAAGGCATGCTGGCGAGGGCGGATGCGGCGCTTTATCGCGCCAAGTCAGACGGGCGCAATTGTGTGAGACAATAATATCGGCTACCGGATACTGCCCTGGTTCAATTGAACTGCACCACGAATATTGTGATAATTTCATCCTGAATGTACAATCAATTTGATAGTTAATATCGAGTGGAGACATTCCCATGAAGGGTGATATTTCACAAAATCAGGCGAAGAAGCGTATCCTCAGCCCCTTCGATTGGGTGATAGAACGCCCAACCAGGCAGGATTTTACTGCTAGAGTCGACCGCCTTGACGATCTGGATCCCGAAATTGGCCAGGCCATACAGGCTGAAATGACACCCGGCGAACAGACCTTGATTTTGCTCAAGGTACCCAGCCAGGTTGTGGAAGAAGGCGGTAAAGACAGCAAAAGGTTTTTCTTTAATTCCAGGCGTGTCCTGACCCCCAACTGGATACTGGCGCTGACCGCCCAGCAGCTGCTGTTGGTTTCTATCACGCCGGCGGGTGCAGTAACGCAGCTACAGGCGATACCATTCGAGCAGCTTCTCTCATTCCAAATGGGTTCGATCCTGCTCTTTTCGTGGATCGAGTTCAGCTCGCTCCAACAGGGGCAGATCAAACAAACGCGCATTTATTACAACACGGTCAGTTCTGGCCTATTCGAGGAATTATCCGTACAGCTGCGTTCATTGATATCTGGCCAAAACGCCCTGACTTCAACCAGCGCAGAGGTCGACAGTCCGTTATTAAACCCATTGAGCTATAAATTCAGGAATATGATCAGCATGTACCTGCTTCTGCCGGGCGAACAGATCCAGTCTTTATTGTACCGTCCAGCTATATGGCAGGGCCGCAGCTTTTACCGCCGCGAGCTGGCAGCCAATCTGGCAATTGTCACCAGCCATTTCTATTTCATGCTGGCCGAAGAAAATATGAGCAATACCAGAGCCAAATACGGCATGATATATAGCTATATCCCGCTCGCACGTGTCAAAGATCTGTCCGTTCGCCATGAGCCGGAGCGGCTGCAATTGGTGCTGACCACCCGGCTACAGAACCTCGAGCAGGAAATTAAAATACTTTTTCCGCCCGAGCGCGAAAACGAATTAATGGCCTTTGTCGATCAGTTTATTCGGCGGCACGCATCTAAATAAACGCTCAGGCTAATTCGAAGGGAATCACCTCTTTGCAGATATCGGAATTGAGCTGCTCTGCCAGGTGCAGATCATACTTCATCTGAAGATTTAGCCAGAATTCCGGAGTGGTGCCTAAAGCACAGGCTAGCCGCAAGGCAGTCTCAGCGGTAATGCCGCGCTTTCCATTGACGATTTCATTGATCCGGCCAGGCGCTACCCTCATATTTTTGGCAAGTAAATTCTGGCTGATCCCCAATGGATTTAAGAATTCCTCCAATAAGATTTCGCCAGGATGAATTGGTATAAACGGCACTGTTGTCATTTACTCTATCTCCTTTAAATAACTGGGACAGTTAATGGTAATCGGTAATATAAGCATGATAGGCGTCCCCTGCCTTTTCATCCCATTCAAAACAAAGACGCCATTGATCATTGATCCTTATTGCCCATTGACCTGCCAGATCCTTTTCCAGTTTTTCAAGATGATTGCCATATGGAATTTTCAAGTCTATCAGGTTAACTGCCGCATCGAGCATCCGGCAGAAAAAGAGGTAAGCAATGATTATTTCCGCACCGTTGGAAAATTGCTTTTGGAAAAGCGGGGCCAACCAGCTAGATAGGTGCTGATGAGCTTTTAGGAATCAATCAGTCAATATTTTAGTAAATTAGTGTTCCCCGGCCATCTTATATAACGCCAGCACGGTATTCCAGTTGCGGGTGGTGGCCGGCAGGCCCAGTATCTTCTCAAAATAGCCATTCGAGAGTTTCGTCCGGCCGTAACCATTCGGGCAGAACAGGTAGATTTCCTTTGTCCCGGCCACAAATTCATCGGCGTCAGTCTTTGGGCGCTTCAAACGGCTGATTTCAGCCTCGCCAACCGGGCGGTACAAGAAGGTCACGTGCAGCCTGGTGGGATCTTCCTTACGCTCAGCCAGGAATGGGTTGCCGGCAATCAGGCTTTGAAAATCAGCTGGAGTGCGCAAGAACACGCTCACTTTGAACCCAAAGGTGCGCTCGATTTGCGCTTCGATAGCCTCCCCAAGCCGGCCAGCATCCGGCTCGGCGCTTTCGAAGACGACATTGCCGCTCTGCAAATAGGTTTTGACGGCGGCTAAATCCAGCGCTTGATAGAGCCGGGTTAGCTCTGCCATGTGGATGGTTTTTTGCGCGCCCACGTTGATGCCGCGCAGCATCGAAATGTAAGTGCTCATGCTGGCTATTATACCCGTCCAAGTATCCTGTTAAAAAACAAAAAAGGCCTGATGATGCTATTAAAATAAAAACGTTGAAAAGCTTTGGGGGAAATGCTAGAATAACTACGCCATTGTTGCTCAATAAAAAATAGTAATACCGATCGATATTTACCAGCCGTATGGAGGCTTGGGAATGAATAACTACTTGATATTGTATAGTGGCGGCGGTATGCCAGCCAGTGATGCCGAGCAAAAAGCAGTGTTGAAAGAATGG
>DATFYI010000292.1:0-5330 GCA_035315125.1 Anaerolineaceae bacterium | reverse complement strand
GTTGCCCAGGCTTACATATCAGATGTGACAGATGCTAACAACCGCACAAAATGGCTGGGAATGATTGGCGCGGCCTTTGGACTTGGTTTTATTATTGGCCCGGTCACGGGCGGGTTGCTCAGCCAATGGGGCTTTGCAGTGCCAGCTTTTGCAGCGGCCGGGTTGGCGCTTATTAATTTGATTCTGGTAGCCGCCTGGCTGCCTGAGAGCCTGACAGCCGAAAAGCAGGGTTTGTTGACTGGCAACAAACACGCAATATCAATTCCAGACATGTTTAAAGCCTTGCACCGTCCCTTCACCGGTTCTTTATTGGTCTCGCGCTTCTTTTTTGGGCTAGCCTTTGCTATTTTTCAAACGGTCTTTTCTTTATATGCCCTCACACGCTTCAACCTATCCGCCGCTCAAACCGGTTATGTGCTCACTTACGTCGGCGTGTTATCTGTTATTAGCCAGGGCTATCTGGTCGGTCGCTTAATTCGCCTAATACGCGAAGATGTACTGATTACCGGTAGCGTCTTTGCAATGACAATTTGCCTGCTCGGTTGGGCGCTGGCGCCATCGATCCCGGCACTGCTGATTGTTTTAGCTCCAACTTCACTGGCAGGTGGTTTATTAAACACACTTCTCTCCAGCAGCCTGACCAAAACGGTTACGCCGCAAGAGATCGGCGGGATTCTTGGGGTTGCAACTTCCATCGATAGCCTGACGCGGGTTTTTGCTCCGGCTCTGGGTGGAGTCTTGCTGGCCAGTTTCGGGAGCTGGGCCCCGGGATTATTTGGAGCATTGATCCTGTTTGGGCTAAGTGTGTATGTATGGAATAACATTCTCAACCACTTCAGTATCTCTACACGCCCAGAAACCCAGCTCTTCCAGACAGTCGAGATCAAAGATTAACTCGAAAACTCGCCTATCTCGTCGCAATTCTTTAGGGAATACTGGTCCAAAGCACGATTTCACAAACAATCTCGACGATTTTCACTTTTCCGACCCTGATGCAGCCTGCTTACCATCTGAACAGGCTGCGTCTTTTTATTAGAGGGGAAAATTTTGGGTTTATACTATATTGGTTCAATGTGCTGAACCTTACACCTATCCCGCTTCCGATCGCATTCTCGCGAAAGCCGGCTTTGTTTTCGGGGGCTGGCTGCACTGCAGCGTTATCAGGGACGGCCAGATCATCGACCAACTTCTTTTTGCTAAAATTATTAATAACCTGAGTTAACCGGCCCATTTGCGCGAATCGGTTTACAATAAAGGTAAATTTGGGCAAGTAATACAATACCCTGAGAAAGGGACCCTTAAATGCAAATTACCCTAATTGGTCACAGCACAGTCTTAATCGAAGCCAATGGTATGAAAATCCTGACGGACCCGTTTTTCAAAACATGGGGAAATCCGGCCTATCGGCGCAGCGCTCCACCGGCCTGCTCGCGCCAGGAGCTTAAGGATGTCGATCTGGTACTGGTTTCGCATGCCCATTGGGACCATGTTGACCGCCAATACTTTAATCTGATCGGTCAAGCCGTACCAGTATTTGCATACAATCTGATAAAGGGACTGGTCAAACTGAGCGGGGCTCAGAACGTGGTGGCGCTCCAACTCTGGCAGCGCCGAAAATTTGATGGCCTTACATTGACCGCTGTGCCCGCCATGCACCCCGCTCTAGCGTCCGGTTTTATGCTGGAAATTGAAGACAAAACCATTTATTTTGCCGGAGACACCTACTATGGGCGCTTTATGAAAAAGATAGCCCGGGTATTTCCAGCCATCGATGTCGCCCTGTTGCCGGTTTGCAACTACCGCATTCCAATGACCATGACTGAAGTTGGCGCTGTCAAAGCTGTCAAAACGCTCAAACCCGGCGTGGTCATTCCCATCCATCTCGACCTCGAGCCGCGTTTACCGCTCATGCGAACCCGGCATACGGTTCAGGACTTTGCAAAAAAGGTACAACAGACCGGCCTGGAAACCAGGGTGGTGCTGCTTGGCTCATCCGCCGTTAGCAACGAAAAAACCGGAAGTGATCAACCCAAGTTCACATTGTAAATAAGATCTGTATGTACAAAATGTAGCAATCAATCTCGAAACAGACCTGCCTGATCGCGCGAACAAGTGCGTTTAAAAAGTCTCCGATCCGAATAAAAAGGTAGCGCCTACCAATTATCAGGAAAACCTTTGGGCTGCACGCGCATGCGCCCTGGCGGCCTCTTCAATACGATTCTTGGGTGGCGCGTTCGTCTCCAGAGAACTGAGTAGCTGACTGGAGACGGTGGAAATCGCCTCAACGGCAGCCAGAAAGGCCGCTTCATTGGCTTTCGAGGGCTTGTTGAAGCCGCTGATTTTTCGCACGTATTGTAATGAGGCCGCCCGAATTTCGTCCTCAGTTACCGGCGGTTCAAAATTAAAAAGTGTTTTGATATTTCGACACATAGCGAACCCTTTATTGGAAAAACCTCGTTTACTCGATCACTTCACAATGATAGGAATTTCTCAACTTGGCTGAATTTTACTGCGAGATAAGAAAAAAACAAAACCTGAGCTACAACTAAAAAAGGCGAGTTTTTGCAGCCAGAACCGCCGCAAAAACTCACCTGTTGTACAGTAAAGTCTTAATATTTACCGTACTGTTTGCCGGCCTCGATCATGGCGTGCAAATTTTCGTCCTTACCCTCATCCAGGACTGCGCCGGTAGAAAGCATAAAACCGCCATCCTGTGCGACATCGTTTAGTAAGCTTTTGACATACTGCGTAACCTCATCCGGGGTACCTGCCTTTAATAAAGAAGCCGGCACATTGCCGCCAAAGCAGGCCCATCCGCCCAGATGCCTTTTGACTTCCTTCATATTGGTCTGGTCGAACATCCAGATCGTAGACCCCTTTGGAATGTCAGGGTCGGCAATGAAATCCAAACGCTGGTTATACCCGCCTTCTACGAATAGATAGGGCACTACGCCGTTCTCCACCAATCCCAAAATCACGGCTTTGAGGGTTGGCCAGTAAAAGGTATTAAAGTCCTTATTGGACATAAAGCCATCTGCGCCCTTGTGCAGCGGGATAAAGGCAATCGGGTTCTTATTCATGGTAGTGCCGCGCACTGCCAGATCAACAGCCAGCGGTACGATGCGATCCATGGCAGCCAGCAGTTTTTTGGGCTGGCGGTACATATCGAACATGATGGCGCGGGTGCCGCGCAGCGTGTCGCCCAGGATATCAAACGGGGCTTTGGTGAACCCGCCAAACAAGGATGGCAAGCCTAGATTACAAATAGAATCGGCATCGATGGCAACAACTGCCTGAATCCATTCCAACGCTTTCGTACCTGCTTCCAGTAGTTTCTTAAAGGATTCCTGAACTGGTGGAATACCAAAGGGCACAATACTCGTTCCGGTAAACGGCAGCTCAAGGATATCGGTAAAGGGTCCAATCATGGTCCAGGCGCTTAACGATCCGAATACACGCGGTAGATAACGGCGTATAAAGAAATCCGACGGATCGTTTATGAGTGCATCATACTCATCCCCTTTCATGTATTCCCCTTCTTTGCACTGGTAAGGGGAATTGATCGAGACGCCGTGACCAGGCCAGTTATACAATTTATAATCGAGAATCTCAAAGACGTTTCCGGGTCCATACAAGAACGCTCCAGAGACGGTATCGGGCAGAAAGTCCCTATGATACTTCTTCATGGCATAGCCGAGTTTCTCGTAATCGTACATCGATTCCTGAGCAGTAACGCCAGCATGCACGAAGGGGAAGAAACCCATGAATGGACAAACCGGCACACGCGTTGGCTTTTTCAGGTCGACAACGTCCTTGAGCATCTGCATGCGCTCCTGGTAAGCCTGTTTTACCTGGGGACTGACAAACGGCATTCCCTCTGCCGCAGTCGTTTCCTTAAACCGCGCTTCGCGCTTTTCAACAGGAGATAATTTTGACCACTGTGCGTCCATTGAATTACCCTCCATACCACTGCTTGGCCAGATTTACCGCTGCCATGGCATCCTTACCGTAGGCATCCGCACCGGTATATTTGCGGATTTGATCGTCAATTTGACCGCCACCGATCATCACTTTTACATCCCTCAGGCCGGCTTCTTTCAATCCTGCTACAGTGGCCTTCATAGGATCGTAAGCCAGGGTCAAGAACCCGCTCAGGCCAACCACCTTGGCGCCGGTCTGCTTGACGGTTTCGACGAATTTTGCCGGAGGGACATCCACACCCAGATCGGTGACATCAAAGCCGTTGATATCCAACATGAAGACCACAATATCCTTCGCAATATCGTGAATATCGCCTTCGACTGTTCCAAAAATCACTTTTCCAAGCTTCTTTTGGGTATCCGATTGCTTAATGCGCGGCTTGACCACGGCTGAGATTTGGGAAAGCATATCGCCAGCCAGCATCAGCTCAGGGATGAAGCATTCTCCTGTCTCGAAGCGTTTCCCGATGATCTCCATGGCCTGCCGGCTGGCATCCAGGATCGCAAGTGGGCTGGTGCCTTTATCCAGTTCCTGGTTTGCGATCTTGAGGGCATCCTCTTCACGCATCTCGGTAATGGCATCGATCAATTCTTGTGTCATATACAGTGTCTCCTTTTCAAATCGAAGGATTCTTCCCATTTTTATAGGAAGTGGAAAAAAAGTTTTTCACTTATCTTCTACTCTTATATAGGTAAGTATACAAGATCAGTATAGTGATTGTTTTATAAAAAGTCAATCATTATTTATCAGAAGTGTTACAATCAAATTCCAAACTGATGAATACTTCTTTTCTGCCCACTACTCCGGAAGAATTGCAGGAGCGCGGCTGGGATTATCTGGATGTGATCCTGGTTACCGGCGATAGCTATATCGATAGCCCATTTATCGGAGCAGCCGTCATCGGGCGAGTTTTAGAGAACGCTGGCTTCCGGGTTGGCATTATTGCCCAACCCGATACCAGCACGCCGGATGACATCACCCGTCTGGGCGAGCCGCGCCTGTTCTGGGGCGTTACCGGCGGTAGTATCGATTCCATGGTTGCCAATTATACTCCCAGCCGCTTCAAACGCAAAAAGGACGATTACACGCCGGGTGGGTTGAACAACCGCCGGCCGGATCGGGCCGTGATCGCCTATACCAATCTGATCCGGCGCTTTTTCAAGAACACCCGTCCGATTGTGCTGGGCGGCATCGAAGCCTCTTTGCGTCGCGTAGCGCACTATGATTTCTGGTCTGCTAGTCTGCGGCGTTCGATCCTGTTCGACGCCAAAGCTGACTACCTGTTATATGGTATGGCTGAGCAGTCCGTACTGGCCCTTGCGCAAGCCAAACAGGCCGGTGATGACGTG
>DATFYI010000291.1:0-8475 GCA_035315125.1 Anaerolineaceae bacterium | reverse complement strand
GCAATTTTGTCATCTGGCAGACATTATTTCGGGTTGATTATACAATGATTGGCAAAATAGTTCATTTACTTCTGCTATAATACATTCGTGAATCTGCAAGTTGCCGAGCATCAGACCGAAGGATATCGTATCAATACAGAGCTTTATGAAGGCCCGCTTGATCTATTATTGGAATTAATAGAACGAGCCGAGCTGGATATTACGAAACTGGCGCTGGCTCAGGTTACCGATCAATATCTTGAACATATGAATAACATGCAAGACCGGAATGCTGCCGAGGTTTCCGCATTTTTGGTCATCGCAGCGCGTCTGGTGCAGATCAAATCTACTGCGTTGTTGCCACGACCTGCGGTTCAAGCACAAACCCCCGGTGAAGAAGATCCTGGGGAAGCATTGGCTCAGCTGTTAATCCAATACCGCCGCTTCAAACAAATTGCAAATTGGCTTGAAGAACGACATATAAGCGGCCTACATACCTATCTCCGTTTAGACGTCCCGACCCCAAAAATAGAAGGAAAACTGGATCTTAATGGCCTGACACTGACGGATTTGGTACAGGTTGCATATGAGGTTTTCAACAATAAATCGAATCTTCGTGCGTTAAATACGGTGGTGAACATACCACGGGTCACTATTCGGGAAAAGATAGGTTATGTGATGGAGATTCTGCAACGGGCTGGCAAGTCCTCTTTTAGCAAAATGTTAAAAAACAAATCACGCGTTGAAATCGTGGTTACATTCCTTGCTTTACTTGAGTTAGTCAAGCGACATATCGTAGATGCACAACAAACCGCCCTGTTTGAGGACATACAGTTCGAAACCCTGGGAAACTGGGAAGAGAAAGATGAAGGGGAATTGGACTTTCAGGAATAAGCTAACCTGTTTCCATACCTTCCATATTGACAGGCAACCGCCCACTCAGCCAAACGATCATTAACCGAACATCGTTTTCACTGACTGTAAAATCTGCATAGGTCTCACTGAAGGCCTTGTTTAAAACTTCGTAGGTATCTTGTTTAGGCCAATCTCCCAAAAAACCGGGCAGCTTGGTTCGATCTGCATCTAACGGTAAAATTTCCCAGTTTCGGTTTTTCAACAAATCGTAAACTTGTTGCCGTAGATCCTCATGGATTTCAGACCAACATTGCAGAACTCTGGCAGCAAAACCAGGATTTTTTTCAAAGATAGTTTCTGCTGCTCTTATTTTTAATGGAAGGGGAGCAATCGAGCTATTACGAAAACCTGGCACTTTAACCAGACGCTTGATTTCCCCATTTAAAGCGCCGCGTTGTGCATAAGTTAGCTTGCTGGTATTGGATAAGACTTGTTGGAGAACTTCATGTCGATAATCAGGAAGCATAAACTCATTGATGGCGTGAAAAGGGTAAAATTGAACTTTTTTATCATCCATGACCCGAATTATAACAAAGAAACAGCCTATCGAACTAAATCTATTCTCCAGATGTCATTTTGCCTGAATAAGTCGCTATTTCTTGGTGACACGTTCGCTGAATTCATCCAATGTGGCAACTTCATCCTCGGTAAGACGCCAACCAACTACACCAGCAATTTGTTCAGCTTGCTCAGACGATTTCACGCCCGGAATTGGAATTGCCCCTTTACAAATCACCCAATTGATCGCCACTTGAGCTGGGGTTTTTCCTTCGTGAGCAACGCCGATCTTTTTTATCGTAGAAATTAACGGCTCGATCTTTGTCAGAAAATTGCGGTTTTTCGATGTGCCTCGAAAACCAGGAATTGGATTTTCAGGAGTATATTTGCCGGTCAATGCTCCTTCAGCTAAAGGACTGTAGGCAATTAAAGTGACGCCCAAATCCTGGCAATGTTTCAACAGGCCATTCTTTTCAACATTTCGTTCCAGTAAACTATACTCCATCTCGTTGGAGGCTAATGGAATCCCCTGCCTTGTTAAACTATCATATGCTCGCTGAGTGTAATGACGATCATAGTTTGATACTCCAATAGCTCCTATCAGACCTGCACTGTAAGCCTCGGCCATCGCATCCATCCAGGTTTCAATCCTGATGGGTGGTAGAGGCTGGTGAATCATATATAGGTCAACTTTTAAACGGTTGAGGCGTCTCAGGCTGTTTTTGAGTGCCTTGATCAGGCTACTACGGCTCAACCGCCAGGGATACGGCATAAATTTTGTGGCGATCAAGGGCTGGGGGTCAACATCCTTCAGGAACTTACCCAAAAAAGTCTCCGAGAGACCCTGCCCGTAAACTTCAGCCGTATCAAAAAAATTGATACCGGCCTTCAAGCAAACCTGGCAGGCTGCCTGAAGATCGGCTTCGTTATAACTATTGCCATACCCCCAATAAAGCTTATCCCCCCATGCCCAGGTACCCACACCAAACTGGACTTTTTCAAAGACTGGATGTCTTTTTGGGTAAACATCATTCATGCAGGCCCTCCCGGCTTGGCAATCAGGTGAATATATTATACACTCATCCGGCCAACGATCTTTTAAGCGTACATCTATCGATCATAGCAAACTTATTGTATGATTGTTGCAGGCGGGAAAATTATCCCAGCAAGCCCTTGCCGAAAAACCATGAAACTTATAGAATGATCCCATGACTGAAGACGTAACCCCAATCCGCCAACAATACCTCGAAATTAAGCGCCAATATCCGGACGCCATCCTATTTTTCCGTCTGGGGGATTTTTACGAGACCTTCGACCATGATGCAGAGATTACTTCACAGGAATTGGATATTGTACTGACCTCTCGCAGCGTCGCCAAGGGCATGCGCATCCCAATGGCAGGTATCCCTTATCATGCAGTTGAGAATTACCTGGCCCGCCTGATTGAAAAGGGCTTCCATGTAGCCATTTGCGAGCAAATGGGAGACCAACCGTCAAAAGGATTGTTCCCACGACAGGTCGTGCGTGTGGTGACACCTGGGACAGTTGTAGAGCCGGGTTTATTGCAAGGCGATCGGAATAACTATTTGGCCAGTGTAGTACAACAGGACGATAAAGCCGGAATTGCATTCGTGGACATCACCACCGGTGAATTTTCGACAACCGAATTGAGCAGCGAAGATCCCAGCTCATTGATTCGATCCGAGTTGATCCGTTTGAAACCAGCAGAGATTCTCGTTTCGGAAGGGTCTCCAACCGTCGAAGCGATTTCCGGACATTTTACTTTTTGGCCATCCTGGCGCTTTGAAACCAGCCACTGCCAGGAAACCTTGCTCGATCAGTTTAAAGTCGCCTCATTAGACGGTTTCGGTTTGCGTGGTATGAACCTGGCTGTGCGAGCCGCTGGAGCGGTTTTACAGTACTTACAGGAAACCCATCCGACCGCCCTGAAACTGCTCACCAGCCTCAGCACTTACAGTCTGGATGAATTCATGACCCTGGACGTGGCAACCCGCCGCAATCTGGAACTGACCGAGACTATCCGCAGCGGTGATGTTCAAGGCTCATTATTGAGCGTGTTGGACCATACCGTCACCCCGATGGGCCGGCGTTTGATGCGCCAATGGGTCAGCAAGCCTCTACTCGATCTAAAGGCCATTCAGCAGCGTCAGGATGGGGTTAGCTTCCTGTTAGATCATGGCATATTGCGCGCCGAATTGCGTTCTGCCTTGCACTATTTAGGGGATTTGGAACGCCTGACCAACCGGGTTATTTCAGGCCATGCCCTACCGCGTGATTTGGTGTCAGCACGTAACAGTTTGCGCGGTTTGCCTGCGGTCAAGTCAGTATTTACGGATCAATCCGGACCATTGGATAGAATTCTGCAAAACTTCAGCTTATGCCCCGAACAACTTGATATCCTCGAACAGGCTATACAGGAAGAACCCCCGGCAACTCTGCAAAATACCGGCATCATCCAATCCGGTTATTCCACAGAGTTGGACAACGTGGTGGAAGCTTCTCGCCATGCTCGGGAATGGATCTCAAACCTGGAAAATGTCGAACGCGAACGAACCGGGATTAAAACACTTAAGGTCGGTTACAACAAAGTATTTGGTTACTATATCGAGGTGACCCACAGCAATACCTCCGTCGTTCCGCAGGATTACATCCGCAAACAAACCCTGGTGAACGCTGAACGTTACATAACACCCGAGATGAAAGAATACGAATCGCTGGTGCTGAACGCTGAAGAACGCATCCGAGAGATCGAGATCCGTATATTCCGAGAGGTATGCAATCAGCTTGCCAGCGCTGCTCGTCAATTGCTGGATACTTCTCACAGCCTGGCAGAACTTGATGTATTATCCTCTCTGGCGGAAACAGCCGCTTTGGAAAGTTACATTCGGCCAGTTGTGATTGAAGAACCTATTTTAGAAATTCACAACGGTCGTCACCCGGTAGTCGAGAGAACCTTAAGCGGCGATCGCTTTGTCCCGAATGATGCGATCTTCGAAACAGGCGAAATTGTCCGGATCATTACCGGGCCAAACATGAGTGGCAAAAGCACCTTCCTGAGGCAGGTTGCTTTGATCGTGTTGATGTCCCAAATGGGCAGCTTTGTACCCGCCTCAAGCGCAAAAATCGGTCTGGTCGACCGTATCTTTACTCGAATTGGCGCGCAAGATGAAATCCATGCCGGCCAATCTACTTTCATGGTAGAGATGATTGAGGCCGCAAACATTTTAAATCACGCTACTAATCGCAGCTTGCTGGTTTTGGATGAAATCGGCCGGGGCACCAGCACTTATGATGGCGTTTCTATAGCCTGGGCGGTGGTCGAATATATCCATAACCACCCACGTCTGCGTGCCCGTACCTTATTTGCTACCCACTACCACGAGCTAACCCAGCTCAGCGAGTTGCTGCCAGGAGTGCGTAATTACAACGTTGCAGTGACCGAATCCGAGGGCCAGGTAGTATTTCTTCACAAAATCGTGCCAGGGGGCGCAGATCGCTCCTACGGTATCCACGTTGCTCAACTGGCAGGCATACCGCGGCCTGTCATCCAACGCGCTAGCGAAATACTTGCACAACTCGAAGCTTCTTCTGGTAAGGCAGTTCGGATAAATCCAACCGCACCTCAGCAAATGGCTCTCTTTCCGGAAACTAACCCCATGCTGGATGAGTTAAAAGAGCTGGATATCAACACGCTCTCACCTATCGAAGCTCTTAATAAGCTATACGAATGGCAGAAGAAATATCTCAATCACGGATAACTTCTAAGCGGATCTTTATATAACCTTGAAACCAGAAACAGGATCAATCCCAGAATTGCCGCCATCAGTGCAATCGCGGCGCCCCACAAATAGAAACGGTCCGCAACCTCTTTAATCATATTAATCAAGGCGTTCGTCAGCCCAGCCGGGAATCCGATTAAAACGGCTGTTACAATTTGTTGGATCAACCAGTCTCCTGACAGGAACAAGATACCGGCTGTTACCAGGCCAAGAATACCTGACAATAATATAGTAATACCCATCCAGGACAGACCTGTCCGAGTTGAGCGGAAAGTAATGATTGCTAAAAACAATAACAGGATAATTGATAAGACCGGTGATAGCCGCAAGCCCCAACGAATCAGCTTATAGGTTTGGAAAGTTTGCTGCCAGGAGGCAGTTTGAGTTGGGTCGCCAGTGGCGCCTTCACCTGTCAAACTTAATAGATTCAGTTGATCCGGCAATGCGCTGGCTACACCTGAAAGGGTCATCTGAACAAATTGGTCGGCGAGAGGTAGGTACATTTTCGGCGGTTGACAGAGGGTAGTAATATTGGCCAGGCTACCGCCCTGTGCAGTTTGCGCAAGAATTGCCAGCAATTGTTGCATGCTGCAAGGTGGCCAGGAGCTTATGATCTCTTTTGAAATTTCCTGCCCTTGCGCGCCGTTGAATTGTGTTTTAATTTCACGAAGATCAATATCCAAATTCAAAGCATTTTGTTTAAAATTAAAATAATCCCAAAAATTGGTGATTATATTTTCTGTTTGAGACTTAATCCATTCTTGAGGCATCAGCAGACTGAATATTTTTTGATAATCCTGCTGCCCAAGACTGGCAGAGATACCGCTTTGGGTGATTCCCAAGCCATTTATTCCATTATTTACTGCCGCGCCCGCCAGCCAGCCTGGTATATCTTGATAAACATTCTGGTTTTGGATAGCGCGTATATATGGTTCAGGTTGAAATAGAATCCTTTCTGCCGGGAAAACAAACGGTACTGGAACGCTGACAATTATGAACAAAATTGCCACAATTGTTCCAAGTACTTTTCTGGTAGTCGATAGCATTAAATTCCTGTATACCTAATCTATTCAATCAACGTAACGATTTCGTCATGGCTGCCAGAACAGAAGGTCTGTACAGCAAAACTTAGCCTTATTTTAACCACATTCCAGAATAGGATTTCAGCTCAAAACTGATCGTATCACCAGACACAATGAATTCCTGAGTACCCAGCAAATCCCTGACGATTTGACCATCCTTCCAACCCAGTTTATCAATCTTCAGACGCAATTGGCGGCGAGTTGGGCCGGTATTCATAGCCGTTAAAACTGTTTCTTCACCTAAACGGCGCCCGAAAACATAACAGGATCTTGTTTCTTCTTTTAGCACAGGGAGGTAATCACCTCGACGCAACGCCGGGGTATTACGACGAAGATATATTAATTTTTGTATCCAGCTACGCAAATCAGAATTCCATTTGGTGACATCCCATGGAAAAGCCCTGCGAGAATCCGGATCCTTACCACCCTCCAATCCAATTTCATCCCCGTAATAAATTGCAGGTACGCCTGGGTAAGAAAACTGAAATAAATAGGCCAGTTTGACTTTATTAAGATCGTTACCCAGCACAGTCATCACACGTTCGGTATCATGAGACCCCAATGTAAAGTACATAGCGTAAACGTTCTCACGGGGATAGCGAGCGAGCAATCCTTCTACTTGATCTACAAATTTGGCGGTCAGTATTTTTCCTGTCAAACAGCCTAAAAGTGCATCACGCGCCGGATAATTCATTAATCCATCAAAATGCTGGTCGCCGACCCAACGTGGCGAACCATCCCATATTTCTCCAGTCAGATAAGCATCCGGATTGACTGCTTTGACGGTATGGCGAAATTCGCTCCAGAAGCTATCATCATCGATTTCGTTCGGTACATCCAAACGCCAGCCATCTGCCCCCTGTTCGATCCAATATCGGGCTACGCCTAACAAGTATTTTCTTACTTGGGGATTTGAAGTATTAAATTTAGGCAGACTCTTTAATTTCCACCAGGCCAAATAGTTTTGGGCATCGCCAGGTCCATAAGCATATACTGGAAAACCCAGCACTGTGAACCAATCTTTATAAGGTGAATACTGCTGGTTTTCGAGCAGATCATTGAATGCAAAAAAACCTCTACCGCAGTGATTGAATACCCCATCCAGTATAACCCGAACGTTATGCAGATGGGCCACATCCAATAAGGCCTTAAAATCCGTCAAATCACCCAGTTTAGGGTCGATCCGATAATAATCAGTCGTATTATAGCGATGGTTTGAAGTAGAAAAAAAAATTGGATTTAAATAGATTGCTGTAATTCCTAAATCGAGCAGATAATCAAACTTTTGTATAATTCCGCGCAAATCACCACCCTGAAAGCTATAAGTGGTTGGCGATGCGCCCCAGGCTTGTAAATTCGGCGGATCATTCTCCAGATCGCCATTGGCAAAGCGGTCCGGGAATATCTGGTAAAAAACGGCATCTTCTACCCAATATGGAACGCTCATACGGTCATGCTCCTTTCTAACGAACCAAACATTCCTGATAAGTACTGATCAACTTGGCAGGTTGGTGAGCGTATTCTGCTTTGTCGGTTTTACCCTCGACTAATGCCAGGAGCGTCTCATTCAAAAAACGGTTTACAGGAGTTGGAATAGCCAACCTTCGGCCATAACGAACAACTGCACCATTTAAATAATCGACCTCGCTTTTTGTGCGCCCTGCATATAAATCAATATGAAAAGAAGGCATTTTTTCACCCCTGCCTTTGCCAATGGCTTGTTTCACGAAAGGTTGGCTTAGCCTCGCAGGCAGCAGTTCAAGCGCAAGAGCTAAAGCTCGCACCGGTGTTCCTGGTAAATCGACCACCGGTATTCCTTGCGCTTTCATCACCCGCAGCGTTTCTTTCAATTGTTGAGTTTCCAGGCTATAGAGACCTGGTTCGGCATATATTTGAGCAGTTGTCATATCCAGGATCGCTGATGTTGCATTCCCCATCAAGTTTGTAACCATCTTTGACCATTTCATTCCGGTCGGCTGGTTATATAACCTGGCTCTCAATCCGGCGGAATCGAATAAACCAGCCAGAGTTTGAGAAAGAGTATGTTTTGCAGAAAGTCCTATTCCGCGCAATCGTTCCAAGATGATACTCCCGGCTGCCACTCGCCCAATTGACGTGGTTACACTGGCTGGAATGACGCACTCGCTTCCAAGAACTTTTGATAATAGCTCTTCATTTTCGACACCATTTTGCAAACACAG
>DATFYI010000290.1:0-7527 GCA_035315125.1 Anaerolineaceae bacterium | reverse complement strand
CTGAAATATTGAAGGTGCTCGGACGTTTGAAATTCCGCACCTCTTACGGCCAGAACCAACTGGCGCATGCCGTCGAAGTGGCCAAGCTGGCAGCCGTCATCGCAGCCGAGTTAGGTGCAGATGTGGAAGTATCCAAAGTCGGCGCATTGTTGCACGACCTGGGCAAGGCCATGGATCACAATACCGACGGAACTCATGCCATGATCGGCGCCGAGTTTGCCAAACGCTACGGAGTTGGCCAAAAGATCGTCAACACTATTGCCTCGCACCACCATGAAGTGGAGCAGGAGAGTGTTGAAGCCGTCATCGTCGAAGCGGCCGATGCGATTTCCGGTGCACGGCCCGGCGCACGGCGCGAGGACCTGGAGCAATATATCAAACGCTTACATGCTCTGGAAGAGATTGCCAACTCCTTTAAGGGCGTCAGCCAGAGTTATGCCATCCAGGCCGGTCGTGAAATTCGCATCATGGTCAAGCCGGAAGATATCGATGATCTGGCTGCCACCCGCCTGGCGCGTGATATCGCCAAGAATATCGAAGAAACCATGCAATATCCCGGTCAAATCAAGGTGACAGTTATCCGCGAAACTCGGGCGGTTGATTACGCTAAATGATCTAAGAATGGGTTTTCGGCAGATTCTTCCCCTACGGTGGTCTCTGGCCCATGTCCGCTGAGAAGCCGAGTCTCGGGCGGTAGTGTCAGGATCTGAGTTTGAATGCTGCGTAAAAGCGCTATCTGATCGCCGCCGGCCAGGTCAGTCCGACCGATGCTGCGGTGGAATATCACATCCCCGCAAAATGCCAGCGCGGCATCTTCCACGTAAAATACAACGTGGCCGCGCGTGTGGCCGGGCGTGTGGCGGACTTCAAAACGACTTTTGCCCAATTTCAAGATCTGCCCGTGATAAAAATGGATGACTGGTTCTTCCAGCGGTTGGATACGCAGGCCAAAATTGGCAGCTCCGCCGCCCTGTCGCCACAGCTCAAAATCACCGGAATGTAACCCAACCGGTAGAGGGATGGGCAGATTGGCATTGATGGGCCCAACCCCAACAAAATGATCGAAATGGGCATGGGTCAGCCAGATGCGGGTCAATTTCAATCCTTTGGCCCTGACGTCATCCAGGATGGTTTCACTTTCAAATGATGGGTCGATGATGGCGGTTTCCATAGTATCGTCATCAGCAACTACATAGGTATTGTTTTCAAGTGGCCCGAGCAGGTATGTGAAAATCGATAGGGACATTTTGTCTCGTTTGGATGATCTAATCAATAAACAGCAGTTGGCGCGGCAGGTTGCTGAGGCTTTCAGAGCCCGTCTCTGTCACAACCACGTCATCTTCGATGCGCACGCCTCCCCGACCTGCCAGGTAAATGCCTGGCTCGATGGTGTGGCACATGCCCGGCTTGAGCAATAGTTGATTTTCCCCAAAAATATAAGGCGGCTCGTGCCCTTCCATGCCAATGCCGTGACCGACACGGTGGGTAAATTGAGGTCCGTATCCGGCATGGCTGATGACTTCGCGAGCGGCCTGGTCGACCTGTCCAGTCGGAATACCGGGTCGGGAAGCATTACGCCCGACGCTATTGGCTTCAAGCACGATACCGGCGATCTTTTCGAATTCTGGATCGATTTTACCGATGGCAATGGTGCGGGTCAGGTCAGACATGTAGCCCTGGTAGCTGGCGCCCCAATCGATCACCAGCAGGTCTCCGGGGATGAGCTTACGATCGCTGAGAGCAGCGTGCGGATTGGAGCTGTTTGGCCCGCCCGCCACAATGGGGGCAAATGGAAATTCGGCGTCCGAGCCGTGACGCAGCAATTGGATATTCAGCTCTGAGCCTATCTCGCGTTCAGTTACACCGGGGTGGATCACCGGAACGGTGGCTTGAAATGCGTCTTGAGCAATTTCAACCGCTTTGCGCATTAAGGCGATTTCCCCTGGCTCCTTCTGAATTCTCAGCTCCGTGATTACATTTTCAGCCGAGACAAAATTGGCGTCCGGGGCAGCATCTTCCAAAAAACGCAGCTCAAGCACCCGCA
The DNA here is from genome assembly GCA_035315125.1 of Anaerolineaceae bacterium. Taxonomy (GTDB): domain Bacteria; phylum Chloroflexota; class Anaerolineae; order Anaerolineales; family Anaerolineaceae; genus DATFYI01. Next base: position 5,483 of record DATFYI010000290.1, on the reverse strand, counting down.
AATGGGTTGGCTCAACCCCGATTTTGGCGTCATTTAGGTATAAATATTCAAAGGCTTGCTGAAACGCGGCTGACCAGGTAGCCGGGTTATCGCTATAGGTAAACCCTTGCAAGGGTATCGAGGCGCTGTTTAATTTAATTTTCTCCAGCTCGGCCAGCACCAGGGCGCATTTGCCGTCAGCCGAAACGATCAAAACGCTGGGTCGTTCCATAATGTGAAAATTCAATCCGGATAAATAAGTCATGGTCTGACCCGGATTGAGCGCCAGGGCATCCAGCCCGTTTGATTGAAGCAAATTTACTAAGCGATTGAGACGTTGAGTGGTCATGTTATTCTCTCCAGGCCTGATTATATTACAAGTAGCTTGAGATCAGATCAAAAACGCTTAAATTTGATTGCCAGTTTATGAAATTATTTAGGAATACTTCTTAAGAATGCTACGGTTTGCGACTTCCTTGACAGGCGCACCAACCTCGGGTAAAATCTTTTCGACGCTTGAGCGAGGGCCTGTAGCGCAGTTGGGAGCGCGCTTCAATCGCACTGAAGAGGTCGAGGGTTCGAATCCCTCCAGGTCCACTGGGGTAAGAACCCCGCAGAATTTCTATCAAAGTAACAGAAGCTTAAAAATCAAGTCGAAGATCTGGGCCCATAGCGCAGTTGGGAGCGCGTCTCAATGGCATTGAGAAGGTCGGGGGTTCGAATCCCCCTGGGTCCACTGGGAATAGAGCGTAGCCTCTGTTCTTGGTAAATAGAAAACGCGTAGGAGTAGTAGGTCATCCGCCAGCGAGTTGGGAGCAAATAGTGTGAGCCCGGCATGGCGTCAGCGGAACGCTCCAGACCGAACTCGCCTATCCCGCCTGATGGCAAGTTGAGCCGGTGAAATAAAGTAGCTGGCGACGGGTTTCGCCCGTTAGCGCGAGCCAGAGCGGTCCGGTCGCAGACCTGGACAAGCAGGGTGGTACCGCGGAGTGACCTTCGTCCCTGATTGGGCGGAGGTTTTTTGTTTTTTTATTGAAGAAATCATCACAAGAGGTAACTTTTATGGCAAACGTACAGGTCCCGAACTATAACCCGGCCGAGATCGAGTCGAAATGGCAGCAGCGTTGGGAAGCGGATGGATTGTATCATTCGGATGTCGATACCAGCCGGCCCAAACACTACGCTCTCACCATGCTGCCGTATCCATCCGGAGACCTGCATATCGGTCACTGGTATGCCATGACGCCCTCCGATGCCCGGGCGCGTTTCATGCGCATGAATGGTTACAACGTGCTGTTTCCGATGGGTTTTGACGCCTTTGGCTTACCGGCTGAAAATGCCGCCATAAAGAATAACATCCATCCCAAGGTCTGGACGTATCGCAATATCGACCGCATGCGCCAGCAGTTGAAGTCGATGGGCGCAATGTTCGATTGGCGGCGCGAGGCTGTTTCGGCCGATCCGGAATATTACCGTTGGACGCAATGGTTCTTTGTCCAACTGTATAACCACGGCCTGGCCTATCGCAAAATGTCGCCGGTGGATTGGTGCCCGCACTGCAACACCACCCTGGCGCGCGAACAGGTGTGGGGCGAAGACCGTCACTGCGAACGCTGCGGCACGCCTGTGATTAAAAAGAATCTGGAACAGTGGTTCTTCCGCATCACCAGCTATGCCGATGAGTTGCTCAAATACGACACAATCGATTGGCCTGAACGGGTCAGAGTACTGCAGACCAATTGGATTGGGAAATCGGAAGGGGCGGCGGTATTCTTCAGCACCGAGCAGGGGGATGCGCTGGAGGTGTTCACGACCCGTCCGGATACGCTATGGGGCGCTACGTTTATGGTGTTAGCTCCAGAACATCCGCTGGTCGCCAAAATTACCACTCCGGCACAAAAAGAGGCGGTCGAGAACTATCTGGCGCAGACATTGCGCCAATCGGATCTGCAACGGGAAGCGACCGATAAAGAGAAAACCGGTGTCTTTACGGGTGGTTACGCCATCAACCCGGTCAATAACGAGCGCATCCCGATTTGGATTGCGGATTACGTGTTGATGACCTACGGCACCGGCGCGATTATGGCTGTACCAGCTCACGATGAGCGTGATTTCGAATTTGCCCGCAAATTTGGGCTGGAAATTCGGGTCGTTATCCAGCCGGCCGGATCAGAGCCACTCCGTTCGGAAGAAATGACCGAAGCCGTTCCGGCGACCGGCCAAATGGTCAATTCAGGCCCATTGACCGGCACTCCCGGCGAGCAAGCCTTCGAACAAATTATTGCCTTCCTGGAAGAGCATGAGATGGGGCATCGCGCCGTTAACTACCGCATCCGCGATTGGTTGATCTCGCGCCAGCGCTATTGGGGCGCCCCCATCCCCATGCTGTATTGCCAGAAATGCGGCATTCTACCGGTGCCTGAAGACCAGTTGCCTGTGCTGCTGCCGGATGATGTGGAATGGCGTCCGACCGGTGAAAGCCCGTTGAAACTGCATCCTACCTGGCGCTTCATCACCTGCCCGCAATGCGGTGGACCGGCCGAACGCGAAACCGATACTATGGACACCTTTATGTGTTCCTCCTGGTATCACCTGCGTTATCTGAGCCCGAAGTACGACCGCGGCCCGTTCGACCCCAAAGAATATAACTATTGGATGCCGGTAGATACCTATACCGGTGGCATCGAACACGCCAACATGCACCTGATCTATACACGCTTTTTCCATAAAGCCTGTCGTGATATGGGCATTACCTGCGGCCCCGAGCCCATGCTACAACTGCGCAACCAGGGCATTGTGCTGGGCGAAGATTCTGAAAAAATGTCGAAAAGCCGCGGTAACGTTGTTTCCCCAGACAACCTGGTGCAATCCTATGGCGCGGATGCCATGCGGGCTTATCTGATGTTTTTCGCCCGCTGGGATCAGGGCGCGCCCTGGAACAGCAGTGGCATCGATGGAACGATTCGCTGGCTAAGAAGGGTCTGGCAAATGGCCCTGGAACCGGATGAAACGGCCGGTGGAGTCAATCCGAATGTGATCCGCAGCCTGCGCCGTAAATTACACCAGACCCTGCGCTCGGTTACCCGTGATTACCGGACTTTTGAGTTCAATACGATTATTTCAGGGTTGATGGAATTGCAAAATGAGATGACCAAAGCCAAAACGCAGGGCGCGGCGGGTTCGCCAGCCTGGAATGAAGCCATCGAAATTTACCTCAAGATGCTGGCGCCAGTGGCCCCGCACATTTCTGAGGAGCTGTGGAGCAGGCTGGGTAAGCCTTATTCGATCCATACCCAATCCTGGCCGGTGGTCGATGAAGCGGCCGCAGCCGAGGAAGAAATTACGCTGGTTGTGCAAGTCAATGGAAAAGTGCGCGATCGCATCAATGTTGCGGTGGATATCGATGAAGAAGAAGCGCGTGCCAGGGCCCTCAACAGTCCGGCCGTTCAGAAGTTTCTGGACGGAAAACCGCCCCGCCAGGTCATTTATGTCCCTGGCCGGTTGGTGAATATTGTGGCTTAGGGTTGTGATGTTTTTTACAAAGAATTTACAGCCCGAAAATATATAGATAATCCGATCTCCGTATACTCTTTATAGATCAATAAGCAGACTACGTCGATAAAGAAAACGGAGATTTGATTTAACATGAATGCTATTCTTTCCCTCAAAAAATATCTGGCGGCCGGGATTATTGTTTCCCTGTTGGTTGGGGCCATTTTGTTGGTTCTTCCGGCTGTCAATGTGGCCGCCGCCGCACCAGATCCCACCGTCACACCCGCGACAGGAAATCAAACGAACCAACTCAGCAAGCTTAACCAGCGGCTTGAGAATAGATACCAGCGCGAACAGACAACGCTTAGCAACCAGGGTAATATCTTAAACAAATTGAGCACCATCACCAGCAAGGCTCAAAATGTAATTACCAGACTTAATAACCGTGGCCTGGATACCTCCAGTCTTGAGCAGGCTTTGACTACTTTCCAGGGTCAGATTTTGACCGGCCAGACTTATTATAATAATGCAAAGGCGCTTCTCAGTACACACTTCGGCTTTGATAATAATGGCATGGTCGTAGATTCTGGCCTGGCCAGGACTACCTTGCAGAGCGCCCACCAGGACTTTGTGTCTGTGCGCCAAACACTGTTGGCTGCCTTAAAGAATCTAAGACAAACCATCAAGGAATTCCGCCAGGCCAACCGGCCAAACCAGCAGAATCCATCAACACCATTTGTTCCAACACCCACAGTAAGCCAATCCTGATTTTTCTTTGACCCCTTTTCCTGGCGGACGACCGGTTGTCCGCCAGTTTTTTTATCATCAGCCAGGAAATCGTCCGATAAAAAGAATTGACGGATCGATCCACATCGGTCAAAATAACCTGGATGAACATCAATCGCCGGCTCTTATTACTGGCTCGCCAGGTCTGGTTCTATCTGGGACTGTCCATTCTGATCGGATTGATTGGCGCTTTGCTGGTTATCCTGCAAGCCCACTTTCTGAGCCGGATTATTGCTGGTGTCTTTTTAGGACGGCAAATTCTGGCGGCTGTGCAGCCATTCTTATGGATTTTGTTAGGGATTATGCTGGTGCGAGTGCTGACAACGTATGGATCGGGCTATTTAGCCAGTCTGGCATCCGTTCAGGTTAAAACCAATTTGCGCGAGCTGCTTTTTAGCCACATCTTAGCCCTGGGCCCAGCCTATCTGCAGCAAAATGAAGAAAGCGGCAGTTTAGTTACGACTCTGATGCAAGAGGTGGAGGGACTGGACGCTTATTTCAGCCAGTATTTACCTCAGCTTGCCCTGGCAGCACTGATCCCGGTGATGATTCTGATAGTAGTTTTTCCGATGGACCTGATTTCAGGCATTGTACTGCTGCTGACTGCCCCTTTGATCCCAATTTTTATGATCCTGATCGGTAATTCGACCCAGGCACTTACCCGCAAGCAGTGGACGGCCTTGCACAGGCTAAGTGCTCATTTTTTAGATACCTTGCAAGGCCTGGCGACGCTTAAAAGTTTAAACCAGAGCACTGCCCAGGCAGATAAAATTGCCAGGGTCAGCGAGAGCTACCGCAAAGCCACCATGAATGTTCTGAGGGTAGCCTTCCTCTCGGCGCTGGTTTTGGAGCTGGTGGGCGCTATCAGCACCGCCATTGTAGCGGTTGAGGTCGGTTTGCGTTTGCTAAACGGTGGAATGCAGTTCGAGCAAGCATTTTTCATACTGGTGATCACTCCTGAGTTTTACCTGCCATTAAGGCAATTGGGGCTGCGTTTTCACGCTGGAGCGGCAGGCATATCGGCCGCCAATTCTATTTTTGAAGTTCTTGCTCAGCCGGCATCGACAGAATTAGCAATAGATCAAGTCCCAACTGGCTGGAGCATGCCGCTCAACTACCGGCTTACTTTTGAAAATGTGTTTTTTTGCTATCCCCAACGGGATTCACCTGCCCTGCAAGGGATAAATTTCGAGATCGAATCGGGCCAAGTGACCGCATTGGTTGGT
>DATFYI010000289.1:0-11802 GCA_035315125.1 Anaerolineaceae bacterium | reverse complement strand
AATTATCCAATAGACTATCTTGAAAGCATTCCATTTGATGCCCATGGAGTTGCGGTCCACTGGCTGAAAGATCACAATGTACCCGAAGAGGTAATAAACCTGCTTGAGGCTGCTTATATTTGGGAAAAATGGAATATCCCTCAGCTGAAAGCCGGCACATTCAAGAATGATTTTTTTATTGCCGATATGGCGTCAGAACTTCCACGGATACTTAATTGGATGTCAAAGCTTGGATATACTTTTCAAGATAGCTATGAGGGTGAAGATCTAAAAGGTCCATCTATCGATTGGGAACCTCTCAAATCTGAAGCCTGATTACCAGGTAATCAAGAGCGGTCCACTCACCCGGGCCGCTTTTTGATTTAAATACAGCCCCGCAATACTGAGTAAGAATCGCTCGATGGTGATAGAATCACTTTAATAAAAAGGCCGGCAAGTGTATCGAGCACTCACCGGCCAACTAACCACCAGGGAATTGGCGGCCAGTTTTGAGGTAATTATATCCTGCCTTGTTTCCCGGTGGATCCATTCATCGGGATTTTGCTTTAACGCAACACCATGCTTTGAATTTAAGATTGTAAATCAGGCGCTATTTTGAGCCAAAAACCGGGTAAAAGGGTGATAAATTGGCCCAAAAGCACTAGAGCGGGCGACGAGGCTCGAACTCGCAACATCGTGCTTGGGAAGCACGCGCTCTACCATTGAGCTACACCCGCGTTGGCATGATTATAAGATAATTTTTCTAAAAATACAACATGGGTGAAGCTGAGCTTTTTGAGACAATGGATCAATGCGAAGTTTATTTCATTTCAATGATTTACGATTTCCTGTCTCAAAAAGATTACATTCCGGTAAAAATTAGGTAAAATATTCATTATAGCCAGATTGATTGGTTTGTTTTTCTGGCCATACGGGAGGGAAGAAGGACTGGGCGGGATTGCCATAGGCTAGTCAAGCAGGTCACGAAGGTGTCTATGGTATAATCAGATCCGGTTTTGTATATTTATTATTCGTTTCCCTCCCGAAACAATTAAGGAGCTTCTATTGGCTATCAATCCTCTCAATTGGCTGATGGGTTTGTTTTCCCTGGATATCGGGATTGACCTGGGTACAGCCAACACCCTGGTCAATGTCCGAGGCAAGGGGATCGTCATTAATGAACCATCCTGGGTAGCCATTGACAAACGCACACGAAAGCCATTAGCGATTGGAGCAAGGGCAAAAGAGATGGTGGGTCGTACTCCCGCGAATGTGATTGCCATTCGTCCGTTACGTGATGGAGTAATTTCGGAATTTGAAATTACTCAGGCGATGTTGGGTTATTTTATTGGTAAGGCTCACCAGCAGTCTATCGTGCCAATGCCACGCCCAAGGGTTGTCATTGGTATTCCCTCTGGTGCGACCGAAGTTGAAAAACGAGCAGTTTACGATGCTGCAATGTCCGCTGGGGCTCGGGAGACTTTTTTAATTGAGGAACCACGTGCTGCAGCTCTTGGCGCAGGTTTGCCTGTTTCAGAGATTCGTGGTAGTATGATCGTCGACATTGGTGGTGGAACAACTGAAGTAGCATTGATGTCGATGGGCGGTATCGTCGTGTCTCGCTCCTTGCGTGTGGCAGGTGATGAGATTGATCAGGACGTGATTACTTTCATCCGCAACAAATACAACCTATTTATTGGTGAGCGGATGGCTGAACAGGTAAAAATCGGTATTGGGTCGGCTTATCCATTACCAACTGAGAAGACAATGTCAGTACGTGGTCGAAATCTTGTAACCGGATTACCTGAAGCGATCGAAGTATCTTCAGTAGAAATACGAGAAGCGATTTCCGGATCGATCCAGGTGATTGTAGACACCATCAAAGATGCGTTAGATGAAGCCCCACCTGAAATAGTTGCTGACTTGATCGAGACCGGTATTTGCATGGCTGGCGGCGGCTCTCAACTTCAAGGCCTGGTTGAACGGCTGGGTGATGAGCTGAACCTGCGGGTGTGGGTTGCAGAAGATCCGATGACTTGCGTCGCCCGTGGAGCTGGCATGATATTGGAAGACCTTGACCAATATGACTCATTCCTGGTTGGATTGGATCGTACAGGTTCCCGTTAACCCCTGTTTGTGTTGCTTCTTTAATAGTGGATTGTGTATTTGGCTTGAATTTAGAACCCTGACATGAATCTACCTTTTCGCCGTAACTGGCAGACGGCCATGCTGGTGCTGGTCGTAGTTGGAATTCTGGTCCTGGCGTTGAGCGGTTTTCTTGGCCCACTGCTGAGATTAGCTCTTGATCCATTGGTTGGTATTCAGGGCTGGCTCTCCAGCCGTTATATGGCTGTTTATGAGTTTGTCACTGTTCCTAGAGATGTAGCCAGCCTGCGTGCGAGAAACGCGCAATTGGAAAATGATGTTTCTCGTCTTCAGACTCAAGTAATTCAACTCCAGCAGCAGCAGCACCAGGCTCAGGTGCTTTATGCACTGCTTAACTTTGCAAGGGCTAATCCAGAGAACGAATATGTGGCCGCGGCAGTCATCGGGCGCGATCCAAGTCCATTCCTTCATTATGTAATCATTGATCACGGTTCAGATGATGGAATAAGGCATGGCATGCCTGTTGTGACTGAACAAGGCTTAGTAGGACGGGTTGATGCTGTCACTGCAGGCGCTGCTCGTGTTCAGTTGATTAACGACCCCGGTTCACAAATTAATGTAAAGCTTCAATCTTCGCAAACTGAAGTCATGTTGAACGGTTCGATAACCGGTGATATCAATTTGGGAATGATCCCACAAGATCTAAACCTCCAGCCCGGCGAAGTTGTGCTCACATCTGGTTTGGGCGGTGATTATCCTCAGGAGGTGGTGGTTGGCCAGGTGGTGAGCGTTCGCAAACGTGAGACTGATTTATTTCAAACTGCTTCAGTCCAACCAGCGGTCGATTTTAACTCTTTGCAGGCTGTATTAATCATTACCAATTTTAAACCTGTAGACGTGACACCTTTAATTCCGGCAACATCCCCATAAATATTTGTGGCAGCTCTTTTATCAATCCCTGTAATGATTGTTTTACTGATCATCCAATCCGTGGTGGTCAGCCGGTTGCCCCTTTTGCATGGGACGGCTGATATTATATTATTAGTATTGGTGGCATGGGCTTTACAGGAAAAGGTTAAACATACTTGGATATGGGCAATTGTTGCAGGGCTATTGGTTAGCCTGGTTTCAGCAGCACCTTATTTTTCTCCATTGATCGCATATCTACTTATTGTGGGGATTGCCCGTTTTCTGCAAAGGCATGTTTGGCAAATGCCAATCCTGGCTATGTTCGTAGCTACCATTGTAGGGACATTGATACAACAGAGCTTATATTATGTAGTGCTCCAAATTCATGGAACACCATTGCCATTGAATGACAGCATAAGTCTGATTATCCTGCCGAGTGCTCTATTAAATTTGTTACTCTCTTTACCGTTTTATGCACTCATAACCGATCTGGCAAATTGGGTTTATCCGGTTGAGGTTGAGATATGAGCAATTCAAATCACACGCAAAACAATTTTGAGTATTGGCGCTTGATTGTCATTTATGTGATTGGCGCCCTGATATTTGGCTATTTTCTATACCGTCTTTTTAATTTGCAAATTATTCAAGGTGCAGCTTACTTAAATCGGGCGGATCAAAATCGTGAAGAGACAATCAGCGTACAAACTCAACGCGGTATTATCACAGATCGAAATGGGTTTGTGCTGGCACGTAATGTTGCATCGTACAATGTGGTGATTACACCAGCCAATCTACCGACGGATGAAGGTGCGACTGAAGAAATCTACCGGCAGCTTTCGAATTTGATTGGCATCCCAGTCAGTAATGGCGTAATTAATGATGCTACTGTAAAGCTCTTCAAACCCTGCGAAACTGATTTTGGCATTAAGGAGATCGTGTTTATTGGTGACACAAACGCTCCCTTCGACCCGGTCCAAATCAAGTGCAATGTAGATCAGCAAACTGCTATGACCGTACAAGAAAAGAGCAGTGATTGGCCAGGAGTGGGTATTGAGATCGATCCAGTACGCGATTACCCAACGGGTTCATTAACTTCTGAAATTATCGGTTTCCTCGGTCCAATCCCTGCTTCAGAAGAACAACAATATACTAGCCAGGGTTTCGTGGCGAACCGCGATAAAATCGGTTACGCCGGCGTAGAACAGTCGCTTCAGGATATTCTGGCTGGGAAAAATGGAGTTCGGCAGGTAGAGATAGATGTCGCCGGTCAGATACAGCGTGACCTGCAACAGCCGATCGCCCCTGTTCCTGGCAATAATGTTCAGCTAACTATTGACACGCGTTTGCAATCAGCTGCCTTGACAGCATTATCAGGAGAGATAGATTACTATAACAAATATCTCAACAAGATTTTTTCTACAAATGGGGTAGTTATCGCCATAAAACCAAAAACTGGCGAGATCCTGGCGATGGTTTCTTATCCTACCTATGAAAATAATCGCATGGCTAAGGTCATACCTTCTTATTATTATCAGCAGTTGTTAGCTGACCCCGATCATCCCTTGTTAAATCATGCTGTCTCCGCCGAATATCCACCGGGGTCAGTATTCAAAATGGGAGCAGCGATCGGTGCATTGAATGAAGGAGTGGTTACACCGGAAAAAACCATAAAGGATCCAGGTCATATCACGATTGCGAATAAATATTCACCAAATGATCCCGGTAGAGATCAAACATTTGTTTGTTGGTTGAAAACTGGACATGGCATAGTTGATTTTTTGCATGGTGTTGCCTGGTCATGTGATGTGTACTTTTATAAAATTGGCGGTGGCTTTGAGGACGAGGTACCTAATGGGGGATTAGGTATTTATCGTTTGGGAGAATATGCCAAGTCGCTGGGATATAATCGGGCGACTGGGATTGAATTGCCCGGTGAAAATTCCGGACTAATCCCAGATCCGAAATGGAAACGATTGAATGCAGGCGAGAACTGGTCTACTGGTGATACATATAACGCTACTATCGGACAGGGCTATGTGTTGGCGACTCCTCTCCAAGTATTAATGTCCTATGTGACGATTGCTAATAATGGAGTGTTGGTAAAACCTACATTGGTAAAGCAAGTGAGTGATTCAAATGGAAATGTGATCCAATCTGTTAAGCCCCAGGTCGTTTGGGACATTACCAAGGATCCTTTGATCCACGTGTTTGATTCAAATAATATTCCGACCGGTCAACTGAAAACAGTCCAACCCTGGGTATTACAAGAGCTTAAACAGGGTTTGCGCATGGTCACACATGATCCAACAGGAACTGCCTACAATGTTTTCCAAACAGAAACCATTCAATCAGCTGGGAAAACTGGAACAGCAGAGTACTGCGATGATATTGCTGAATCAAAAAACCTTTGTAAACCAGGCAATTGGCCGGCACATGCCTGGTATGTAGGTTACGCCCCCTATGATAATCCGGAGATAGTAGTGGTTGCATTCGTGTATAATGGTACTGAAGGTTCCACAGTGGCTGCCCCGATCGTTCGTAAAGTTCTGGATTCATATTTTGAGCTGAAAGCGATTGACGCTGCATCAGTGACGGGCTCTGGACAATAGCCTGTGGTTCATATCTACTCTATAATATACCGGTACACATTTGAATTCAGTCATCGGGACAACCATGGTTGACGAAAAAAAACTGACAGTTCAAATTAAGGGCATTCGCGAAGGCTTGTTGATTACTCTGGGAGATGGCAATTGGCCTGATCTGGAGAGTGCATTAATAAGTCACATAGATGAACGCGCCAATTTTTTTAAAGGCGCAAAAGTTGCACTAGAGGTAGGTAACCACGTGTTGCACGCGGCAGAAATGGGCACTTTGCGGGACAAACTCTCTGAGCGAGGCGTTTCTCTTTGGGCGATTACGAGCAATTCACCTAAGACCGAACAAATTGCCCAGGTATTAGGTCTGGCAACTCGCCTGTCTGTGCCACGTCCGGAGCGTGTAGTCAAGCCCTTGGATACAAATTTGACAGGTGAGAGTGCAGTCTTGGTACAACGCACTCTGCGATCAGGTTTTCGATTGGCTAATTCTGGTCATATCATCGTAATAGGGGATGTTAATCCAGGTGCTGAGCTTTTAGCTGGAGGAAATATTGTGGTGTGGGGACACGTGCGTGGGATGGTGCACGCTGGGACGGATGGAAATGAGAAGGCGGTTATTTGTGCGCTTGACCTGATGCCTGCACAACTGCGTATAGCTGATTTGATCGCAGCCTTACCACCTAAAAAGGCTAAATCTCAACCCGAAATTGCTCGGGTAAAAGATGGACAGGTGATTGCTGAAATATGGAATTATAAAATTGAGGGAGGAAGATGACAGCCACAGTCGTTACAGTCACCTCTGGAAAAGGTGGGGTTGGTAAGACTACAACTACTGCAAATATTGCAGTGGCACTAGCCGTCGATAATAGCAAAGTTGTTTGTATTGATGGCGATATAGGTCTCCGTAACCTGGATGTTGTATTGGGTCTGGAGAACCGCATAGTGTATGACCTGGTGGATGTTGTCGAGGGACGCTGCAGGTTACGCCAGGCCATGATCCGTGATAAAAGGATGCAAGAGCTTTTCCTAATACCGGCAGCCCAAACCCGCGATAAATCTTCTGTCTCACCCAGTGACATGGTGCGATTGTGTGATGAACTACGTCAGGAATTCGATTGGATCTTGATCGATTCACCGGCTGGGATTGAACGTGGTTTTCGAAACGCGATTGCCCCAGCGGATACCGTCCTGGTGGTTACCAACCCGGAAGTCTCCGCGGTACGGGATGCCGACCGGATCATTGGATTGATCGAAGCTGAAGAGAAAGGGCCGGCACGGCTTATCATTAACCGTTTAAAATCTACGATGGTCAAACGAGGAGACATGCTCACTGCTGATGACGTGTTAGAGTTACTGGCCGTCGAGCTGATTGGGATTGTACCAGATGATGAAAACGTGATAGTCAGTACTAATCGGGGTCAACCGGTGGCGTTGGATCCAAAGTCGAGAGCAGGCCAGGCCTTTATCAATATTTCCCATCGCCTGCGGGGTGAAAAAGTTCCTTTTCTTAATCTTGAAGAGAAGGATGGTTTCTTTAGCAGATTAACGAAGATATTACACCCAGGAGGGGCTTGACATGGCCGGATGGGTAGATCGTATCATGGGTCGTACGCCAACGAGCGCCAATCAGGCAAAAGAACGCCTTAAGTTGGTGCTAATCAATGACCGGACTGATCTGAGCCCTCAAGCGCTGGAAAGTCTGAAGAATGAAATAATGCAAGTTATTTCACGTTATATCGAAATTGACCCGACTACCGTCAATATTTCAATGACACAAGAGGGTCGGGAACAGAGGCTGGTGGCGGATATACCCATTAAACAGAGCAAAGGATCAGTCCGGAGAAGAGTAGGCTAAGAATTTATGCGTCGCGAAATCTGGCGGCATTTCGATTTCTTGCTTTTTGGGAGTGTGGTCATTCTTTGCATATTTGGCATTGTGATGATTCGCTCTGCCATTGCAGGAAGCGAAAGTCTGGCGGGTCTGGTACAAAGTCAGACGATCTATGTAGTGATTGGTATTGTGATTATACTGGCGACATCAATTCTCGATTATCATTATTGGGAATCCTTAACGCGTCTCATGTATATAGGGACGGTTTTTCTTTTGCTGGTAGTGTTTGTGGTTGGCACTGTCAGTTTTGGCTCAGCTCGTTGGATTTCAACTGGCCTTGTAAACATCCAACCGTCCGAAATCGGAAAAATTGTTATCATTTTGGTACTTGCGGAGTACTTTAATCGCCACCAGGATGATCCTCATGATTTACGTTGGGTCGGGACCAGCTTCGCATTGACGTTTGGTCTGGTAGTATGGATCTTGCTGCAACCGAACTTGAGCACATCGATCGTAATTTTTGTAATCTGGTTTGCACTGCTATGGCTAAGTGGATTATCTCCAAAATATCTGGCGATTTTCGTCGGGGTTACACTGATCGGTGCAATTATCATTTTTCCATTTCTGGCAAATTATCAGCAGCAACGTGTAATTACATTTTTATTTCCTGACCAAAATGCTCGCTACGGTAATTCTTACAATATCGAACAAGCCCTTATCGCGATTGGGTCAGGCGGATTGTTCGGACAGGGTTATGGTCATAGTAGCCAGGTACAGCTCAGATTCTTAAAGGTGCGTCAAACCGATTTTATTTTTTCGGCAATGGCATCTGAGTTTGGTTTTATAGGGACGATTCTTGTCATTGTGCTGCTTATTTTTGTTGTTCTGCGCTGCTTTAGAGCGGCTCGTTTGGCCAACGATTTATTTGGAAGCTTGATAGCTTACGGATTTGGTATGTTGATTTTGTTCCAAATGGCTGTAAATATTGGTGTGAACCTGAAAGTGATGCCGGTCACAGGCCTGACGTTACCATTTATCAGTTATGGCGGTAGCTCACTTATTAGCCTGGTTTTTGGGATTGGATTGGTGGAAAGTGTCATTATAAGACGCAAACCACTTGATTTTTAGGAGAACTATGAGAGATAGTAGTTTACCCGCCAGAGTGCGTTTTGCACCCTCGCCGACTGGGCATTTACACTTGGGTGGCGCTCGTACTGCTTTATACGATTATTTGTTTGCTCATAAGACCGGTGGCCAATTTATTTTACGCATTGAAGATACGGACCGGAAGCGCCTGGTTCCTGGCGCCGAAGATGAACTGATGAACGGTTTACGTTGGTTGGGCTTACAGTGGGATGAGGGCCCAGACGTGGGGGGACCCTATGGTCCTTACCGCCAATCCGAACGGAAAGAAATCTACCAGGACTATGCCCGCCGGTTGGTAGAAAGCGGACATGCGTTTTACTGTTTTTGTACGCATGAGCGTCTGGAGCGTGTACGACAGGAGCAGATGAAACGAAAAGAAACACCGCATTACGATGGCACTTGCCGTTTGATCACATCTGAAGAAGCATGGCAGCGGATTGCAGCCGGTGAACCGCACGTTATACGCTTCAAGACTCCAAAAGAAGGTACAACGAAAGTTCACGATCTGCTGCGCGGAGAAATCACAGTAGAAAACCAGACATTGGATGATTCTATTTTGGTTAAAACTGATGGTTGGGCGCTTTATCATCTGGCGGCTGTGGTGGATGACCACCTGATGAATATCAGTCATGTTATTCGTGGATCTGAATGGCTCCCGACATTTCCTTTACACAGCCTGATCCATCGGGCATTAGGTTGGGAAGAGCCTGTTTGGGTGCATTTATCCGTCTTTCTTAAACCGAGTGGCAAAGGAAAGATGAGCAAACGCGAAGCAGCTGAGCTTGGTAAAGACGGGTACTCCATTTTTCTCAAAGATATGAAAGGCCTGGGATATTTGCCAGAAGCAGTTGTTAATTGGATTGCACTGATGGGCTGGAGTTACGATGACCACACCGAGTTTTTTACACTTTCAGATCTGGTTGATAAGTTCAGTTTGGAACACTTGAATCCTTCTCCGGCTGCGATTAACTTTACAAAATTTGATTATTTCAACGGATTACATATCCGAAATTTGAGTTATGAGGATTTGGCCGACCGGGTAAAACCATTCTTTATCGAGAAAGGCTATACCGTTGATGATGAACGGCTAAAAAAGGTTGTACCGATAATCCAGGTGCGCATAGCAACATTGGAAGAAGCACCAGACATGGCCGGTTTCTTTTTCAAGGATACAATTGAGCCAGACGGGCGAGATTTGATCGCGAAAGGGCTGACTGCTGCATCATCGGCGGAAGCGGCTCGCAAATGCTATGAAGTTTTGGCTTCCCAACCAGAATTCAAGCCCGAGCTGCTGGAACCGCCCATGCGTGCATTGGTTGAGGGAATGGGGCTTTCGGCCAGCCAGGTATTTGGTATTTTAAGGGTGGCTGTAACCGGTCAAAAGGTTAGCCCACCGCTATTTGAAAGTATGGAAATCATTGGTAGGGAAAAGGTCCTGGAACGCATCCTTAAGGCAATCGAAATACTGGATAAACTATCTGCTTCTTAAATTTGACGAGACTTCTGGAGAATGATAGAATAGCCTTCGTTCAAAATTGGGGGTTCGTCTAATGGTAGGACAGCAGACTCTGGATTTGCTTGTGGAGGTTCGAATCCTTCACCCCCAGCCAACAAATTAGCCCCGGAATTCACCGGGGGCTTTTTTTATAATGGAGATTCGAGCGCCATCGAGGCCCGGATCATGAATTATTTTTGATTGTTAAGGCAATCTGCCTGATAAAAATATAAATTATCATCCAGACGGATTGCCACGTATTTAGAGTCGTAAGACCACTTGATTTCCCCATTGCGGTAATATCCAACACCCAAAGGCACTGGAGTGCTGCTCCCAGAGATAAATTGTGCATTGCCATTCTCATCAAAGTAAATTAACTCATTTTTATTTGAATCCGGGGCCCAATTAGGGTCGGTCATGGTCGGATATGAGGTTGGGATAATCGTTGGTTCGATGTTAGTAATATCCAGGCTGTGGTCGTCTTTTTTACGGATGGTACCGGGTGAATAAGCTTCTTTAGAGCCATTCAGAGTATTTACTTTAATTAATTGAACACAATCTCCATCACAACTAGATGAAACGACCAGGTTAGTGTTATCTATCCAGGAATCGATACCCTTAGGACTTGTCAAAGAATCGGTGTGTGCTTCTTTATCAGGAAATAAGTCTGTCAATTGACCAGTATCGGTTTGTAGAGCCATTGCAGTATACGTATCATCACTAAACCTTCTCGCTATAAAAGCAATTGATTTTCCATCCGGAGACCAGGTAATATCTCCGAACACGCCACCATTTGTGACTGAATAGGTCTTTACAGTGCTTAAATTCGATATTGTTACAAGATCTCCCAGGTACCAGCTCCATGAGCTTCCTGCACTTGGACTTACAAATGCGATTACATTTTGTACAGGGGACCAGGATACCAGGTCGCCCTGGAGGTCCTGGACATCTATCGTATTGGTCGTTCCTAACAGACAGTTATCAGCAGGTATTCTGGTTGAATTGAAGACGCCAGGTTTTAAAATCCCTGACACCTGCGGGGTAAGAGTAACTACGCTGGTAGGTGTGGCATTAATCACCGGTTTTATTTTGACACTACAAGCACAAAGTATCAGAATAAAGGAGATTATAATAATAATCCGCTGCAATGCAGCTACGAATGAAGTGTTTAATCCAATATATTGAAATTGGTCTGTTAGCTTTTGGAATAACATAAAAATTAGTTTACCTGTAAAGCTTGTATCAGTCGAGATGCTTCCTGAAAAGTATTTCGAAAATAACTCAGTGTAGGTTTTTTTCTTGCAAAAAGTTTCACGTAATTATAGACGTAAATAGATAAATATGAATAAAAAAGCACTGTCATTCTGGACAGCCCTTATTTTTGTGGCTATTCTGACCTTTTTGGGTATTTTTATGCTTCCTTCCAGTGCAGAAAAAGCCTGGATGTTTGGCCTTTCAACTCAACGTGCAGTTCTTGCATTTTTCCCATTCACTTGCATTGTTTTCTGCATCATCATCGTCGCATTGTCTGTATTTGCGCCCGATCGATACCGGCGAATGATGGCTTACTTCAGACAAAATACGTTAAAAAGCGCGATGCTAACAGGCGGTTTATGCTTTTGGGCTGCATTATTTCTTATTGTGTTTTTATTATATTACCAGCTATTTATTGCGCCGAACACCACCGAGCTAACTGTAAAACTAGGCATTCAATTTACTTCTTTTTGCGCCTATTTAAA
>DATFYI010000288.1:0-7472 GCA_035315125.1 Anaerolineaceae bacterium | reverse complement strand
TCAGGTGCGAAGATTTCGTCAAGAATCCTCAGACCGGCGAAATCGAAGAAATTCACTGCACTTACGATCCCCAGACGCGTGGAGGCTATGCCCCGGATGGCCGCAAAGTGCAGGGCACTATCCATTGGGTTTCTGCTCAGTTTGCACTGGTTGCCGAAGTCCATTTGTTTGACCACCTCTTCACCATAGAAAACCCCAACAAAGCGGAAGGGGAAAAAAGCTATTTGGATTATCTCAATCCGGACTCTTTAAAAGTTCTAACGGGTTGCAAAATCGAACCCAGTCTGGCGAATGCGGTCAAGGGAGATCGTTTTCAGTTTGAACGCAAGGGCTTTTTCTGCATTGACCTCGACTCGACCCCCAATCATCTGGTCTTTAACCAGACCGTACAGTTACGGGATACCTGGGCTAAAATCGAGGCCGGCCCAAAGAAATAACAACTCTGCATATTAACCAAAGCGCTTCCAAAATGGGGGCGCTTTTTGGTGTAAAAATGGCACGCTTGCATTATGCTGCAGGATGAGCTATGATCGGCTAACCGGTTTCAATTGAAATCCCGAAACGGTTGGTTTTGCATGAAGTTATTTTTTGTGCGTTTGTCATTTTACCTGTTGTTAATCTTATGCCTGTTTGCCTGTTCCACTGGCGCCAGCGCTTTACCAACACTCACAACTCAGCCGGCCGGGCTTTCTTCGATAATCCCAACACCTCGGCAACCCACAACAGAGCCAACGCCTGTACCAACCCTCAGCGCAACGCCGCTCCCGGCGCCAACCTTATCGCCACTGAAATTAACCAATCCAACCCTGGTCGTTCTGGCCGACAATCTGCCAGGTCCGGATGATCTGCTGCTCGCTCCTGATCATTCTGTTTATATCTCGGACGTAATCGATGGCACGATCAAGCGCTACAGTCCGGATGGCAAAATCAACCTGCTGGTTTCAGGGCTGAATGAGCCAGAAGGAATGATCTTTCTGCCGGATGACTCTTTAGTCATTGCAGAACAAGGGCGCAACCGCCTGGTGCGCTTTGATAATAAGAGCAAAGCGTTACAACCCTTTCTCAACCTTACGAACAAAACAGGTCAAATGGGCGTAGATGGGATTGCATTGGATGCTCGTGCAGATCAGCCGGCTTCGATCATTATCCCTGACAGTCCAAACGGCGCCGTTTTGCGCGCCAGCCTGGATGGTAAAACTGTGACAAAAATCGCCAATGGCTTTACCCGCCCAACCGGCGCTTGGGTTGAGCCAGACGGCAGTATTTTGATCGTTGATGAAAATACTGGCTCGCTCAGCCGCATCCATACGAATGGATCAGTTGAAAAGCTGGCCAGCCTGTCCACCCCAGATGATGTGATCGAAGACACGGTTGGAAACATTTTTATCAACACAATCGGGGATAATGCCATCCATTGGATCTCAGCCGCAACCGGACAGGATCAAGTCATCGTACGGGGGCTCTCCAGTCCGCAGGGGCTGATCTTTGATACAGATGGCAATTTGCTCGTTACCGACCCTGGCAATCACCGTCTGATTAAAATCATCATGCGCTAGATCTTTTGCCCTTCTGCCCGTTCTTTAATCCCCAGCAGCATTTTTCTTTCCATTAAGAACATTACCGGCTCGAACAGCGCCCGGGCAAACAGACTGGCCTGCCAGCTCGGAGGGTAATCTGCCCGAAAGCGCACGGTCAGGCGCGTACCATCCCTCTGCTCAAGCTCTTCAAGCTGGAAGGCCCAGGTTGTGTCGAGAACCATTTCCTCCAGCGGCGCGTCCACATCCAAATGCTTTCCGGTGAGCGCATGAATTTTGGCACGTAAACTGAGCAAACGGTTCGGTTTGAGAGCCACCACTGTAAATCCGCCGGCCGGATCGGTGCGGATAATATCACCTATTTTCAGCTCTTGCAACTCCGGCACAATTCGTCGAGAAGAACTGCCGCCTTCAAAGTCTCCCACGCCGATCATCTTTTCGAGGGCGTCGTAACTGTACCAACCTGCCCGATGGAAACCGATTTGTAACAGCCAGGGGTAGACCTGGCTGGGCGGTGCTGCAATTGTTATGGCGCGGGTGGTTTCTATCTTTGGGTTGGGGATCTCATCATCCCCAGGCATAGATCGTTTGACCTCGCCCTGGCTTGCACCCCACTTCATGTGCCAAGGCCGCACAACCAGAGCATACACAGCTACCATGGTAACACCGGCTGTAGCTGCCCCTGTCAAAATGGGAATAACCCTTGATTTTTTCATTTTTTACCTCTTTGGCCTATACACTGCAGATCAAACCTTTCAAGTAAGCGCCCTCCGGGAAATTCAGCGCCACCGGATGATCCGGCCCCTGGAATAGATGCTCGAGAATGCGCGCTTGAACTCCGGCGTCCAGGGCCGCTCCGGCTACAATTTTCTGAAATAAATCGTTTGAGATGCCGCCGGAACATGAAAATGTAAACAAAAGCCCGCCCGGTTTGAGTAGCTTAAAAGCCAGCAAATTGATATCTTTGTAACCGCGCGCAGCACGTTCAGCCTGCGCAGTGGTTGGGGCGAACTTAGGCGGATCGAGAATAATTGCATCAAAGCTGCGTCCCTGATCCCGAAAATTCCGCAGCAGGTGGAAAACATCTCCTTCCAAAAAGCTGGCTTTTTCAGAAGGGAAGCCATTCAAAGCCACGTTCTCTGCTGCGAATGCCAGCGCTTCAGCAGAGCTATCCACCGAAAGTACCTCACTTGCGCCGCCTGCCAGAGCGTATACTGAGAAGGCTCCGGTATAACAAAAACAATTCAGCACCTGACGGCCATTGACCAGCTCCCGTAGTCTTTGACGATTTGGGCGCTGGTCCAGGTAAAAACCACTTTTCTGGCCATGCATCACATCCACATAAAAATGCAAACCATTTTCCCGGATCACAAACCGTTCGACTGGTGGGTTGCCCAGCAGGCTGCCGGTGCGTACTGGCAGGCCTTCCAGGTCACGTATATCGACATCTGAACGTTCATAAATCTGGCAAATACCGGTCAACTTACCCAGAATACTAACCAATTCATCCCGCCAATATTCTGCCCCGGTCGTCAGGCACTGCAAGACCAACACTTCGCCATAACGGTCAACGATGACGCCCGGCAGTCCATCCGATTCGGCATGGATAATCCGCATGGCATTGGTATCCAGAATTTCGTACAAGTGCCGCAGGTTGATAGCCCGCTCGATTCGACGAGAGAAAAAAGTCCGGTCGATGGATTCTTTTTCATCCCAACTCCAAATACGTGCCCGGATTTGGGAATTTGGGCTATAGGCAGCCCGACCTAAAAACTCCTTGCCTGAGGAGCGGACTTCTATGGTTTCTCCGCTGGCAGGGACCCCTTGAATTCGCTCTACTGCACCTGAAAATATCCAGGGATGGTGCTGACGCACTGATTTCTCCCGTCCTGGTTTTAAAAAGAGGATTGAGTCTGTCACAAGGTTACTTCCCAACCAGTTTTAGTAAATCGGCCTCATTCAAGATGGGCACATTAAGCTCTCGGGCCTTATCGAGCTTTGATCCGGGATCCTCTCCGGCCACCACATAACTGATCTTTTTACTGACACTATCGATAACTTTGCCGCCAAAACGTTGAATTAATCCTTTAACTTCATCGCGGCTAAAATTGGGCAATGTGCCGGTCACCACAAAAGTCAAGCCCACCAGAGTTTGTGCGTCACTGGAAGAAGGTTTTAACTGCGACTTTGGCCAGACACCGGCCTGCTTGAGTTTTGTCAGAACATTCTGATTAGCAGGACGAGCAAACCAGTCCACGATGGACTGGGCAATATTGGGACCGACACCTTCGATTGTTTGTAATTCCTGTAACGATGCCTTACTTAGCTCATCCAGGTCATTATAATGAGCAGCCAGATCCACTGCCATCACTTCGCCAACGCCGCGAATACCCAAAGCATTGATGAACCGTGCCAGGGGAGTTTGCCGGGAAGCTTCGATGGCCTGCAGCAGTTTATCCGCTTTTTTATCGGCAAATCCTTCCAGTTTCAGCAAATCATCTCGTCTTAAGGAATACAGATCAGTAAAATCTTTGACCAGACCGCTCTCAACCAGTTGGTCGACGATCTTTTCCCCTAAACCGACGATCTCCATGGATCCCCGTGAGGCAAAGTGCTCCAGGTTTTGCTTTAATCGGGCAGGGCAGGCGGCATTCACACAATACCAATCCACCTCATTTGGCAAATGCTCCACCGGCTGCCGGCAGACCGGGCAAAACCTGGGTGGCTCATAAATTTTTTCATCTCCGTTGCGCAATTCAACAAGTGGACCGATCACGTATGGGATTACATCTCCGGCTCGCTTGATCATTACCCGATCACCGATGCGAATATCTTTTTCGGCGATAAAGTCAAAGTTGTGCAAAGTAGCTTGCTTGACAATCACGCCACCCACTTCCACCGGTTCCAGTATGGCATACGGAGCCAGCTTACCGGTGCGTCCCACATTGACGCCGATATCTTTGAGTTGAGTTGTAACCTCATGAGCTGTGAATTTTAGCGCCAGCATGCCGCGCGGGTCTTTTCCCACAACGCCCAAATCAGCCGACAGCCGCAGATCGTTGATTTTAATGACCACACCATCCGCTTCGAAGCTCAAGGTATCTCGTCTTTTCTGCCAGGCTTCACACGATTTCGTTACTGCATTCAGATCCTGACAATGCTCAGCCAGATCGGTCACAGGAAAACCGAGCGCCTTTAAGTATTGTAGCGTCTCCCATTGGGTAGTTGGGATAGCTCCGCTCGCCGTAACAATTTGATAAGTTAACAAAGTCAGGCGGCGGGAAGCGGTCAGATTCGGATCTAGTTGGCGCAGGGATCCGGCCGCAGTATTGCGCGGGTTTTGATACGTTTTTTCGCCGGCCTTTTCCAGCCGATCATTGAGTTTCTCAAAATCCTTGACGAACATAAACGCTTCGCCGCGCACCACGATTGTTTCGGGTGGTACAGGTCCTTTTGCATCGACCGGGATTTGAAGAGGCACTGCCCGAACCGTTCGTAAATTGGCGGTGATATCCTCACCGATTAGCCCATCTCCACGAGTGGCTCCTAAAGAAAAAATACCGTGATGGTAATGTAACACAACCGTCAGGCCGTCGATCTTTGGTTCTACCACAAAATCTGTTTTTTCGACGCGTTCATCCAAACGTACTAAGCGGTCAAACCAGGTCTGGATGTCTGCCAGCTCAAATGCGTCGGCCAGGCTCAGAATCGGGGCGGGATGTTGGACTTTATTAAATTTATCCGAGGCAGCGCCACCTGCTCGTTGGGTGGGTGAATCGGGTGTGATCCATTCGGGATGTTCGGCTTCAATTTGCTGTAACCGCTGCATCAGCTGGTCGAACTCACTATCGCTGATTACTGGATCATCCAATATGTAATAGCGGTAGTCATAGTAGTTGATCTCCCGCCGTAACTTTTCCAATTCCTGATGTTGAGTTTGTTCATCCATGATATTTATTATAACGAATGCAGGCGCTCGTGAAAAGCGTCTCCCAATTAATAAAAAATATTCCCTAAAAATTGGATTGGTTATTGCAGTTTAAGATGTTAATCTATTTTAGCAAATGAACTGCATCCGAATGGATGACAATCCCGCCCGCTTTTAATAATCGCTGCACCTGTCTCCAAATTTCTGCGGCGATTTTGAGACGATCAGCTCGATTGGGAAATATGGCGGTAAACTCGGGTGAGCCAAACAGCCGGCTGTCCTGAACGCCATCGAATGAGTGGTTGGGTAGAAAGCTCAAAGCGCCTGGCTGTCCCAGATCGACGATATAGTGCTCGAAGAGCTCACCGTCTAAATCACCCAGATCAATCCCAACCGTGTCTGCGCCGAGCTCGACCAGGATGCGGCAAAACCAGGGCTCAAATTGAGCGGTATAGCCTTCAGTACTTGG
Source organism: Anaerolineaceae bacterium (assembly GCA_035315125.1). Lineage (GTDB taxonomy): Bacteria > Chloroflexota > Anaerolineae > Anaerolineales > Anaerolineaceae > DATFYI01. The sequence goes on along the minus strand of DATFYI010000288.1, from coordinate 1,540 downwards.
GATTGGGATGTGGTGTTCGCCAAAGGGTGTATCGACGAAAATAAACGAGGGTGCCTTACTGGTGTTGGATCCGCAGGCGATATCCAGAATCCGCTGGCTTTTCAGTGTCCTAAATGAGCCATAAGCCTGGTAAATCCTGCCCAACAATTGTTGGATGATTTCCTTCAATCCCGGTTCTTGTGTAATTTTCATGGACAAGTTATATTTATCATCCAACGCCTTCAATGAGGATGAAATCAATCCCTGATCCTCGATGGTATATACCATACCAAGCATAACCGAGATTATTTCACTTAATGTTGATTTCTCGGTCTCATCCTGTTTCATATATTTCAATTCAAGTGGAGATGGCGGGAATCGAACCCGCGTCCGAAAGAATCGACCCTCGAATATCTACGAGCATAGACCGTCTGATTTCTCGCCAGTTCAGCGGGGAACGGACAAATCGCTGACCAGCCAGCCGTTCGGACCCGAAAGTCCTCTTTCGTGCGATCCATGGCTTATCGCACGGCACTCTGACTTTTTATCGCCCGGCACCACCACCGGCCAGAGAGCGGGGTGGGCGGACGTAGCCTACAAAGAGGCTATTGAGCTAGCCTTGGCCGTTTTAGGCGGCGAGGGGCATCGCTGCGTAGGAAGTGTGATTGGCACTTAAGTTTTGTGCGGATTTTACGAGGTCGGCACCTCTCGGCTCGCAATCCGGGACCAGCCTCTCCCGTCGAAGCCTGTCATCCCCATTGCAGTCTTTATTATACCTGTTCCAGGTGGTAATAACCAGAGCTCGTTGATCTATATACAATTATTTTACAAATGCTTTTGAACTGGTTACAATCAACCTGAAAAATTGACTGATGGGATCATAAATCAATGAGTTTTTTGCGTTTGGTAGATTTATCAAAGAGTTTCTTTGAGGGCGATCAACGCCGGATTGTTTTGAACCATGCCACGGTGGATTTTGGATTGGGAGAATTTGTCGCCATCCTGGGCAAGAGTGGCAGCGGAAAGACCACTTTGTTAAACCTGATCAGTGGGATTGACCGGGCAGATGAGGGCGATATCTTTTTAGATGGCGGTAACCTGACCAAAATGAATGACCTGCAACGAACGATTTTCAGGCGGCAGAATATCGGTTTCGTATTCCAATTTTTTAACCTGATCCCGACTCTGACGGTCTGGGAAAATGTAATTCTGCCTTTAGAGCTAAACGGTAAGTTAAACGGCGTTGGCAGCCAGAAGGCCCTATCTTTGTTGGAAGAGGTTGGACTGGCAGACCGGGCCAGGACTTTTCCGGACCGGTTGTCGGGAGGCGAGCAGCAGCGTGTAGCCATTGCCAGGGCATTGGTGCATGATCCAGGTGTGGTCCTGGCTGATGAACCTACCGGGAATCTTGATGAAGAAACTGGCATCCATATTCTCGAACTTTTGGACCGGTTGACTCGCCGGGCAGGCAAGACCATGATCCTTGTAACCCATAATCCGGATGCTGCGGAACATGCTGACCGAATCCTGTTGCTGCAGGATGGGTGTCTGCACGAGAAAA
>DATFYI010000287.1:0-2369 GCA_035315125.1 Anaerolineaceae bacterium | reverse complement strand
CCAATTGACCGCTTTGCGGACAAAGTTACGACCATCATCGACATGCCGCAGCATGACCGGGAAAAATTGCAGGAAGGCTTCATCCGGCATCTTTTTATTGTGCACGGCCAGCTCGGCCATCATCACAAAGCCGGCCCGTCGCACAAATTCTTCTTCCCGCTCGCTCCAGGCCAGGGCGCACTCTACCGCCCAGGGCGTACGGTCGAACAGGTTGCCGCACACCTGGTCACAAACATCCCAACTGTCAAAGTCATTGACCCAGCTTTCCATCTGCTGGCGGGTGACCTGCTGAGGATCATCCACCATGCTTGCCAGCAGGCGCGCCTCATGGATGCCGGTCTGCCATAATTGCAAAGCCAGCTCATGCTGGCGGTGATGGTCCGCCAGTGCGCGCAACTTTGGCAGCGAAATGCCCAGGGCCTGGCCCGGGTGTGAGCCAAAATGGGTCATCGTCGCCAGCACAGCCGGGTCAGCCAGCCCGTACAGACTCGCCATGGCCTGATCGAAAGTAAGCTCAGGTACAGATTTCATGCAATTTGCCCTCCCATGTGCTATTATAACTGCGGGAGAAACTACTTTGAAACGAATTTGCGTATTCTGCGGCTCCAGTCCGGGTGCAAAACCGGAATATCTTGCATCAGCCCGCCAGCTTGGCCAGACACTGGTGCAGCGCAAGCTGGGATTGGTCTATGGAGGAGCGCGGGTTGGAATTATGGGCGAGATCGCTAAAACCGTGCACGATTTGAACGGTGAAGTGACCGGCGTTATTCCCAGGGAGCTGTTCGAGAAAGAGGTGGCTTTCACGAGTCTATCCGATCTACGGGTTGTAGAAACCATGCACGAGCGCAAGGCGCTGATGGCCGAGCTGTCCGACGGTTTTATTGCCCTGCCGGGCGGCCTGGGCACCATCGAAGAATTTTTCGAGGTACTCACCTGGGGCCAGCTTAATTTCCACCAGAAACCCTGCGGTCTGCTGAATGTGGCCCATTATTACGACCGCCTGCTCGATTTCATGGACGTTATGCTGGATCAGAAGTTCATCGATGCGGATCACCGCCAGAGCTTGTTGGTGGAAGATGCCCCAAACGCTCTGCTCGATCGCTTTGAGAACTATCACCCACCCCAATCTGACAAGGCCGCCTGGGCGCTCAATTTAACCTATCCTAAAAAATAAGCTCAATCCTTTCAAATGATCAGGAGGGTTGTATGGTTCAGACGAGAAAAATCCGCAAGGTAATGAAAAGCAAGCCCACTCTCGAAGGAGCTGGCGTCCATCTAAAACGGGCCTTTGGTTTCGGTGAAACGCACCTGTTCGACCCATTTTTACTGCTGGATGATTTCCGCGGGGACGATCCGGATCAGTATCTGCCCGGATTTCCCTGGCACCCCCATCGCGGCATTGAAACCATCACCTATATGTTAGCCGGTACGGTCGAACACGGCGACAGCATGGGCAACCGGGGCGTAATCTCGGCCGGTGACGTGCAGTGGATGACCGCCGGTAGCGGCATCATCCACCAGGAGATGCCCAAGGGCGAACCAGATGGCCGTATGTACGGTTTTCAATTGTGGGCCAATCTACCGAAGACCCACAAAATGATGGATCCGCGTTACCGGGACGTGAAAGACGACACCATCCCAACCTTTACCCGACCCGACGGCGTGCGCATTCGCGTGATCTGCGGCGAAGTGGACGGCCAACGCGGCCCGGTGCAGGATGTGGTCATCGACCCGGAATATATCGATGTCACCATCCCAGCCAAAACCGAGTTCATTCATCCCACCAAACCCGGTCATACTGTTTTTGCTTACGTCATCGAAGGCAAGGGCACCTTCTGCGGCCAAAAAGATCCTTATTCCTACGAGGTGGAAGGCGCCAATTATTTCGATCTGCAGCGCGATCCCTTCCTGGGGAACGGCTCTCTAATTGTTTTCAAAGATGGCGAGCAGATCAAAGTCACCACCGAAGATTTTGACGTGCGTTTCCTGCTGATCTCCGGCCAGCCCATCAAAGAACCGGTGGCCTGGTACGGGCCAATCGTAATGAATACTACCGCTGAGCTACAACTGGCTTTTGAAGAATACCAGAATGGAACCTTCATCAAGCACAAAAAATAGAGGGATTATCTCCTTCCTTGTGATATATGCCCCTTTCCTGAACCTGTGGGAAGGGGCGTTTTTATCTTTGCGACGACAGATTTTAGAAACTATTTACTTTGAGTAGGCCTGCTCCAGGTCGATTTTTCCCAGAGCAACCGCTTGGTCTAATAATTCAACGAACCCTTTTCTCTTAAAATACAAGGCAGCGTAGTTGCGCTGTATTTGAGCGCCGTCAAACAAATAGCTTTTTATGCGCCCTCTACCTTCCA
>DATFYI010000286.1:0-20736 GCA_035315125.1 Anaerolineaceae bacterium | reverse complement strand
TCTCAAAAGAGGCTTTTACACCGGTGCGATTTTGCAAATCGGCCACCAGGGTCTCACCTCGTTGTCGGCTGCGGTTGACAATCACCAATTCCGCCACGTTGGCCAGAGCCAGCTCAACCGAAATGGCCCGAGCAGCTCCGCCTGCCCCAAGAATTACAACCTTTTTACCGATGGGGTCCAAACCAGCTCCCTCTTTTACCCCTCGCAAAAATCCTTTTCCATCTGTGTTTTCGCCAATTAATCGGTCTCCAACCCGCCTGACGGTATTAACCGCCCCGATCTTGGCAGCGTCCGGAGCAATCTCGTCGAGTAACGCCATTACAGCCACTTTATGCGGAATAGTTAAATTAAAACCCTGCATCCCCATTGCTCTCGCACCTCTTACAGCATCCGCCAGGTACTCTGGCTTTACTTCGAACAATAGGTATCGCCAGTTTAATCCAATTTCTACAAAGGCGGCCTCTTGCATGATTCCAGTTGGATTTTCTGCAATCGGAAAGCCAAAAACTCCCACCACTTCAGCCTTATAGTTCACACCCATACCAGTTTCCTTTCTATGATGAATCTAATGATCAGTATATAATATATTTTAGTTTGGACAAGAGAGGGAGTCTCATTATGGTAACAAAAAATTATTTGATTGATATGGATGGCGTATTAATCAAAGGGAAAAATATTATCCCTGGGGCCGATAAGTTTATTGACCAATTGAACGCACTTAATATAAAATTTTTGGTATTGACAAATAATTCGATGTATACACCCGGTGATCTTGCACATCGCTTAAAGAGTATGGGCATTAATATTACCAAAGAACAGATATTTACTTCCGCTCTGGCAACCGCCCGTTTTCTACAAAGTCAGAAACCAAATGGTAAGGCTTATGTCATCGGTGAGAGCGGTTTGACAGAAGCGATCCATGACGCTGGCTACATCCTGACAAATATTGATCCGGACTACATGGTATTGGGAGAAACGTTTGCCTACAATTTCGAGCAGATTAAAATTGCCGTCCGGCTGGTTATGCAAGGCGCTCATTTTATCGCCACCAATCCAGATGTGAACGGCCCCAGCGACGGCGGTATTGTCCCAGCTTGTGGCGCCATGGCCGCTTTGATCGAAAAAGCCAGCGGCAAGAGCCCTTTTTTCATAGGTAAACCCAACCCGGTCATGATCCGCTCAGCGATTAATTATCTGGGCGTCCATTCTGAGAATACAGTCATGATTGGTGATCGGATGGACACAGACATTCTGGCGGGTATTCAAAGTGGCCTGGAAACTTTTCTGGTTCTAAGCGGTGTAACATCCATCGATGAAGTTCCAGATTATCCATACCAACCGCGTTCGATCGCACAATCAATTAGTGAAATTGAATTATGAACGGGAAAAATGAAACTTCAGTCGGCGTGATACCTGGCCCTTTAAGCCAGTTGGGGCAATCTGCCGATTGATGTTGCAAACAGGAGGAAAAGATGCTGGAAATCGATTTTAATGACAGTGACGAGGATCTGAGGGACATTTTAGAAAATTCCCGCGTAGTTGCAATGGTTGGCGAGTCGGATGATCATTACTACAGCAGTTATCAAGTTGCACAATACCTCAAAGAAATGGGATATAAAGTTTATCCTGTCAATCCGATGATTGAATCTGTTGAAGGTGACCGTAGCTATCCTTCACTGACCGAAGTTCCCGAACCCATCGATGTCGTGGACGTGTTCCGCGACCCGATGTACCTCAGCGAGATTGTCGATGAGGCCATTACAGTGGGCGCGAAGACACTCTGGGCTCAACTGGATGTTGTGTCAAGCGATCAGGAACCGGAACGAAGAGCAAAAATGGCCGGGCTAAAGGTCGTCTCGAACCATTGTATGCGCATCGAACATGAACGGCTTAAGATCCCAGCCAAGCCAATGAGGCAGGTGAGATAATTCATCCATGATCATGCTATGATGGCTCTTATGAATTTCAGCCATGGCTGCATGCAATAATAAGCTCATCTCTGCACAAGCAGAGGTAAGAATGCATGATTTTGATCAAGGCAGTTCGGTTGAAAGAATTGGTAGAGCTGCTGCCCTGGGAGATTCCATTTTGCTTTACGACAATTTCCGAACTGCTGTTCGACCGGCGGAGGCTCTCTTGGACTCTGCGCAGAGCACGTATGAGGCAGGCGCAAACCTGGGCAAATGGGAGCATGGCAGCCTTGAGCTTATTTCAAAGGAGAAGATATGAAAGAGGAAACCTGTAAGCATGTGAAAGGTCTAAAGGATGTGACACCCAGTGGCAACGGCTGCGAGGAATGCATGAAGATGGGAGATACCTGGGTCCACTTGCGCCTATGTGAGACCTGCGGTCACGTGGGATGTTGTGACCAATCGAAGAACAAACACGCAACGAAGCATTTTCATGCTACTGGCCACCCTGTAATCAAATCATTTGAACCCGGCGAAGATTGGGGATATTGCTACGTGGACGATATTTATTATGATATGCTGCCCGTTAATGTGGGCAGCCATCATCATTAGGCGTCCGGGCATTGACAGATAAAACCCCAGGCTGTTCGAAGCGCTTGAGGTGGCTATCATTGTGAAAGCCAGATCGGCATTGATTTATTCTTCTCACGTTCTGGATGCTGTGAAACAGCAGTCTGAGCAGCAACCAGAAAGGATGGCTTGATACTTTTATTTGCATAAAGAGGAGGTTTGGATGAGCAAACCTCAAACCAAACAAATATATCCGGCATAACCTGGCGGTGGCGGATCACCTGACAGGGTGGGCGCCCATACGCAGCAGACAAAGTCTAACTCAGTGTAATCCAATACGAGTTGGACTTTTTATTTGCAGGCTAATATCGATTTTTTGAGCATTTTGCCAGAATTAAGATAATATTCATGCTGACTCATTATAATCACCTGTGTATCAATATAAAATTTACTCTTCACCGATAAGGTAATAGAGGTATGTAATGAAACAAGGTTTGCGTTTTTTTTCGTTTCTAATCATCATCAGCCTGGCGCTCGGCGCAGGTTTTATTGGAGGCGTGGTAGCTGATCACCAATTGGTATGGGTAGGGCTTGGGCAGAACCCGTCCATATTATCAGGTCCGAATATGGGCCTGATACAAGATGCCTGGAATGACATTCAAAAGTACTACGTCGATCGTGCAGCTATTCAACCTCAGCAATTAACTTATGGCGCAATCAGCGGCATGGTTAATGCGCTTGGCGATACCGGCCATAGTCGCTTTTTAACACCGACCGAAGTAAAACAAGAACAAAACTTTACTCAGGGTCAGTTTGAAGGGATCGGCGTAGAAGTAGAAGTTAAAAATGGGCAGATTGTCATTCTAGCTCCCATCGATGGCTCCCCGGCCCAAAAAGCAGGCTTACATTCCGGTGATATTATATTAAAAGTCAACGGTACTGATATCACTGGCGCACCGCTGGATTCGGTAGTAAATAAAATTCTGGGTCCGGCTGGCACTCAGGTAACCCTGACAATTCAATCTGCAGGCTCAACTCAAACCCATGATGTGACGATCACGCGCGCCCGCATCCAAACACAAAACGTAAGCTGGCAGATGATCCCAGGCACCCATATCGCTGATGTGCGCCTGTCGGGCTTTAGCGATGGCGTCACAAAACAATTAACCAGTGATCTGCAAGCATTGCAATCGCAGGACGCCACAGGATTGATCCTGGATATGCGAAATAATCCGGGTGGTTTATTGAACGAATCAATCGGAGTTGCAAGTCAATTCTTAAGTAGTGGAACCGTTCTTGAAGAAAAAGACGCTCAGGGAAAAATCAACCAGGTTTCGGTCAAAGCGGGCGGCGTGGCGACCAGTATACCGATGGTTGTATTAATAAACAATAATACCGCCAGTGCAGCAGAAATTGTAGCTGGAGCTCTACAGGATGCTGGCCGCGCCAGAATGGTTGGGGAAGTCACCTTCGGAACCGGCACCGTTTTAAATGAATTTCCACTCCCAGATGGTTCGGCTATGTTCCTGGCTACTCAAGAATGGCTGACTCCCAAGGGCCGGGTCATCTGGCATGTAGGTATCCCACCAGATGACACCGTCAGCATGGCTGCCGATGTTGCCCCTCTGTTACCCGAAACGATCCAGAGCATGACGCTCGCTCAAATCCAATCCAGCAGCGATGTACAGTTTGTGGAAGCCTTAAATAAGCTTGGATCGACTTTGGGTACAACAACCGCGCATTATTAGGAATCAAACCAAAAAGCCGGTCGCATATTTATGGGCCACGCAAAAGGCCCTCACCCAATCTCTCCCGCAGGGTGAGGAGAAGAGACACCGGTTCATATCAAATAAGCCTTGGCCTGGTGTAACCACAATTTGAATATCTAAAACAATGAGACGATCCGCCCTTGAAAAACGCAGATCGTCTTGTATTATTTTATGCAGTCGCCGGTGCGGTTATTCAACCTTTAATGACTTGAACAAACGAACTTTCCAGAAATCAAGCAACACAAGAAACAGAAGGATCACAACCAATGTAAATAAAACCAGGCTTAACGGGATTGCTATCATCAGAATACCTTGGGTTGCCAGAAATCCAACCAGTATAAAATCCAAAATCGTGGCCAACATCATCCACTGTCCTGGAGTCGAACTCCATAAGTGACGGCGTTCGCGTACCAGATAAACCGCCCCCTGGCCGCTAAAAACTAATGCAAGGAAAAGCATTGTTTGCAATTTTCCCAAAGAAAGCTTTAACTCTAATGATCCAAACCAGAATAAGCCAAATAACAGGACTAAAATGGGAATTGCCAGCCCTAATGCTGCTGTAACCAAAGTCCTGATCTGCCAGCGGTTGGGCTTTTTTGAATAACGCACTCGGTCCGTTGCAATCGACATAGTTACAAAATCGTTTGTAAAGAGCAGCAATATAATGAGTATGGAGGTGGTCACAAAAGTCCTAAAAATGATCAAACTCAAACTCATAAAAAGCACAATGACGATTGTTTTAATAATCTTATTCAAAGTATAGGTCAACATGCGTTGGTAAATCTGGCGGCTCACTTGTATCGCTGAAATAATATTACCCAATCCAGCATTGGTCAGCACCAGGCTGGCAGAGGCTTTTGCAACGTCGGTGGCATTGGATACCGCAATACCGACTTCTGCCTGCCGCAGAGCGGGAGCATCATTGACACCATCTCCAGTCATCCCTACGATATGACTAAAACGCTGGAAGGTCTTTACCAGGTTATATTTATCCTCCGGAAGCACTTCAGCAAAGACCTCGCAATCCGGGTCAATTTTCGTCGAAATTGCTTGAACGGCATTTTCGCCACAGTCCCATTTGACCAGGCCTATCTGAGCAGCGATGGCTCGAGCAGTCGCCTGGCCATCCCCGGTCACCATCACGACTTTAACACCGAGATCATGCAATTCCTGTATCAGTTTGCCCGAATCAGATCGCGGTGGGTCTTGAAACCCGATCAGACCGGCTACCGCCAACTGATCGTCGTGGCCGGTTGCCACTGCCAGCATTCGCAATCCTTTACCCGCCATTGCTTCAACGTCTGAATCAATCTCCGCTTGCCCATATGGGTTTAACGCGCTGATAGCACTGGCCGCACCCTTGATGACGTGAACGGATTGTTGCCCTTCTTCAAACACTGCCTCGGATCGTTTGGTGTCAGGATCAAATGGGGTAAATTGCAAATTGGCTGGCGGTGAGACCAGCAGACCTCTGGTTCTCGCTTCATTCAGTACGGCTAAATCGAGGGGATCCTGGGTGGCATCGGATGAGGCCAGAGCAGCCAGACGCAAAGTCTCTTCCTCTTTGAATGGGAAATAAGGTTTTACAACGGTAACCTTCAAATGATTCTCTGTAATCGTGCCAGTTTTATCGGTACACAAGACATCCATCCCGGCCGCTTCTTCAATAGCGCCCAGACGAGTAACCAGCGCACCCTGGCCGGCCAGTTCCAGAGCTCCAACCGCAGTTGCGACTGTAAAAGTAACTGGCAAAGCCACCGGAACGGAGGCTATTAATAAAATGATGGCAAAAGGGAGAAAATCCTGCCAGGCCAAGCCGGTAAAAATAGCAAAAAGCAGCACTACAGCAGCCAACCCCCCATCTAAAAATATCAGATCACGAACAATAGCGTAGACTATCTCATTCAAAGTACCTGAAGTTTTTGCCAGTCGCACCAACTCTGCAGTTTTGCCATAAGAAGTGTTTCGCCCGGTGGCGATGACCTCGCCAGTGGCCTCGCCGCGTTTCAAAATGGTGCCGGCATAAACAGTACTTCCTTCGCCGTTTTCAACCGGCAGCGATTCGCCGGTTAAAGTAGACCGGTCTACCAGCACCTGGCCTGTTTTTATTTGCATATCGGCAGGCGCCAGATCCCCCATGCGCACATGGATGATATCACCCATAACCAGCTCTCGGGCAGGAATGATCTGCCATTGGCCATCTCTAAGAACCCTGGCATTTACCGTCAGGCGTTGGCGTAAAAAACTTAAGGCATCCTGAGCCCGGTTTTCTTGAAACGAACTGATCCAGGCATTGAACAATACCAGCAAGGCAATGATGCCTGCTTCGGTCCATTTTCCCAGAAATAATTCAAGCAGGACGGTAATTTCCAGCATCCAGGGCACCGGCCCCCACATTTTCTGAACAAAAACTAACCAGGGTCGCTTTCTCTCTGCCGGTATCTCATTTGGCCCGTAAATCTGAAATCTTTTCAAAGCTTCCGCACTCGTCAGTCCAACGAGGTGTGGTTCGGATTGCCGGGTTGTGGATTGATCAATCATCAAATCTCCTAACATATGCGCTGCCCCACCTGATAACGGTGCGCATATGAGTGTTCATATGGTCATTAAATACTCTTATTGTAATCATATAAGAATAGTAGTTTCTTAAAATGCAAGTTAAATCCACATTAAGGCTGGTTTATCCAGGCGATTATGGGGTTTGCAGTGTCTAATACAGCAGCATTGTTTGCGAACCAGGTTAATAATAAATTTGTAAGCTAGCTATAGCGATTAAATTATGGTAGTAAAATAAAATTAAGATCATCGGATAATTTGAATAATGTCCGGTTTAGAGGACATTTGGCCTATGATAATTCAATATCTTGTCCATTTTACCAGGTGCTTGGCAGCAGCATTACGGATCATCGAAGAACAATCCCTGGTTTCCATAAATAATTAGCTGGCTGAGGTGAATATGGAAACTGTAAATATCCTGGTTATTGAGGATGATGAAATCGTTGCACGAACTGTAGAACGCAGTCTTCGTGGTAATAATTATCATGTTTTTATCGCCAACAGCGGGGTTGAAGGATTAAAAATCGCCAGAAGGCAGTCGACCAGCCTGGTAATCCTGGATATCATGATGCCGGGTATGGATGGATATACTGTTTGCCGGGAAATGCGAGCTGACCCGCTGCTCGCCAATCTGCCGATTTTGTTTTTGACCGCTAAAGCAAAAGATGAAGACAAAATAGCCGGTTTCCTGGCCGGAGCAGATGATTATCTGAGCAAACCATTTAATATCGACGAGTTAAATTTGCGCATCCGAGCCATCCTCAGACGGATAAAAACCCAGCCAGCAATCCCGCCCGAACCGGACAGCAAAGAAAATCCAGTTTTGCCCCAGGCAGAGTCGATTGAGCCGAATGAACAATCCAACCGACAAACGCTTAATATCGGCGCTTACGGGCTCAATGTACGGACCTACGAGCTAGACACACCCGATCGCGGTAGAATCAGGCTTACGCCTGTCCAATTCGACCTTCTTTACCATCTGATGACCCACCCCGGTGAAATTTTCTCTCCGGCTCGCCTGTTGGATGAGGTTTGGGATTATCCATCTGAGACCGGCAGTCCGGATTTGGTACGAGTCCATATAAAAAATCTTCGTGAACGAATTGAAATCGATCCCCGCCATCCAGTATTTATTGAAACTGTGGCAGGCTACGGTTATACCGTTCAAGCGAAGTCCGGCTGATTATCGCCCAATGGTTTGTTATCATTTCCGGAGATTAATTTTTCTAGATGACTGGGCTGCAAAACCAGATATTCTTTGATTTAAATAAAGTATTCCCTGATCTTTACCCGATTTTTATGGTTACTTAAGATGATTTCAATTACCATGATATCAAGTCTCTCAGAAAAGAGCTTTTATAAACGATTACGCCGCCAACAGGTTGGCGGGAAATCCGTATTCCTGGGATGACTATATCATAGACCTCCTGGCCGGCATTTGGAGATCAACCGGTAAACGGCCGATGGAAAATCAGCCGTGGACTGATTGAAAGGAATGAACATGCAGGAAAAACCTCGAGTTTTGATGATCGAAGACAATCCCGATCAAGCCCTTGTGATACAGGAATATTTAAAGCTTGACGCAAAATTTGAAGTCGATTGGGCAAACTCAATCAAAGCATTTTGGGAACATATCGCTAAAAATAAATACGATATTTTGCTCATGGATTATCGCCTGCCGGATGGAACCGGGTTGGATGCCTTAAAAGAGCTTCCGAAAAGAGGCTACCGGCTGCCGGTTATCATGGTTACAGGCCAGGGGGACGAAGAAATTGCCGCTCAGACTATCCGGCAGGGAGCAGATGATTATGTGGTTAAAAGTGGCAATTATTTTATAAAGCTGCCTGCTTTAATCAGGAAAGTCCTCAAAGAATTTGAGCTCGAATTATCGGTCGAGCGATCCCTAGAAAAAATCCGCTACCAGGCCATTCTGCTGGATAATGTACGGGATGCAGTAGTGGTCTGGGATACCAGCGGGCGAATTAATTATTGGAACTCTGCTGCGGAAATTTTATTGGATTGGCAGCCAAACCAGATGGCCGGAGCAAGTGTAACTCAGGATTATTATCCTTTGTTCTCCCCACCTTTAGACTGGAAAACGGTTGAGAAATGCCTCAACGCAGATATCGAACGCAGAATTGCAAAAAACGGTCACGAAGATGTCTGGATCAGCTCCAAGATTACCTGTCTCACCGGTGATGCGCCCGAAAACAAATTGATCGGTTATATGGACGTGATCAGGGATATTACCCACCGAAAAAAAGCAGAGGAAGAACGGCGGAAACTTTCCAGTGTAGTTCAACAAACGGCCGATAGCGTCATTATTACCAATAAAGACGGCCTGATTGAATATGTCAATCCAGCTTTTGAAAAACTGACCGGTTATACACTGGAAGAGGCACTTGGTAAAGACCTCTCACTGATCAGTGATCCCCAGCCAGACGATCACCTGGAGAAAACGCTTTGGCAGACTGTACTGGCAGGTGAATCTTTTCGCTCAGTTTTTATCCGGATCAAAAAAAATGGTGAACAGTTTTATAGTGAAGAGATTATTACCCCTTTGCGAGATGCCCAAGGAGCTATTGATCACCTGGTCTTAAACAGCCGAGACATCACCGAACGGCGTAGAATGGAAAACCAGATCCAGGCAGCCATGATCCAACTGACAGAATCCGCTCGACTGGCAGCCATTGGGGAATTATCCACCGGCATTGCCCATCGTATCAACAACCCGCTCACTACCATCATCGCTGAAGCCCAGCTACTTCGACGAGAAATTTCTCCTGAACATCCTTTTTACGATCCAATTTCGGATATCGAAAAGGCCGGCTGGAAAGCCCAGGAAGTTGTTGGTAAATTGTTAGAATTTTCCAAACCCGCTACTAATGCCTTCGAGGTCTTGTCCATCAACCAGACCATTCAATCCGCCCTAGTTTTAGTTGGTGCGCAGCTCCAATCGAACAATGTAGAAGTCAACCTTGAATTAGAAAATGGCCTCCCGTCTATTTTAGGCAATGCTCGCCAGATAGAAGATCTTTGGGTAAATCTGTTGCTTCTAGCGCGGGATGCCACAGCAGATGGCCAGCCACATTCTATCCAAATTCGCTCCTGCTCGGCTCCTAAGGCAATGATCAAAGTTACATTCAAGGATGATGGCAAAGAAATCCCGGCAGATCAGTTGGCCCGTATCTTTGAGCCCACCTTAATTGGCTATGATATCAACCGTGGTACTGGTATTGAATTTACCATTTGCCAGGAAATTGTGCGCCAGCACAAAGGCACCATTCGGGCAGAAAGCAATCCTAATGCCACCACAATCACGATCTACATGCCAGTTTTTGTTGCAGAACATAGCCAATTGATTAATTTGAGCCTGCATGAAAATGGTTGATCTAAATTTTTCAAACCATTTGCGATTCAAAATTTATGCAGGTTTTATGGCAGGCTACCCCAAAAAGCCATAATATATAAGCAGCACAGCAGGAAGCACTACAGACTTCAACAAAAGCCCCTGCTGTGCTCTTCTTTTGTCCAGAAACATTTGCAATTTAAAGGAACCCATGCGAATTTTAGATGACCATCGATTGAAAGGTGTTTGTAATTAATATTTATGCCAATTTTACGGTCTTTAATGTACAAGTGGACTATTATATAGTTACAGCACGGCAGGAAGCATCCACCAAATCACCGATCAGACCTGCCGTGACTTACCTTAAGAACTCATTTATTGAATTTACATCCCCCTATTTTACTTCCAGGATGGGGTGGAAACTTTTTATCCTGGTAGGGACACAAAAATTTTATCTGTAACAATTTATGGTTCTAGATAAAGTGTCTCTACCGAATGATTATAAAAAAAGAACCCGTTGCACGGGTTCTTTTTTTTATCAAGGCCATTCAATACGAGCTATATGATCAGATCGCCGGGTATGATAAACTAACTAGAAATGAATGTGGGCCAGGCATGAAAAGGATTCAACCCATTGATAGAAACGACGGATATCTATCGGTTATTAACTGCACTTTACGGTCCCCCCGCCAGCGACGCCGTTCTTCAAGAACTGGTTGAGCTGGCAAGCTGCTATCAAGGCCGCCTGCAGCAGCCCAGACAAAGCGGACTGAGCCAAAAGGACGCCTTCCTGATCACCTATCCCGATCAACTTCGTGAGCCTGGGATTGCGCCTTTATCATCCCTGGCTAACTTTTGCAGCCAACACCTGCAGAATATCATCACCTGCGTCCACATCTTGCCGTTTTTCCCTTCTTCATCCGACGATGGCTTTTCTGTCATTGACTACTTTCAGGTAGACCCAGAAGTTGGGAGCTGGCAAGATATCAGTAACCTTCAACAGAATTTTCGTCTTATGCTGGATGGTGTTTTCAATCACGTCTCAGCCCAAAGTTCATGGTTTCAAGCTTTTCTTAAAGATGATCCATCTTTCAAAGATTTCTTTATTGTTGTTGCAGACAGTCCGGATCTCTCCCAGGTCGTCAGGCCGCGCGCCCTGCCACTGCTGACCCGTTTTGAAACCCCTTCCGGCTCAAAACAGGTCTGGACTACGTTCAGCGCCGACCAGATCGACCTGAATTATAAAAACCAACAGGTTTTGCTGAAAATCATGGATATCCTGCTCTTTTATATCTCCCAGGGGGCCGAGTTTATCCGGCTGGATGCTATCGCATATTTATGGAAAGAAACCGGCACCACCTGTATCCATCTGCCTCAAACACACCAGCTTATCCAACTGTTCCGGGCAGTTCTTAAGCAACTTGCCCCGCAAGTATTTCTGATCACCGAGACCAACGTGCCTCATTCCGAAAACCTGTCTTATTTTGGGGATGGTTATAATGAAGCTCAGTTGGTTTACAACTTCGCCCTGCCACCCATGCTGCTGGATGCATTCCGGCGGGGCAGCGGTTCAAAGCTTTCGGAATGGGCTGCCGGCCTAGCTTTGCCTCCCGGTAGAGTCACTTTTTTTAATTTTCTGGCTTCCCACGACGGCATTGGCTTAAATCCGCTGCGTGGCATTTTGCCTGAGTCTTATATCATCGCCCTGGTTGAACAGACCTTGCAGCATGGTGGCTTTGTCTCTTTTAAAAATAACCCGGACGGCAGTCAAAGCCCTTACGAGCTGAATATCAACTACTTCGACGCCCTTTCTAATCCTGCCGGCAATGATCCGCTCGAATTGCAGGTGCAGCGTTTTACTACCGCACATGCAGTCTTACTCTCACTGGCAGGCGTACCGGCAATCTATTTCCATTCGCTGTTCGGCAGCCGAAGCTGGCGCGCCGGCGTTGCACAAACCGGACGAAACCGCACTATCAACCGCCAGAAACTGGAGCGGCTCGAGCTGGAACGCCAGCTGGCCGACCCACAATCCCTGCGCAGTCAGGTCTTTAACAAACTGTCACATCTATTGCGGGTGCGCGCCAGTTCACCAGCCTTTGATCCTTATGGCTCTCAGCAGGTGCTGGAGTGCGGAGACCCATTTTTTGCCCTGCTGCGCAGCAGCCCTGACGCCAAATGCCAGGTGTTATGCCTGGTAAACCTAAGCGATCAGCCGCAGATCGCCCGTCTCCCGGCCACCTGCCAGGCCAGGCCGGAGCTTACCAACGTCCTTTCGTTAGATGCCGCCAATTCGATCCAATTACAGTCCTACCAGCTCTATTGGATACAAATGAAGCCGTGATCCGCTGCCGCTTAAAAGGCGGGTAGTCTCAATTGATCGATAACAATATCCCGGCCCGGTCAGCGGTAACCTGGACAGAATAATTTTTAACACCAGGCAATGCTTCAATCCGAATAATAAAGGGCAACTAATCGTTTAATTCTGCGTAGATGGATATCGAAAGATTTTAAATTCGAATTAAACAGCATTGATGAAAAAAGCCCCGAAGAATGGGAACAATATATCAAAACCGGGACAGAAAATTATTTTAATAGCAAATCATCCGAATAAAAGGATTTCTGTCTGAAGCCAAGCGTCATTACGGCTTTATACCGGTGGATGAAAGCCTTTTTCTGCTGTTTCTTACTATCCCCAGGCTTGCAGCTCGATGATATTGCCTTCCGGATCGGTCACGTAGCACCAGGTCACCTGTTTACCTTCTGAGGTGGTCAGCGTGACAATCTCACCAACCGCACTTCCTCCTGAAGCTAATACCTCCCGGCGGGCCCGCTCCACCGATGGAACTTCAAATGCCAGGTGCGCCAATCCGGGCCGATTTACGGCTGGTTCCAGCGAACTGGCCAACTGTGAATAGGTGTAAATCTCCAGGGTTGGACCGGTAGAACCATAACCCGGCAGACGCAGATGAACGCCTTGCAGGGTAGCGTTGACGACGCCCGTGCCAGCCTCCAGCGTCGCACCGGAATAGTTCCGTTCGGGTGGTACAAAAACACAACCGAATACAGATTTGTAGAAGTTCGCCAGCGATACCCAATCACGGGCGATGATATTGATATGAGCATAGCGTGCATTATGGATCATTGGATTCCCTGTCTTTCGAGCGCCTATGACCCCTTGGGCGGCGCCCTTGTTTAAAATAAACGGTTTTTTGCTTTAGTTTGAATTCTGTCCGGATATTCTTATTCTAACAAGCAATCCTTAAAAGTGGGCTATAATTCAGCGATCAAGCAAATATCGAAAGGTCAGGTATCAAAGTAATGGCTGACGAAGACAACGTAAAAAAGATTGTAATCAAGAATAATGGACCCTATGTAGCGTACGGTAATATTCCCCTGGTACGCAAGATCCAGATTGTATCGGAATACGGCGAGCCGCTCACCTGGCAAAAGCAAGAAACGATCGAAACAGAGGGTGTCTATTATCTATGTCGTTGTGGCTGCTCAAACAATAAACCATTCTGCAGCGGCGATCACCGCGAGGCCGGCTTTAACGGTACTGAAACGGCCTCCAGCGCCCCCACCAGCACCCGCCAGGTGATTTTTCATGGGCAGAACATCAATCTCAAACGGGATTACTCGCTCTGCATGGAAGCGGGCTTTTGCGCCACCCGCTTTACTGACGTCGAGCAAATGATCCGCAAGACCGCCGACACAGCCATACGTTCCCAGCTCATGGCTATGATCGAGCGCTGCCCCTCCGGCTCATTGGCGTATTCAATTGAAGATAACGGAGATGATATCGAGCCCGATTTACCCCAGCAGATTGCTGTGACTACCGAAATCACTTCCGATGGCCCCATCGCCGGACCGTTATGGGTAACCGGCAGTATCCCGATCGAGCGCGCCGACGGACAGCCACTTGAGACTCGCAACCGGGTCACTCTGTGTAACTGTGGTCATTCCAGCCAGAAACCATTGTGTGACGGCACACATCGCGCCGATGCTGCCCGCCATGCCCACGCACAAGGCCTCAAAAAATTGTCCTGATATCAAAGAATATCGATAAACTCAGATTGGCCGCTTTCTAAATCTAAAAGGCAGATTGAACGTGGCTCGACTTTTAATCCGCCCAGAGCGCCCGGGTTAATCAGCCGGGTTCTACCCACCTGCAGGTCTTTATGCCGGTGAGAATGTCCGTAAAAAACATAATCATACTCACCAGAGCGCGTCAGGTTATCCAAAACTCCTTGCTCTTGTCCGTGAGCGGCAGCAATCCTGACCCCTTCAATCTCACCTTCAAAAACCAGGCCGCCAAAATTTTCAGGGTTTAAATCCAACAGCGATTGGCGGATCTCACCCCACAACAGATCGCCGTTGCCAGCCAGGTAAATCACACGAAAGTCTGCCAGAAGTGGGACGAATTCAACCCTGGTCAGGTCGCCGCAGTGAAAGATGGTCTGGACATCTTTTTGCTTAAAAATCCGCATGGCTGCTTGCAGATTCTGGCTATGATTGTGGGTGTCTGAAAGGATGCCAATTTGCATATTGTATTCTGACGCTTATTTTACCCGCTGGTCGGATCGGTTAAAGCATTGTCGTAAGTCAGCAGCTCGCCATAGATTGTAATCCCCACCTGGATAAAGCCGCTTGAGTTTGGCTCTTCCCAGCGGAAGAAGTAATTATTGGGCTTGCTACCCGGTTTGGGTGTCAGTTTACTCAAATCCACGCCAGGGGCTTGTTGGTGGATCAGGATAATTGCCATTTGCTGTAGTTGATCCAGGCTGTATTGTTTTGTAACAGACGAGTTATGGATATTTCTGGTGGCGTCGATCTGGATCAACAGATTGGATTGCAGATCTACGCTGTAGAGTGTGTTGTATACCTGATATTGGTCAACCGTCCGTCGGGGGTTATTCGGATAAGGCAATTGGCCCAGAAATGTATATGGGAAAGTTTGTTGGCGCAGGAAGCTTCTGATAGCAGTGATATCTTCAGGTCGGGCCGGCGCCTGATTTGTAGCAGTTGCCGAAGGGAGAGGCGTTGGTTCGCCGGTTGGAATAACAACCGGCAGGGTATTAGCACTTAAATTTACCTGGCTGGCAGCCACCCAGCCCTTATTACCAATCCCTAAAGAAAATCCGATTTCGATCCAGTCCTGAGCGGGCGAAATCCCAAAAGCCGCCACCTGATCTCCAGGGTTCAAATAACCTAACTTAGCAGAAGTGGCGTCGGGCCAGGTGTAAACCTGCACGCTATTTTGGCCACTATTGACCGTTACAATCGGCGGCAAGGTCGAGGTAGGCATCACGGTGGGCGTTACTGGGGTTGAAGTGGCTACAGCAGTGGGCGGCGGCAAAGTCGGTGGCAACGAGGTTGCTGTATTCGGGATAGGTGTCGGTGTTTGAGTTGGAACCGGGCTGGCAGTCGGAGTTGCTGCAGAGGTACAACCTGCTGAAAAAATGATTAAAAGGAGCATCAAAGTTAATATTTTTTTACGGGCCATGCGCGTGCCTTCCATAATTCATTATTATGCCTCGAAGCAAAAACCAACCGCTTTGTGAGGTGGTCTTATTATACCCAGGTCTGGCAAACCGCTCTTTGCTGTGCGACCAATTTGATGCCGAAACAAAAACAGGGTATCATTCAAGAACAATATAAAGGTGTCTTACAAGGAATTTATAACGACCATTGTGATAAACAAAAATAGTTTTGTCTTCTCTGGGGTTTGAATTAGGAGTGGATTATGAAAATCGCAATTCTTGGAGCAGGTAACATCGGCGGTACGTTGGGCACAAAATGGGTCAAAGCCGGGCACACAGTCCAGTTCGGTGTTCGGAACATTAAAAAACCAGAAGTACAAAAATTACTAAAATCCCTAGGGGCCAAAGCCTCCGCCGCAAGTATTCCACAGGCCATTGACTTCGCTGAAGTGGTTGTGTTTGCACTTCCAGGGGCCAGCATGGACGAAACGATCATTGCCAACGCCAAAGCCCTGGATGGCAAGATCGTTATTGACACGGCCAATAAAATGACCGCTGCGACAACAAATAGTCTGGCAGTGTTTAACGCTAATACGCCCCAGGTCAAGTACTTCCGAGCTTTTAACTCATTGGGTTGGGAAAATTACGAAAATCCCATATATGGGAATATCCCGGCAGACCTTTTTTATTGTGGAACGGACGGTGAGCCGCGCCGCCAGGTAGAGGAATTAATAAAAGATGTCGGATTGCGTCCAATCTATCTGGGTGGTCCGGAGCAGACCGGCCTGGTGGATGCAGTATTAAGTTTGTGGTTTACCCTGGCTGTAAAGCAAAAGATGGGCAGGAATTTTGCCTTTAAGGTGCTTACGAGGTAATCAACGCCGCCAGTTGTTGTGCATCTGCCTGCCAGCCTTTTAACAATTCGAGCTGCTCGGCCAGTTTTCGTTCGTTTTTTACATATCCTTCGGCCAATTTTTGCATGTGCAGATGGTAACCGGCCACTTTTTGCACCAGGCGCTTATAGCCCGACAGCCCGACCAATTCTCTTCTTTCCAGACAGCCTTCCAAATTGAGCAGTTCTTCCAAACAGCGCTCGGCGGGCAACCCCACCTCGCGTTTGAAATCCCGCGCCACCCACTGGCGCTCGAACAAAGGGCGCTCGGTCCAACCGGCTGACTGCTCGGCCAGCACTTTACGCACTTTCCGGCATAAAACCAATGCCCGGTTGATTTCTTCATCCTCCATACAGGTCTTAAGCGGTTGAGAAGTCTGCTCTGCTATGGGGATGCCAGCGCTGACCAGGGCTGACTTCGCCCCGATCTCCTGGCCGCGAAACTTTGGAGCCAATGCCACCGCAGCAGCAAAACCGGCTCCGGCCTCTTCGACCGATATGATCTGGTCGGCGCTCATTGCAATAAACTCATCCACCGTCTTACCGTACATGGGCGCCACTTCCGTCATACCGGCCAATGCCCCCGGTGTATGAACTAGGCCTGGGCCAATCGTAAATGAGATGACATTGGTTCCTTCTAACTCGGCGTCCAATGTGCGGGATAGATCCACCTGGGCAGTTTTTAAGATTTCGTAAGCGCCCATAAAAGCCCCCCCTACGGAGCTCACGCATACAAAAACGCCGTAATCTCGGGCGAGCATGCCCGGTAAAAAGGCTTGAGCCAGCAGCACCGGGCCGCGCAAATTGACCTTATAGCTGTAATCCCAGTCTTTGATCGGCCTATCCTTGACGGCGCCCATTGGGGAGACCGTTGCGTTATTGATCACAATATCCACCTTGCCGAATTTTTTAAAAGCCTGGTTAGCCAGGCTCGCCACGCTACTTTCATCGCCCACGTCGGTTTGGATAAAGGTCGCCAGCCCATCCCCCAATTCACGGCACAGGCTTTCGGCTGCAGCTTTGCCGCTGGCAGGATAGATCTCAGCAAGAATGACCCTGGCCCCCAGCCAGGCTAAAGCTCGACTGGCTTCATAACCAATCCCTCGTCCTGCTCCACTCACCAGTGCTACCTGGCCTTGCAAGCTGGTACGGGTCAGAGTACCTTTTCCAATCAACGGCGTTTCACTCATTTTATTTTTTCCTGCCCTGTCTGAGCCCGTTAACAAATACTCGAGTTGTCTTCAAAATGCCTAATAAATATTATAGCGAAAATCATTGGCTTACGTCCACTCAGGAGGTGCTTTATTTATATTTGATTCTGTTTGATGTAATCAGCGCCGTACTAAAAACAGATAAATGATATATAATATTATTATCCCTTGTACGTATTCATCATTGACAGTTCATTGAGCGCCCTTTTGGAACGGGGTATGAAAAAGTAGCGCTGCCCTCCCGCCCTCTTTTTTCCATTAAAAAACCAGACGGTAATCCAATATTCCATGATCGAGGTATTAAAATGCCGGGTACACCCCTCTATATTAAGTTCTCCATCCCACCGGTAAGTTCAGCCACTCTGAGCAGGCCTTTTTTGCTCAAAAGTTTGGATCAAGGTCAGGCCGGCAAACTGACCTTAATCTCGGCCCCGGCTGGTTTTGGCAAGACGAGCCTTTTAGCAGACTGGGCGAATAATTGTTCTGCTCCACCAGTCTGGATCTCCCTTGATGAAAATGACAACGATCCAATTCGTTTCTTCTCTAATATTTTGGCAGCTTTCCAGATGATCGATCCAAATCTGGCCTTAGAGCTTGCTCACGACTTGCAATCCCCCCGACCCTTATCGCTCGAAGAGCTGTTAACCGACCTGATCGATCAGGTGGCTGCCCAGCCAGGCCAACAGGTTTTGATTCTGGATGATTTCCATTTGATCTACGCTTATCCAATTTTGAATGCTTTAACCATCCTATTCGATAATTTACCGGCCAACTTGCATCTGTTTATCTCTACGCGGGTGGACCCGCCCTTGCAGCTTTCCCGCTTACGCAGCACGAGACAACTACTTGTCGAGCTGCACTCTGCCGATTTACGCTTCAATCTTGAAGAAACTCGACTTTTTATGGAACGTGCCCTCCACCAACAATTAAACCAGGCAGATATCGAGGCTCTCTCAAAACGCACTGCCGGGTGGGTAATCGCTCTGCAAATGGCGGCTCTTGCGCTAAGGGATTGTCAGGAAATTCCCAATTTGATCCAGGATTTCATCTCCAGTAACCGTTTTATTCTAAATTACTTCCTGGAAATGCTCCTCAAACGCCAGCCAACGCAGGTCCAATCGTTTTTGTTGCAAACATCCGTATTGGAGCGTCTGAACGGGGCATTGTGTGACGCAGTGACCGGCCAATCTGGCAACCAGCAAACCTTGCTCCAGCTTGAGCAAGAAGGGCTTTTTACATCTGCCCTGGACGAAAAGCGCAGTTGGTTCAAGTATCATCCTTTATTTGCCGATCAGCTGCAACGCCGCCAACGCCAGGTCTGTCCTGAGGACGGCTTCACAACTTATAAACGAGCCAGCCATTGGTATGAACAGAATGGGTTCATTCCGGCTGCTATCGAGAACGCCTTTAAAGCCCAGGATATTTCTATGGCTGCAAGATTGGTTGAAATTCACGCCAAATCGTTTTGGAATTCCGGCCAGCAGGCCTCGCTCTACAAATGGCTGCAAGCACTATCCGACGAAGTAGTGCGCAGCCGGCCACGCCTGGCCATTTACCGTTCCATCCAGTTGTATTCTACCGGCCTCCAACTAGCCGCCCAGGAATATTTAAGAATTGCAGAATCAGGACTGCTCGGTCTGGATGTCGATCTGATACAGGAAGAGCGAGATATTTTGAATGAGGCGCGTGCAATCATCCGAAAGTAAAATACAACCTGCTGGTTCATTTTTGTAATATGAACACACCTCTGCTCCGCACCAAGCTATTTATCCCTTTACTCCAACCCAATCAAATCTCCCGACTTGAATTAATCCAACGTCTGAACAGTGGTCTCGAGAATGGTTGTCCGCTGTTTCTGGTGTCTGCACCAGCCGGCTCTGGAAAAACCAGCTTGCTAGCTGACTGGTTGGCAGGCTTGCAAACCAGCCATTCTGCCGCCTGCGCCTGGCTGGCGCTTGAAGAGAGCGAAAATGATCCAATTCGGTTTTGGTCGTATTGTATCGCTGCCTTACAAACCATTCACCCCGAGGTTGGAAAAAACAGTCTTGAACTACTGCAGGCCGCCCAGCCTGCCGCAGCGGAAGTTTACCTGACCTTATTAATTAATGACCTGGCCGAATGCCAAGACCAGCTGGTGCTGGTTTTGGACGATTTTCAGCTGATCCAAAACCTGGCTGTTCAACAAGGCCTGGTCTTCTGGATTAATCACCTGCCTGCTCAAATCCATTTGGTGCTCTCCAGCCGCACCGACCCACTTTTACCGCTGGCACGCTTACGAGCCCGCCGGCAGATGCTTGAGTTGCGCTATCAGGATTTGCGATTTTCAACCAGCGAAGCAGGCTTATTTCTGCGTGCAACCCTGCAACTGCCCCTCTCAGATGATGAGATAAGCATCCTAGTGGATAGGACGGAAGGTTGGGCGGCCGGATTGCAAATTGCCGCACTATCGTTGAAAAAACAGCAGGATTCCGCTGCTTATATCCGTACCTTTAGCAGCCTGGATCGCAACCTGGTCGATTATTTTTCCGAAGAGATCCTGGCTAATCTGCCAGCCGATCTGCAATCCTTCCTACTTATGACGGCCTCGCTGGACCGCTTCACGGCAGAGCTTTGCCAGGTTATCAGCCAGAACCCGGACAGCAGCAGCTTATTTGATCAGCTGGAACGAGAAAATCTGTTCATCGTGCCCTTGGACAACAACCGCCAGTGGTACCGTTTCCACAGCCTCTTTTCCGATCTGCTGCGTCATCGTTTGGCCAAATCCATCTCAAAAGACGAACAGCTTGAGCTGCACCGGCGCGCCAGCTGCTGGTTTGAGCTCAACGGGATGGATGAGGACGCTCTCCTTCAAGCGCTAACGGGTCAAGATTTTGACCGGGCAGGCGCATTGTTGCAAAGATTAGGCATCTGGCACATCCTGAGCGGCCAATCGATAACCGTTTTGAGCTGGTGGCAGCGTTTTCCAGGCGATTGGCTGGCGGACCACCCGGATTTAT
>DATFYI010000285.1:0-2117 GCA_035315125.1 Anaerolineaceae bacterium | reverse complement strand
CGTCATCCAAAGCATGGCTGAAGTTATTTCCAACCGCAAGGGGTTCACTCCGGTTGTCATTAAGGATTCGGATGACCAGATCGGTATTGTAACCGTCCACGATGGGCCATCGTTGCCATATGGCGAGATTATTGCGCCAGTGGTGGGTGGTGATTCGAAAAACCCTGAAACCTACCATAACAACTTCCAGATGCCTGACCGGTTCCTGAATGCTAATGGACTGCGTGGGCGACAATTGCAAGTTCTGGTAGAAGGCACGTACTATCTAAACCGGTTATTCGCCACCGTAGAGATGATCCCAAAAACCATCGTTGATGTCGGTTTCGTGGGAGTAGTCGTTTCGTACACCGGTGCAGTTGGTGAAGACCTATCTGGGAAAGAATATCGTCACGGCACTTTGGTGAGCAACGGTCAGCGCGGTGTCTGGAATGAAGCATTGCTTCCCGGTAAATATGCATTCAATACTTATGCCGGTAAAGTGATCATCGTGCCCACCACAAACATCATCCTCAAATGGATCAAAGATCAGGTTGGCTCACACCATTTAGATGAAAACCTGTCTGAAGTCTCCTTAATCACAAAGGATGCCTTTGAACCATCTCTGCCTTTATCAGTTGTGATCCACATCGATTATCAAAAAGCCCCATTGGTGATCCAGCGATTTGGGGATGTCAAGAAGCTGGTTGAGCAAACTCTCGATCCGATGGTCTCCGCTTACTTTAAGAACATCGGCCAGACGCGCACTTTGATCCAGCTCATTCAGGAACGTAATGAAATTCAGCGCGTCTCCAGCCTCGAGATGAAGGAAAAATTTACCCATTACAACCTGGAACTTGAAGAGGTTTTAATTGGCACACCTACCACTAGCGGCGGTGACAAACAGATCGAGATCATTTTGGACCAGTTGCGTTCGCGCCAAATTGCGGTCGAACAAATTGAAACATATGACCGGCAACAAACCGCGGCAAGCAAAGAGCGCGAGCTGCGAGAAGCGCAAGCCCGGGCCGAACAGCAGCGCAACATTACCGAATCAGAGTTGAACATTACAGTCCAATCAAACCAGGGAAAGGCTGAATACCAACGGGCAGTCCAGCAAGCCGCTCAAATCCGGACATTGGCGGAAGCAGAATCAGAGCGAATTGCCCGCACCGGTATCGCACAGGCTATCGCCACCGAAGAACAGGTGGCTGCTT
Organism: Anaerolineaceae bacterium; assembly: GCA_035315125.1. Classification (GTDB taxonomy): domain Bacteria; phylum Chloroflexota; class Anaerolineae; order Anaerolineales; family Anaerolineaceae; genus DATFYI01. Next base: position 924 of record DATFYI010000285.1, on the reverse strand, counting down.
ACGGTGGCCCCCAATACCAGGTAACTCAACAAGTGATGAATCGCTTTGCGGAGGCTGTCCAAAATTCCCGCGTGGACGTAGTACCACGGGTAGTGGTAACCGGCAACGGCGGTGAAAACGGCTCTGCCGGCAGCAACATCATGGAAGGCTTGCTGACACTGCTTCTTTCGGACAAACTGGGTCTAGAAATTAAAGCGGAAGGCTCAAAGGAACGCAGTCCAGAGGCAGAGCGGCTTCGGAATGAGATCCGCCAGAACCTGATGGAAAAACCTAAAGAGACCAAGGATGTATTACAACCTGCACCAGTTGCAGAAATGCCCGCGGGTACCAAGCCCCAATCTTCGACCGTGACGCCCAGCACCACGCCTGCAGTACCTCCAAAGGCCGGAACGCCCAAAAAATAGATTACCTGATTTGTGACAAAAACTACTTTCAATTTTTATATCATCGACCTATAATCTTGATAAGAGATAGGTTTTGAGCTCTTTTGAGTTCCTTTTGAATCCCATTCAAAAGCAAGATCTTATCTCAATATATTCCTACCCGTCCAGTTTTCTTAACAACACAGGCCCCTCCTTTAATCTGAAAATCGGACGGCATTATGTTTATTTTTATAAAGGAGGTGCCTATTCCCCTGCAAAAGATTCTATTCATATTTTTCTTGTCGATTAGCTTCAAAGCGCGCCGGGCTGGCGCGCGTTCTGGCATCTTTTCTGCTAGAGCAGGAGGATAATTTATTATGGAAGAAAAAAGAGAGCTTGGTGATAAGATGACCGGCCTGTTTGAACAGGCTAACGGCGATCCAGAACTAAAGCGATTACTGCTGCACGATCCGGCCGCCGTGGCAGAAAAGTATGGGGTAAAGTTCAAAGAAATTGAAATAGAGAATCTAAAAAAAATAGGATCACTTATGGATCTGGCTGA
>DATFYI010000284.1:0-4094 GCA_035315125.1 Anaerolineaceae bacterium | reverse complement strand
GAAACCGCTGGCAAGGACCAAACCTTCGATTTCGTCGACGTAGCCAAGGATAAAATTATCATCCGGGCTGAAATCGATGGTGCCGACCCAGGTCCGGATGACGTTGAGCTTACGGAAGGCAGGTACGATCTTGAGAATGTTGGTGACCGTCCGGGTCATCTCGCCGTAATTGGTGGCTTTGCTAAAGCCGCCTATCCCACCTGGGGCATTCGTATTGCCAATGTACACATGTCCATCTTTCGATTGGCGACAGACGCCGATGCTGCTGATCAGCAGGAAGGGGGGCAGGATTGCCGGCATGCGCTCGGTGATGATGAATTGGTTCGGACAAGGGCTTAGAGGGATATCGAGGCCGGCCATTCGCCCAATACGGTCTGACCAGGGCCCGGCAGCATTGATGATCAGATTCGTTGCAATTTCACCCTGGGTCGTGACCACCCCGCGTATGTGCTTGCCTTCGATCTTTAAACCTGTTACCTCCGTCTCAAACAAGAACCTTGCCCCATACCGCTTGGCATTGGTGTAGTATCCTTTGGCCACTAGGAAGGGGTTGGCAATGAGATCAGTGGGGCTGTATAGGCCGCCAAAGACAATATCCGAAATGGCCGGCGCCAATTCCTTGACTTGGCGCTGATCCAAGACATACTCCTTGATCCCGAAGTGGGCATCCCGCTCAACCAGAGCGCGCTCCATCACCAGATCTTTTTCATTCATCGCGACCCACAGGTAGCCATCCTCGGTCAACTCCAGGTCGCAACCCAATTCTGCAGGTAGGGAACGCCAGCGCTGCATCGCGCCGACGATGAGCGGCAATTCGTCCGGGTCACGCCCGATCTGGCGGATGCCCCCCGGGTTCCTGCCGGCTGCTTCCATGGCCAAGAAGCGTTTATCGACGACCAAAACGTCGACCCCTGCCTTGGCCAGTTCGTACGCAGCTGACAATCCAGTAGATCCCGCTCCAATAATGACGACATCGGCTTTCTGGATAGTCATGGTTTAGGCCTCTCTACCAGAATTTCCACTGCTTGCGGCTCGGGTAGAGACGGCTGCAGGATCTTTTTTAGGCATACCTGTCGCTCGATCCTGTTCGTTTCTCAGGATGTCTTCACGGAGCTGATCCAGAGTCGTTTTAATTTCTTTCAGCTCTTCCTCATGGATGCTGCAATATGACTCAAACTTTTGTTCCAACTCAAGCAACCGCGTTGCGAGCATGAGCACCGCCTTTAAATCGATCCACAGACTTTAAAATCGAGGAACCAAAACCGATTCATGAAAAGACAATGGGACGCCTCCCACCATGTGAGCAATTCTTCGCCCAAGTCACTCAGGAAGCATCCCATCTGCGGTGAACCTTTTCTTCAATGAAGGAGAGGTCTGGTCAACTATTCAGGATGATTTATGTTATTACTATAGGGATTTAATCAATACACAGCAAGTGCTAACTAGCCCGCCCTATGACCCGAACGGGTCAACTTGTGTAAGGGTGGAAATACAGCATATTTGTAGGATTCAGGGGGGAACAACTAAATCAAGCCGTGGCGCATGGCAACGGCTATTGCTTGAGCACGATCGGTTACGTTCAATTTTTCAAAGACGTCTGACAGTTTACGTTTGACCGCCGTTTCACTCCAATACAGCTTTTCGGCGATTTCGTGGTTGGTAGCGCCTTCTGCCACCAACTTCAATAGATTAACATCCTCGTCCGACAAACCGAACTCTTTAGTGACATATTTTTGGCTGAGATCCGAGTACTGCTTCAGGATGCTGTCCATTAATTCCTGAGAGAGCATTCGTTTGCCTTCCCTGACTGTACGTAAGGCATCCAAAAGAGGTTCCCGGCCAACATTCTTGAGCAGGTAACCATACGCGCCAGCTCGGAAGGCCTCCAACAGGAATTGTTCTTCGTCGTAATTGGTCAAAATAATGACTTTGATTTCGGGGAGAGTGGTGCCTATGTGGTGGAGGAGGCGCAGCCCATTCATCCCTGGCATGCGAATATCCATGAGCATAATATCCGGGCGGGAGGATATCGCTTGTTTAATGGCTTCGTCCGCATCCGAGGCATCCCCCACAATTTCGATATCCTCAGCCCCGGCCAGCATGCTTCGCAGGCCTTGTCGCACGACCACCTGGTCGTCAACGATCAACACACGGATTGGCAATATGCTCTTGTAATCCTTCAACTTGCACTGCTTCCTTGCCCGGAATTTCCAAGGTGACCTGACTACCTTTACCAGGATCAGATTTGACCACAAGGTAGCCGCCAACACTTTGCGCCCGCTCCCGCATTCCGATCAAACCGTAGTGACATGCCAGAGGCATCTGCATCACCTGTTGAACGTCAAACCCCTCACCATCATCGCTAATTTTGATGGAAAGCTGCTGGGGGCTGAAGTGAATAGACATATCAATCGAAGTTGCTTCGGCGTGTTGGAATGCGTTGGTAATCGCCTCCTGAACGATACGATAGACTGCGATTTGAGCGGTTGGCCGCAGTTGATAAGGCGTACCATGTACTTGTATTGTGTGGCGTAAACCGGTTATGGTTTCTTGGTGTTTGAATAGTTCGTGCAATGCAGGAATCAAACTCATCTGATCCAGGGCCGCTGGCCATATATTGTAGATAGACCTTCGGGTTTGTTCAATAGCTTCATTCAAAAGTTGCTTGAGCAGTTGCAGCTGTCCGTCGAGGTCCTTGGATTGACGATAGAGTTGAACGCAAGCCTCCACCTCATATAGGGCACCAACAATTTGCGAAACCACCCGGTCATGGATGTCCGCGGCAATGCGGTGCCTTTCATCCTCCTGGATGTTAATTGTCTGGACCAACAATTCTTGAAGTTCCTGCGCTTTGTGCTGAATCTCATCACGAGTCATCAACAGCTCTTTATAGAGCTGTGCATTATCGATGGCGATGGCAGCCTGATTGGCAAACGAGCACAGAACATTGAGGTCGATTTGGTCGAAGGGGTCATTACGCTTGTTATGCACAGCGATGGTCCCAATCGTCCTCTCCCTGATCTTGAGAGGGGCAATAACCACGCTGCGCACCTTTAAACCAACGGCACGTTCCTGGTCGGCGCGGGGATCCATCTGCGCATCCTGGCTGATCAATGGCTCACCGGTTTCGACCACCAATCCATTGAGTGAATTTTTTACGGACAAGCGCCCCCGCCCCCGCTCCAGACTGGCGACATCGTCACCCGTGCGCTCCACCACCTGGAACCATTTTCCCCCATCCTCCAATAACAAAATTAGCCCATCCTTGGCATGGAGCAGGCGAACTGCCTCATCTATAATCAAGGCGAGAATCGCCTCTAAGCTTTTATTTTCGACCAGAGCCTTGTTGACAATCTCAATACTCATGGCCTCAGAGAAGCGAAAAGTAGTGCCAGAACGCAGTCGAGCGTTTTCTACAAGCAAGGGTACGCAGGATGTCAACAACGAGAACAGGGATATCTCGCTAGGGTCATTGTTTAGTTGTTCCTTCGAATAGCCGACCAGAAAACCCCACGATCGTTCTTCACAGTTCACGCATGCGATATACGCAGATTTTCCCCCTTGTCGGGCGACAAAAGAGGCTAGTGGTGACAATTTATCGGTTGCAACGAAAACATCAGGCACAAACCATACGTTTGACTGTTGCAAGAGGTTCTGCTGCAAGGTACTGTCAATCGATACCATTGTTTCGGCGGGAGGGGCTCCCGTCGCGGCACGCAATATCAGGGAATATGACTGTTCCTGGTCCTGGTCCAATTCGAATAGTAAATATTGCTCAAGTTTCAACGATCGAGCTGTTGGCGAGTCGAACAAGTCCCGGAATTGCTGCCACTCCAGGGATGCGTCACCATACAATTGTGGGCGATCAAAAGGAAGAACCATTGAGACATCACCAGCATTGATAATGTGAAAATCATTATAGTATGCGAACGATGAGATTGCAAGCGCCGCGAGCTTTCCACTCTTTGTCTCAAGCAATGGGTGGGTATTTTATTTCACGTCCCGCCCATCAGCTCCCGGAAGAATCCCCTGCCGTTCTCCACCGTCAGATCCTGAAACCTGAAATCCTCTCTCTGGCTCTTATAAATAAAAAC
>DATFYI010000283.1:0-12424 GCA_035315125.1 Anaerolineaceae bacterium | reverse complement strand
GGAATGGGAGCAGGCTTTAAGTCGCTTCCGACCGGTCAGTGAATTGAACCGGCTCAACCATTCTGCAGGATCCGAGTTCCAGGCCAGTCCTATCTTGTGGGAAGTATTAAATGTTGCCCTGGAAAATGCTGACTGGAGCGCTGGACTGGTGGTTCCAACCATCCTTAAATCCCTCGAAGAAGCCGGCTATATCAGCAGCTTTGATCCCAGCCTGCCAGGCGCCGAGTACTCTCGGCAAACCACAGCCACGTTCGCAGCCGATGAAGCTTGGAAAACCGGTCAGACCGGTTGGGGTGATATCCGTTTAGATCAATCCCGCCTCACGATTACAATCCCGGCGGCCATGAAGCTTGATCTGGGCGGCGTAGCCAAAGGTTGGGCAGCAGCCCAGGCCATGCAACGCTTAAGAAAATTTGGTCCGGTTCTGGTAAATGCCGGCGGAGATATCGCCATCAGTGGTCTGGATCGCGATGGCGATTCATGGGTTGTTTCAATTGAAGATCCATTGCAATTTCAGGAAAGTCTGGGTGAGCTTTCGCTTGGAAAGTGCGGGGTGGCTACTTCAGGTATCGATTACCGGCGCTGGCTACAAAATGGCGCCGTGAAACACCACATTATTGACCCACGCACCGGTGAGCCAGCCCAGACCGATCTAATGACTGCATCCATCCTGGCGCCAGATATTATTCGGGCTGAAGCGGCTGCTAAGGCAGTGTTGATCCTCGGCAGCCAGGCTGGACAGGATTGGTTGAAAGAGCGACCGCAGCTGGCGGGCTTGTTGGCTTTACAGGATGGCAGCCTGATTTACTGTGGCGACATCAAGGAATATCTAAGGAGTTAATATGTCTCACGATACAAACCCAAAAAAGGTTACGACCGATTCGATCCCAAAAACCCTGCGTGGCCAGGATCTGTTGATCATCTCGTTGCTCCTGGTTGCCGGTGTTTTATTTGTGATCAATTTGCTACCTCAGTGGCTGTCGGCCCTGGCATCCTCGGCCTCCGGCAGCCAGCCAAAAATATACTGGTTTCTGTCCCGCGGCAGTGCCATTGCGGCATACTGGTTGTTGTGGCTGTCAGTTGCCATGGGGATAAGCATTACCAATAAAATGGCTCAGGTCTGGCCGGGAGTGCTACCTGCCATTGAGATACACCAATTCACCGCTATATTAGGTCTGGCTTTTGCCCTGTTTCATGGGCTGATTCTGACCGGCGATGCTTATATCAATATCAGCATTGTACAGGCTTTGATCCCATTCTCCACTCAATCTTACAGGCCTGGCTGGGTGGGAATCGGGCAGGTTGTTTTTTACCTGTGGGCGATAATCGTTCTTAGTTTTTATGTACGTAAACGCATTGGTAAAAAAGTCTGGCGGGGCCTGCACTATGCCGGCTATATCTGCTTCCTGGGAGTGCTGGTGCACAGCCTGTACAGCGGGACGGACGCTGCCACCAATTGGTCGCAGTATGTTTATTGGTTCAGCGGGGCAAGCCTTTTGCTTTTGACTGTATATAGAGTGCTGATCTCACAGTTTCCTGTCAAAAATAACCACGCCAAACCTTTATCGGATAAAGTTATGGAAGGATAAAAACAACTGGTCAACTATTATTGTTTAGTCAAAAAAACCCCGCGCCCCAGCGCGGGGTTTTTGGTTTTGCCCTCAAAAAGATAAAAATAGATACTTGACATTGATGATCAATTTCGTTAAAGTATAAGAGATTAATAGAAAGGTGGGTATTTATAGACTTTATTCAATGGGGTCCGCTCTAAAAAAATATAGACAAATCTCCTGAAGTATTCGCGGAGACTATTGCAGCAAAGTGCTGGCCAGAGATAATGGCGATCGGTTTTGATAATTTTTGATTTAACGATGTCGTAAAAGGAGAATATCATGAAGCGCTTATTCTTATACCCGCTCGGTTTGGTTCTCATCATTTCAATGGCCTGCGCTCTGCTGCCTGGCTCCAGCTCACCAACACAAACTCCTGTTGCCCCCTTGCCGCCAGCCAATCAACCGACCGAGCTGACCATGCCGACAGCGGCAGCGGCCTTACCTACACAACCACAGCCGGCTCAAGTCATGCCTACCCAAACCCTTCCGCCAGCTCAATCGGCTCAGCCAACCCAGTCAGCTCAGCAGCAGCCCACCGCCGCCTCTACACAATCCACTTCGTTTTCAGATACTTTCGATCTGGTCAATCCGAATTGGACTGATACGATTACATCGACCACGCAAGCAAAGCCAGGTCACGTGTATTCTACAGTTGCGACCAATGATGGTTTCTTGATCTTTACTTTGCTGGATAAGGAAACCTATGATTACAAATTCTACAAGAACCCGATGCCGGCTGATGTAACTATGGAGCTCAAGTATTACAATACCGGATCGATCTTGGACAATGGAGTAGCCTTGGTTTGTCGCGCCAACAGCGATTATTCTTCCTGGATCGAATTTCGTGTTTCTTCACAGGGTAATTACGACATTTTCCGCTACGACAAATCTCTGGCAGCGCAATACAAGCATACCTATATCGACTATCTAAAAGGCGTCGCTGACCGGAATGTTATTTCTCCATTCCCGACCACTGAAAATGACATTAAAGCCAGTTGCATTGGCCCGAATTTAACTTTTATCTTTAATGACAAGCAAACCGTGACCACTATGAAGAATGATATTATGGATGGCGGTTTTGTTGGACTTGGGGCGATGTCTGGCGATTCGCTGCCCTATATTATGAAAATTGATTCCTTTACAGCCTCAGCCAAATAGTCTGGTTTAGCAACCTGTTTTTCTCACAAATCCCCACCTTTTCAAAACGCCCCGGGTGGGGATTTATCTATTTGAGCAGATTCCCGGCAAAATTGTGCCAGATTTTTGCATGGTCCATTGAATTTGTGTATAATTCAAACAAATGTTCGATTTGCATAAGGATCATCATGCCGGTTAATTTTCAAGAGATCCAGCGCCAGGTTAAAGAGATGGGCCAGCAGGCTCCTCAACGTGCTAAGAAATTGCGGGAGAGACGGCAGCAGGCTGAATTGTTGCTAAACGACTGGTCTGGTTGTTTGGAAGAATTAATTCAACGGGTTGAAAAGGCTGTGAGCCATAACAACAGCCTACGCTGCGCTGTACCAGTTGAAGAGGAGCTGACCTTCTCCAATTTTGCGCGCCCCATACAAGGCGCGATGGTCCTGCTGGCCGCAGATGGTTCTCAGATTAATCCCAGCCGACATGACCCGGTCGAGTTCGGGGTAATCAATATCGGCGCTATTCGCATGATTCCGGGTCAGGCCGAACCACCGCGCGAGATCACCCGTAGCACGTTGCTTTATCAGGACGCTCTTTATTCTGAAGCGGGGCCGCTGACAGAAGAAATTGTCGCACTTCGACGTGACTTAAACGAACGCAAGATGCTGGCAGAGCTGGCTGCCAAAGAAAAATTGCCGGTGGTGGCATTAACGGATGGACCGATGGAGCTGTTCGGCGAGCCAAAAGAGAACAGAGAATTTCGCAAATCTTTACAAGAATATTTGCAGGCATTGCGTGATCTGGCAGAGTTGCATGTCTCTGCCGGCGGCTACGTGGATAAGCCGCGAGCGGATCTGGTGGTACGCCTGCTGGAATTGGTGACTTTGGCCGAAGAAGACCTCTCTCAAGCGGGCAAGCGGCGACCTTTAGAAGGTGTGACCGATGAGGATCTTTTCTGCCAGCTTTTGAAACCGGGCGAGCGTTCAGCCGTATTTGCCATCCAATCGACCTCATCCAGGGATTTTAGCGGCCCATTAGCGCTACATTTCTTTTTCCTGAATGTGGGTCGTCCGGATCACCCTTACGTGGCGCGGGTGGAGGTTCCAAAATGGGTCGTTCAAAATCCGGAATTACTGAATCTGATCCATGCCACCCTGGTAACGCAGTGTTTGCAAATGGGCAATCGCCCCTATCCTTATGCCCTGCACCGGGCTCATGAGGTGGCATTGGTCAGTTTTGCCGAGAAGGCAGAGTTGCAGGATATGATCGCCGTGGAATTGCTACAGCAGGGTGTTGAAGCCGGTCAAAAGTCGAATAAACAGGTCCATAAAGACCAATCGGGTACACGCACGAGGTATAAATGATGGCTACAATCGAAATTGGGCGACTATTACGAGCCAGCACCACCGGATGTGTGGTGGGTTGCCGGGTCTCTAATATTTCATCACCGGCGTTTGGCGGTATGGTCCGCATCCCTCTGGATGACCAATCTGAAATTTATGGTTTGATTTACGATATCCATATCGATGATGATGGTTTGGTCCGCCAGCTTGTTACTGCCGAGGGGGTTTCAGAGGATGTGATCCTGGATAACCGGCTCAATCGCAACGTCCCGGTTGAAATCAGTGTATTGTTCGTAGGTTACCGGCAGGATGAGCGGATATTTCATCTGCTGCCGCCTCGCCCGCCATTAACCCTGGATGCAATTTACCCCTGCCAGGCCAATGATTTGTGTGAATTCAGCCAGGCCGGCCGGTTCGGCTATTTTCGCCACATCTTGCGGGCGGTGGATCTACCGGTGGGGGAACTATTGGCGGCTCATTTGCGGCAGGCTTCGGCTGTCCAGTTTGCCGCTGGCAACTCGGGCTGGACGGCAACGGCCACCCAGGAGTTGATCACTTTGTTACGGGACGATTACCCAACCTTGATGGCGGTGCTCAGCGCTTTATCAGATGCGAAATTGGAATACCCTTCGGAATCCTGAGGTGATCATGGCAGCGAATATCCCTATAAAAAACGAACTCCCCAAAAATCAAACCATCGGCTACGTGGTTGGCGGCGGCTTGAAGGACAATCTGAACGTGCGGCTGACGGTGCCGCCGCAGCAGGTGCAGGAAGGCAGCTTTGTGGTGATAAAAAGCGGGGATTGGTCCTTTTACGGTCTGGTAACCGATCTGCAGCTTGGCTCGACCGACCCACGTTTTGCCGATGAGCAAAGTGAAACAAGATTACCACCTGGTTTGGCCAGCCTGCTGCATGGCCAGACTCTCTATACCAATCTGGTGGTGTTGCCGGCTTTGATGCAAGAGACCGGCCCTGAGCTGGATTCTCCCCGCTATCTGGCCTGGAGCGCCGCTCAGCCTGAGGGAAAAAATCGTCCCATCCCACCCAAGACCATCCCATCGCATCATGCCCTGGTGCGTCTGGCGGATGCCGGGAATATTGCTGAGGTCTTTGGCAAACCGGAAAAGGAAGGTAATTTTGTGGTGGGTAACACCCGTGAGCAAGACCTGCCAGTCTGCATCAACCTGGAAAAATTCGTACAGCGCTCAGCCGGGATTTTTGGGGCAACCGGTACCGGTAAATCATTCCTCACCCGCATCATTCTGGCAGGTCTGATCCATTACAACAAGGCTTCTGTGTTGGTCTTCGACATGCATAATGAGTATGGTTTCGATGATACAGCTTCGGACACCAACCAGCGGGTGATTGGCCTGAAAACAAAGTTCCATAGCAAGGTTCGCATCGTCGGGTTGGGTCGTAACGCTACGATACGCGGCCAATCTCCAGATTTCCAGCTCGAAATCGCAGAAAAGGACATTCAACCTGAAGATGTTGAGTTGTTGACGCGCGAGCTGAATTTGAAAGAGACAACGCCTACTACTCTAGAGGCGCTACAACATTCTTTTGGCGCGGCTGCCTGGTTCCGTGAGTTCAAAGCCATGGATGTGGGCACCACCGTCGAGACCGATGAAGGCAAGCGCGTCCCAGCCCCCGGCAGTGTGGCAGCCTGGGCAAACGAGGTCGGCGTCAACGTAGCGGCTGCTGAAGGGCTGCATTCCAAGCTCAACCGCCTTTTTAACAAACCCTATATCGTTGAACGACCGGCAGCAGACAGCCTGAGAGAGATTATCAAAGCTCTTGAGGGCGGCCAGCACGTCATTCTCTCTTTTGGCGATTTTGACAGCGATCTCGATTATCTACTGGTGACTAATTTGCTGACACGCTTAATCCGGGCTACCTGGGAAGAACGCACCAATACTTTCCGCAGCGGACAGCATGGCGAAAAAGAACCGCGCCAACTGGTTGTAGTGGTGGAAGAGGCTCATAAGCTGCTTAATCGTGAGATGGCAGCTCAGACCACTTTCAGCACAATTGCCCGTGAGATGCGTAAATATTACGTAACCCTGTTGATTATCGATCAGCGCCCTTCCCAAATTTACGACGAAGTCCTCTCGCAGTTGGGCACGCGCATTTCGGGTTGGTTAGGGGATGAGAACGACGTACAGGCCGTTCTTTCCGGGTTGGCTGGTCGAGATGCATTGCGGGGCATGCTTTCCCGCTTACAGCCCAAAGAAGAAGTGCTGCTGTTGGGTTGGGGGGTACCTATGCCCATCCCGGTGCGATCACGCCGCTATGACCAACGCTTCTGGGATGAATTATCGGGAAAGTCCGCTGGCAACCGCACTGAGGCCGATATTTTAAAAGAGTTGGGATTTTAGTGCCATAACATCCAGATCAGAATTGCCACCGCAAATCCCAATAAAACACCTACCATCACCTCGCGCGGCGTGTGACCGATTACTTCTTTAAGGGTCTCCTCCGAAATAGGCTGGCCGCTGAAAATCTCATTAATCAGCAGATTAATTTTTTGAGCATGGAAACCGGCCTGCCGCCGCACACCAGCCGCATCGTAAACTATCACCATTGTTACGGCAACGGCCAGGGCAAAGATAGGCGAGTCGAACCCTACGTACAGGCCGGTTGCCAGCATGGTACTGGTCATTAGCGCCGAGTGTGAACTCGGCATTCCCCCGGTGCTGAACCATAACGCCCAGTTCCAGCGATGTTTTATCAGATATTCGATTGGAACTTTGACAATCTGGGCAATGAACCAGGCAGTCAAACCGGCAATTAAAACGCGGTTTTGGAAGAGACCCAGCAGCATTACGAATCCCCTTCATCCGTATTTGAAAGGTTATTTTGATCGGATAATTGTCTGACCTTGAGCTCAGCCTGATCCAACAATGCCGCACAGCGTTGAGCCAGGTTCTGGCCACGTTCGAACAGATTCATGGCATCTTCCAAGGAAGGCTGGCTGGTTTCGAGCGCGCTCACGATGGTTTCTAGCTCCGAAAAAGCCTGTTCGTAGGATAATTCGTTCACTGGGGTGTTAGATTTTTGCATTTCGCACTTCACTTTCATTGGGATGGATAGGGCTTGCCTTCAACTCGCGCCCCAAATTTACCGTTTACCAAATTCACCTCAATTTGTTGGTCGGGGTGTACCTGCTGGATGCTTTGGATCAGAGCACCGTCTTTCTGACGCACAATAGCAAAACCTCGTTGTAAAACTGCCATGGGGTTGAGCGCCAGTAATCTTTCCTGTCTTCCTTGCAGGTGCGCCCGCCTTAATTGTAAGGCGTGCTCCAGGGTGCGGGCCGCTCGTTCATTAATTTCATCCAGACGCTGGCGGTCATTTTGAACCAGCCACAAAGGGGATGAACGGGATAGAAGTGACTGCATATCGGCTAATCGAACCTGGTAGGAACTGATGAGATTAACGAAATTGTTATTAAGCTGATTAAGACGTTGCAAGAAATCAACCCGCAGGTCGGCTATATCTGGGGTAGCCAGCACGGCTGCTCCGGTGGGTGTGGGGGCGCGCAGATCAGCTGCAAAATCTGCCAGGGTGAAATCGGTTTCGTGACCGATCCCACTGATGACAGGTGCCTCAGAGGCTACAATGGCACGCACGACCCGTTCATCGTTGAATGCCCATAAATCCTCCAACGAGCCGCCGCCGCGTCCCAGCAGGATGACATCCGGGTGTTCGTAGTGGTTTAAGAGCTGGATAGCGGCTACGATTTGGAGTGGGGCATCTTCTCCTTGCACGGCAGCCGGAGATATGATCACTTCCGCCAGCGGGTAACGTTTTCGCAAAGTATTCAGGATATCCTGCAGAGCCGCTCCGGTGGGCGAAGTGACAATGCCAATTCGTACAGGACGGGCCGGTATAGCACGTTTCCTTTCCGTATCGAACAGGCCTTCGGCTTCCAGCCGGGCTTTTAGCCGCATAAATTCCTGATAAAGCCAGCCTTCTCCAGCCAGGCGGATGCCATCCACATATAATTGGTAATTTCCATCTCGTTCGTAGATGCTGATATGGCCGTGCGCTTCTACGGCCGCCCCGTTTTGTATTCCCAGCTTCAATTTGAAATTGGTAGAGCGCCAAATCACACACCTTAAAGCAGCGTTTTCATCTTTGAGGGTGAAATAAATATGGCCGGAACTGGGGCGAGACAGGTTGGAAATTTCACCTTGTACCCAAATATCCTGCAATATCTCATCACTTTCCAGGAGTTGGCGTAAGTAACGGGTCAGGTCGGCTACGCCCAACGCAATGGAGGGTAAGATTGGCTGGTTAAATTCCATGTTGTCTCATTTCTGGCGATTTTTAGTATACCATTTTCAATAGGCGATTGGACGGATATCTATCTTTGGTTGGGTTACTGACAAGCTGCGGCGTATTTTACCCATTTTAGCCCATTGTTATGTTAAAATATGTTTTGATAAAAATATGGCCTGATATTTGCACAACATACAATATTGTTAGGCGTTCCCGGCTGGACAACCATAAAACAATACTATAGATTGGTATGTAAATATTTCAACTCATTGCTGATACAGGAAGAAGTGTCTATATAAGGTATCAAATGGGGGGTTATTTGTCCCTTTCAGGGAAATGGCGGTTCAATGGTTGATTGGGGTTCAATACCTGCCTATCCAGGTAAATTGAGCACTATTCCGCTTGACTATTTCCCTGGAGCCATCTTTATTTTTGATCAATTGAACATATTGGTTAATGTGAACCGCGCCGCTCTTGGATTGATTAACCAGACGGATGCTACTCCGTTAGGCAAGCATGCCGCACAGATTTTGACCAGGGTTGTGGAACTGCTTTCAAGCACACCGGCCTCGGAAGCTAAAAAGCTCGAACTATTCAATGACCCTTTTTTCCCTGGCATTTATATACGCATTCAGATCAGCCCGGCCTACCATGATGGACAGGGACAGGTTAACCGCATGGCCCTTTTGCAGGATATGGGCGAAAAGGGCACCAGCTTGGAGCAGTTGGGTTGGTACCGCTCGATGCTGGATAATATTTTAGATGCAACTCAACATAGCGTGCTGGTGGTAGACGAAAAAGGGAAGATGATTTATCAAAACCAGCGTATGAGCCTTTTATGGCAAGAGACGCCAGAGAACTTCGATGCGGAAAGTAACGATTGGCTGGTTGGCATTACACGGCATCTCAAGCACCCGCACCGCTTTTTGCAGATCGTAAAGTCTGTCAGCAAAAAGGTTACCTTAGAAACCTACGACTACCTGGAATTACTTGACGGCAAGATATTGGAATGTCACTCCCGGCAGCTATTGTTAGGAAGCGGTGGCTCGGCCCGTATTTGGAATTTCCACGATATCACTGAAGCCCATCGCAAAGAGGATGAGCTTCGCCAGCTCAGCACGCACGATGGGCTGACTGGATTATATAACCGGGCTTATTTCGAAGCTAAACTGGGCCAGATCCGCTCGATCAACCAGTTTCCGGCCAGCCTGATCATGGTAGATGTAGACGGGTTGAAAAAGGTAAATGATCGCTGCGGACATGAAGTAGGCGATGCCCTGCTACGCAATGCTGCCGAGGTCTTGAAAAACGCCTGCCGTGCTGAGGATATTGTAGCCCGCCTGGGCGGAGATGAGTTTGGCATCCTGTTATGCCAGGCCGACAGTGATATTGCCGAGCAGGTCACCGAGCGGATCAATCATTTGACCACCTTGCAGCAGATAAAAACTCCGGATATGCCCTTATCATTATCCTCCGGCTTTGCCACTGCCCGCGATGTAAAACAAATGGGCGACCTGTTTAAGCGGGCGGATGATGCCATGTACCGCTTAAGATACCGGCGCCGTTCAAAGGTGAAAGAGAATACGGAAGGCAAGCCAGAAGGTGCGTCTCAGGTTTAATCAATGCACTTTACAATTTCTATACCGTTCAACGCCATATGGTACAGGAATAAGGCCTGGGTCAGCGCTGCGGGGTGAGGCAAGCCGCCTTCCAACCGTGCAGTTTCGATAGAGCGATCATATGTGTCCACGCAGTCTGCTGGTACGATCACCCTGCGTTGGAGCTGGCGGGCATTCGCATCCAGTCGTAGATGCATGGCCAGCTGGTAGGTGCACAAATCGGTACAGTCGCCGGTCACGATGAAAGTATGCACCCAGGGATGGCCGGAAAGCCAATCGTTCAAGCCGGTGTTCAGTGCGGACGAAATCGAGTTTTTGGGCAGATCGACCATCTGGCTGAAAAACGGCAAGGAGGAAATTTCATCTACAGGCTCAGCTTCAGCCGTGCCGCGCACACAATGAGGAGGCCAGGCGCTGAATTCGACCGCATCAGGTTCGTGATCTTCGTGGACAAATAAAATCTGGTGCATGCCGGCGCTCCAAGCCGCTTTAAACAGGGTTACAATCGGAGCTACGATGGCTGCAACGCGCGGGCTGGCCAGTGGGCCGAAATTGCAGAAACCTTTTACTACGTCGACAGATACAATCGCAGTCAGGTCCGGGTTTACAACGGCCTGATCCAGTGAGAGATCCGGGAGGGCCGCCAGCCACTCCTCCAGGTAGTCGATAAATGGCTGGGATTGGGAAGATAAAACATTTTCACTCATAGCTGCACCTGACTATTTGAACTAAATGTGGATAATTAAATAAACCATCCTACATAAATCTCTGTCCATTTGATTTCTCAGTTTAACTTCTAAATAGCCATTGTCAAGGGATAGTCTGTTAGTACCGGAAGATTAGTAATGATTGCCATAGTCGCTTTTTTATTACCTTACCTGGGTTCGGCGCTCATCTCCCTAGCGGTTGGCGTGTATGCTTATCGCCATCGTTCGGTACCGGGCGGGTTATATCTGGCGATCCTGGCGCTGCTCGAAACCATCTGGACGGCCGGTTATATGGCCCAACGCTTAAGTGGGACTCTGGATGGTATGATCTTCTGGAATAGCGTCCAGTTCATAGGCGCAGTGGGCGTGCCTCTTGCGTATCTGGCCTTTTGTACGGAATATACCGGGCGTAGGCCGCGGCATGCGCGCCGCACCTGGGCATTGGCAGCCGTGATCCCAATCCTGATCCTGATTGTAGTCTGGACGGATCCATGGACAGGTCTATTTCGGGGCGATGTTCACATCGCGTCCGGATACCCTTTGCCGCAGTTGGTTTTTGGCGATGGAATTGCACTGTGGTCCTATCCGATCTATGCCTATGCAGTCCTGCTGCTGGGAACCTATTTTCTGGCGGCAAATTTCTTCACAGCGCCGCGCATCTATCGCTACCAGGTAGCTACAATACTGTTGGGCGTGAGCATCCCCTGGTTGACAACAGTGATCACCATGCTGCAACTGGCGCCCTACCAATTGCAGGATATTACACCGTTGTCCTTCGCTGTCGGCAACCTGATCGTGGGTTGGGCCCTTTTTCGCTATCGCTTGTTTGATATTGTGCCGGTTGCCAGGGATACCTTGGTCGAAAATCTGCGGGATGGAGTGATTGTGCTGGATAACCAACTGCGTGTAATTGACTTTAACCCGACCGTCCAAAACGCTTTCTTCCTCTCGAAAAGCAGTGTGATCGGTAAAAGCCTGGCTGAAATGATCCCTGAATTGGGCAGCATATTGACCGCCCAGAAAGCCCTGGCTGTGGAGCCTGTAGAATTCGAGTTGGAGACGGATGGCGCCCTTCACCGGCGGCTTTATGAAGCCCGTTTTACTCAACTGTTGGATAACCGCTCCATCCAAATTGGCCAAATTCTGCTGCTCAGAGATATCACCGAGCAGAGGAGTGTCCACGAAAAACTGCAGCAATTAGCCATTACCGATCCACTAACCGGTCTGTTTAACCGGCGCCATTTCTTCGAACTGGCCAACCAGGAATTCAAACGCACCAGCCGGTTTGGGCATCCCCTGTCGATCCTGATTTTGGATGTGGATCATTTTAAGAGCATCAATGATACTTGCGGCCATGCCGCTGGGGATGACATGCTACTGAATTTGGCTCAAAAATGCGGCGAGCAGTTACGCTCTTTCGACATAATGGCGCGTTATGGCGGTGATGAGTTCATCCTGATGCTGCCCGAAACCGAGACCGAAAAAGCATCTCAGACTGCCGAAAGGTTGCGCCAGGTGATCGAGAGTAACCGTTTGGAGACCGGAAATGGGCCGTTGCAGGCCACGATCAGTTTTGGGGTGGCGACATTGAATGCCGGTGATCCGGCCGGCCTGGATGAATTGATCGACCGGGCCGACACGGCCTTATACATCGCCAAAAACAATGGCCGAAACCAGATTTACACCTGGCGGGAAAAAGTAGTTTAACCGATCAAGACTC
>DATFYI010000282.1:0-6757 GCA_035315125.1 Anaerolineaceae bacterium | reverse complement strand
GACCGACCGGTGGTCTGGGCGTTTATTTTATGCGAGCATTTGTAGATGAGATCCGTTATATCGCTCTTAGCCCGGGGGGCAATGAGCTCACCCTGTTCAAGCGAGCTTTTCTTTCTTAGAAAATCAATGATGATCCGTTTTTTTTACCAGATTTGATATTTACCTTCAGCCATCTCCAGTGTAAATTCATAGATAGTGGCCAGTTCATTATTAATAATTACCTCAATCTGAGGTTTGACATCAGCCAGGTCAACACCCTCCTTCAAACAAAGCTGAACTGATGTGGCCATCGGGTTATCGATGGGTTGGCCAATTTGGGAGCAAAGCCAGACGTAAACCTCTTCAATCCCCGGAACACGGGCATAAATATCACTGGCAATCCGGTTGGTCAACACTGAGTAAATTTTTCCCACATGGCTGATCGGGTTTTTACCTGCCACTGCTTCGTTGCTGATTGGCCGGTTTAAGGCAATCAGGCGGTTGACCCGGTTTCCACGCCCTACCTGACCTCCGTCCGCTCCTTCAGCCGATGTACCTAATACTGTCAGGTACATGCCCTGTTCACCGCGGCCTGGATCATCCAGGGTGTTTAGCATGACCTGAATTGAATCCAGGGTTTTTATTTGACTGGTTAGGTACTCTTGCAGGGCAAGCCGGATTTCCTCTTTACGGTCAAAGTAATATTGTTCATTGGTGATAAAACGGTCAACGTAAGCCATGGATACGGTTAAAAGCAATTTCCGGTTACGCCTGTAAGCCAATACCTTTACATCTTCACCGGTTTCAGGATATTTTTCTTTAATCTCGGCCGAATTTAGATAACGTGTGGCATCCAGAACTACCTGCTCGGTTTCTGTCAGGGGAGCATATCCCGCCGCAACAACAGTATCATTGGCTACAGGCACATCTCGATTAAAGATGCCTCTCAATTCCGGCGAACCTTCTTTTAATTGATTTTGGAAGAGAACGTGGCGATCAGGATTAACAAAACGAAGGTTTCGGCGGATCCAAACTTTGGCGGCTTGTTCCGCAATATCACCCACATCGATGCGTTTGCCTTCAAATCGAGAGGTGGCGCGGTCACCGAACAAGACCAGCATCATCTCCAAGACTTTCCCGCCGCCTATATGAGGCGCAGATCGCCCGGCGCTCAGCATACCTTTGTCAATATTGAAATGGAGAACGCGACCAAAAGAAGCCTGGTATTCTTTGCAAAGCGCTACGGAAACCTGTTCCATGATCGCATCACAGATGGTATCGGGGTGACCGATTCCCTTACGCTCCACCAGCTCCGTTTGCTGCTTATCCATCGGGGGCTGGCACATCTCTTCAAAATCAATATTCGCCATAGTAACCTCCCTTCAATCCTGTTAATAGAATACTGCAATTTCGGGGTTAGGGATGCTATGAATTTACCGAAAATATCGACTTGATGGATTTCCCCATATATTGATAGATTAGTATAAAATTAAAACCTTGAAGCCCTTTTCCATTGAACCATAAATATATCAAATCAGTTTGAATAGGAGCGCTATACAATGCCAGTAAATGAAAACAACCCTGCAACCAATCAGATCGAGGCAAATCTGCGAGAAAAAAGCACCGAGGAACTTTATACAATTTGGAAGGAACACGACGAAAGCGAGTGGACAGAAGAATCTTACAGGATAGCCCAGCAAATATTAAAAGAACGAATCGCTCAAGAACCATCCGGACAAGATAAAAAAGAAAGTGATTCAGAGGATACCGACACCTACACCAATCTCAATGCTGCCGTAAGGCTGGCATCCTGGTCTAATTATTTTTCCTGGTTTTTTGTTGCCTATGCTGCCTTTGCTCTGATCACAAATATCGTCAATCTGGTTTTGAATCGGACCTATAATGCCAGTACGCTAATTTCCTTTGGCAGCTCGCTGCTGATCCCCCTTCTGACCGGTTTCTTTGCCATTTTCCTCAAGGGCATCTCCCATTTCATTTACCTGTTGATGGATATCGAAGATAATACCCGCGGAAAGCAAAGGTGATTGAATAGTAATTTATAAACCAGCTTATAGCTGAAAAATAAAAAATGATCAAGCGTTCTGCTTGCTTGACCATCTCAATAAAAGATGTATAATTCGCATTGCTAATAATTAGAATAACTAAGCGTCTGTGATTCGTTCTGAAGTTTGACGCTTGGATCAAGTCCGAACAGGTCCCAGCTTTCTCAAAACGACCAGACCTGGCAAGCATCCATATGGTAGGATACCTGCAATGGCTTCTTCTCAATTTTGGGGAGGGCCATTGTCTTGCATTAAATACTTACACTTCTAGCAATACTTTTTTTGGAGTTGACTCTAAATGGAAACCGAGACTAGCCAGATAAATGATAAAAACACATCCGGTTTAAGATATCGGATCAGTCACGTTCCTTATAAATGGATAGCCCTTTCGAATACCACCCTGGGCGTTTTCATGGCTGCCTTGGATGGCAGCATTGTGCTCATCTCACTGCCGGCCATCTTCCACGGCATCGGGATTAACCCCCTGGCGCCCGAAGAGACCAACTATTTGCTGTGGACCCTGATGGGCTACATGGTCGTCACGGCAACTCTGCTGGTAGCCTTCGGGCGCATTTCCGATATTTTCGGACGAGTTCGCCTTTACAACCTGGGTTTTGCCATCTTTGCAGTTGGATCGATCCTGCTCTATTTAGTAACTGGCACCGGAAATACGGCTGCCGTCGAAATTATTGTTTTCCGTCTGATCCAGGCCGTGGGCGGCGCCTTTCTTTTTTCGAATTCAGCCGCTATCCTGACCGATGCTTTTCCGGCCAATCAGCGCGGCACTGCCATGGGTATCAATCAAATCGCGGCCCTGGCTGGCCAGTTCATCGGGTTGATTCTGGGCGGTATTCTGGCAGCGATCAATTGGAGATTAGTATTTTTGGTCAGCGTGCCGTTTTCAGTGGGAGGTACCATTTGGGCTTATGTTGCCCTGCATGAAACATCCATCGTTCGCAAGAAACAGCATCTTGACATCCCCGGCAATCTTCTTTTTGCTTATGGTTTATTGGCTTTGCTGATCAGCATGACTTATGGCTTACAACCCTACGGCAATTCCAGCATGGGCTGGAGCAATCCCTGGGTGATTGCCGGTATCGTAAGCGGTTTGCTGGCCCTGGTAGCATTTCTATTTGTTGAAAACCACGTCCCCGAGCCCATGTTTCGTCTGGATTTGTTCAAAATCCGCATGTTCGCCGCCGGCAATATCGCCGGCTTCCTATCGTCGCTGGCACGCGGCGGTTTGAGCTTTATGCTGATCATCTGGCTGCAGGGCATCTGGCTGCCGCTGCACGGCTATTCCTTCGAAGACACCCCTCTGTGGGCAGGTATCTATATGCTGCCACTCACTGCCGGTTTCTTTTTACTGGGACCAATTAGCGGCCATCTATCCGATCGCTATGGCGCCCGGATTTTCTCAACCGGGGGCATGTTAGTTACCGCGCTTGGATTTATCGGTTTAATGGTTCTGCCAATTAATTTCAGCTATTTGCCCTTCGCCCTGATCATTTTATTGATCGGGATGGGCATGGGCATGTTTGCCGCACCCAATACAACTGCAATCATGAATTCAGTTCCACCTGAAAATCGCGGCGCTGCCTCAGGTATGCGGGCCACTTTCCAGAACACCGCCAATACCCTCAGTATTACTTTGATTTTTACGGTGGTTACGCTTGGATTAGCAGCCAGCCTGCCATCTGCCCTGTTTAGCGGCCTGGCGCAAGCCGGTATTCCTGCCGGCGCCGCGCGAGCTGCCGCCAACTTGCCGCCTACCGGTGCGCTCTTTGCTGCTTTCTTAGGGTATAACCCGCTTGCTACCCTTTTACCCCCGCAGGTAATCCAGGGTCTCTCGGCTGCCACCCGGGCAACCATCCTCGGCAAAGAATTCTTCCCAAATCTGATCTCCGGATCCTTTAAAGTCGGCTTACAAGTTGCTTTTATGATCTCGGCGGCTCTATCCGTGCTGGCGGCGTTAGCCTCGTTTTTGCGTGGTAAACGCTACATCCCAGAACTGGAAAATCAGGCCTCGACCGATCAATCCATATCCATACAGGAACTGGATGAAATGGCCCAACTGGCTCCGCATAACAACGGCCACCATGCCGGGAGCAAAGTAGAGCTCAAGTAAGTAGAGGATAAAAAATCAGGACTGTGGCAGAACTTTGCCTGGGTTCAAAATGTTGAGTGGATCAAAGGCCTGCTTGATGCGCTGTTGCATCTCAATCGAATCGGAACCCAGGGCGCGCAGCATATAAGGTCGCTTGAGCGCGCCCACGCCGTGTTCGCCGGAAAGCGTCCCGCCCAGTTCCAGGGATGTGTTAAATTCTTCAGCAACCATCTGCTCGACCTTACGCCACTGTTCCGGATCGCGCTTATCGAACAGGATGTTGGGGTGCAGGTTCCCATCACCGGCGTGTCCGAAGATCACAATCGGCAATCCATATTTTGCGCTGATTTCCTTCAAGCGGTGAACGGCTTCCGGAATGGCGTTGCGCGGCACGGTGATATCCTCGCCCAGTTTGTTGGGAGCTTTGCGCGCCAGGGATGGCGAGACGGAGCGGCGCGCCTTCCACAAACTGGCCCGCTCAGCTTCGTCTTTTGCAATTTTGACGCGCCGGGCGCCGAATTCCCCACAAATCTTGGCCGCCGCTTCAATTTCATGCAAAACTGCGGCCTCATCTGAGCCGTCTGTTTCAATCAGCAGCACCGCCTCAACATCCAAAGGCAAACCCAGGTGCATGGCCTCTTCGATACAGGCAATGGCGGTCTCATCCATCAATTCAAGTGTGGCGGGCACGATACCCGCCGAAAGAATCGCATTGACCGTCCGGCAGGCGTCGTTGATCGAGCCAAAGTCAACCAGGGCCGTGCGAGCATAAGCTGGCCTGGCGACCAGCTTCAACAACGCTTCGGTGATGACACACAGCGTCCCTTCCGAACCGGTGAAGAGCGCCGTAAGATCATAACCCACCACATCTTTTATCAGCTTGCCGCCGGTGCGCAGCACCCGTCCATCTGACAGGACAACTGTCAGCCCCAGCACATAATCCCCGGTTACGCCGTATTTCAAACAACGCGGCCCGCCGGCGTTGCAGGCAATATTGCCGCCAATGGTCGAATGACGGTTGCTGGAAGGATCGGGTGGGTAAAACAAGCCGAGTTTTTCCGCTTCTGACTGCAGATCGGCCGTCACAATGCCGGATTCGACGTGCGCAATGGCATTCTGCAGGTCGATTTCCAATAAATGGTTCATGCGCGTCATCGCCAGCGTGATGCCCCCACAAAAGGGCACCGAGGCGGCTGCCAGGCCGGAACCCATGCCGCGCGTCACTACCGGGATGTGCTCCCGTCCGGCCAGAGACACCACCTGGCTGACCTGTAGGGTCGTCAGGGGCAGAACCACCACATCCGGCCGATGTTCCTCAAAGGTGCCATCGTAGCTATAAACGGCCAGGTCTTCAGGCGTATGCAAGACCCCGTTTTTTCCTACAATTTGCGTCAGTTGTTCGATGATGTTTGGAGCCAGCATGATTACCTCTTGTCCGCTTGCCTGTAAGCCCGTTCCAACAGTTCTACCGGGTGCACGACCTTTACGTCCAGCCCCTGCCGCCGGACGCCCACATTCAACTGCATCTGGCAGCCCGGGCAGCCGGAAGCGACAATTGTAGCCCCTGTGCTCTGCACGGCATCCAGCTTGCGGTTCATAACCTTCAGCGAAGTCTCGTAATGGGTGATGAGCTGGCTGCCGGCCGATCCGCAGCACCAATCTGCTTCCGGCAGTTCAGTATATTCCAACCCATCGATCATTTGCAGCAAGGCCCTGGGTTGTTTCCAGACCCCCTGGCCGCGCCGCAAATGACAGGGGTCGTGATAGGTGACGCGTGCCTCGATCCGGCCCTGGGGCTTCTCAAGCGGTATCTGCATCAGAAACTCGCTGATATCGCGCACTTTGGCGCTAAAAGCCGCCGCACGTTCGGCCCAGGCCGGCTCGTCTTGCAACAAGTGGCCGTAATCCTTCAGGGTGGAACCGCAGGTGGCGCAATCCGTAATGATACTTTCTACTTTCGCCTTTTCATACAGGGCAATATTATGACTGGCCTGTTGGCGCACCAGGTCGTAGCGCCCGTAGCCGGTAGCGGGCATGCCGCAGCACACTTGCTGCCTGGGGGTGATGACGGTACAACCGTTGCGTGCCAGCACGCGCACACCGGCCGCGCTTTCACCCGCAAATAAAAGGCTTTGGGCGCAGCCCAGGAAAAAGCCCACCCGGTAGCGCTCTTGCCCCTCTGCTTTGGTGACGGTTGCCAGCTTCTGACGCAGCGGGCGTTGCGGCAGGCGGGGCAGCATTGCCTCGAGATCGCACAGTTGAGCCGGCATCAGCCGCCGGATACCCAGGGCATACACCAACCGGCGCAGCCCTGTCCTTTCATACAGTCGCAAAGGCCAGGTCGCCAGCTCCATGCGTCCCGGTCTGGGAATCAATTCCTTGAAAAGCATGTTTTTCCAGCGGGTTGGGGCAAGTTCTTCCTGGAACGATCGCATCGCCAGGGCCAGGTCAGCCGGAGCAACCCCGGCCGGGCAGATCTCATTGCAGGCCATACATGCAAAACAGCCGTACATCTGCTCGATCAGGTTCGGGCTTAAATCAAGCGCGCCGGAAAGACCCTGACGTACCAACGCCACCCGACCACGCGGCGAGGCCGTCTCACTGAGAT
>DATFYI010000281.1:0-5012 GCA_035315125.1 Anaerolineaceae bacterium | reverse complement strand
ACGCGCTGTTGCGCTGTGACCTTGCGGAAATCCATGCTCTGGCGCGCCTCGAAGCCAGCTGCCGTGGTAGGGTTGGGGTGGGTATCCAGCGTGTCCTTTGCGGCATGGTAGGAAACGATCGCTTCTTTCAGGCTGTCGGCTTCCCGCTTGGGTAGGAACACACACACGATCGGGCTTTCCACGCCAGCCTGTTGGGCCGCGCTGCGCACGGAACTCTCAGAAGTCGACCACTCGTCCTGCACCCAGATTGGGATTTCACTATCCTCGGTACGCGGCTCGTCCAATCCAAAATACAGGTGAAATTTACGCGGGGTTTTGCTGTTGCCTTGGGTCAGGCTGATGCCTTTCAAAGCAGTAGTAACTGCGGTTTTAAGTGCTGTTGAGCGTTCGCTGGCAATGCGTGTCTCCTCTGTCCGGATGGCTTGTAATCGTTTCCTGAAATCGGCTTCCCATTCGGCGCTTTCGGGTGTTTGCAAACGGTATTCATCCTCAATGCACAGGAGCGTCCCTTTATCCACTAGGCTTTGTAACAGCCCAGGGATTTTCTGGCGCAAGGATGCACTGCCGGCTTGCAAGTCTTCTACAAGAAGATCGGCCAATGTATCGGCGGTGGCCTTAAGCCCGGTGGCGGCCGGGCCGTCAGTGGGAAGTTTGCCAATCAGGAAGATCAGCTTGCACAGGCGTCCAAGCAGGCGGCCGTCTTCGCCACTGTTATCCAGCTGCTGGATCATGGTCTCCATCTCCCGGCTGAGCACTGCGCCCTGCAACATGCTGCTCGACTGCTGGTCGTAGATGACATCCGCCGGTACGACCGTCATGACCGGTTTGTCGGCCACCATCCGGTTAGCTTCATGCACGACGCGCAGTTGGGTGCGCAACTGGCCTTGCGTGCCGCCCGGGTCAATGGCGCGCAGAGACCGTTCCCAGAACCTGCGTCGGGTGGGCAGCAACGGGTAATCGGCCACCAGCACGGCCCTGTCTTCTGCGGTCGGACCGATGCGCGAGCCAGTCAAGTGGCGGTCAATTTCGCCGCTTACAGTATCGAGCATGGATTTTAATTTCGGCACGGAGGTCTGGTTCTTGCGCAGGACCACCTGGCGTACCACGGTCTCCACATCTGAGTCCTCGAGTGTAACTTTGACGGTGAAACGGTCTTTTAGGCGCGAAAGCTGGGGATTATCCTGTAAACTGGCCTGGCCGGTTCCAACAAAAAGTAATCGGCTTCCCAACTGAGATGAACAGGCCTCCACGGCCTGCTGTACTTGTAGGGCGCGTTGCTGGTCATCACCAATAAACTGTTGCAACTCATCAAAAACCAGCAGTGTCAGGGGTAGGCGGCCTGGTGTAGCCTGCTGGAGTTCAAGAACGTACTCAAGGGTAGAGATCAACTCATCATCCGATATATCGTCTACCCTGATATATTGCGTACGAAGTAGATTGTGCGCGTCTTTAGTATTGTTGGCAAAATCAGGATAAGCTTTTAGCAGGCCGCCCACAATGTGTGGAGAAACATACATATTCTGGAGTTCATCGGCGAGGGTAAATCCCTGCTTTTCGACATACTCTTTGACCGTCTCGTAATACCCCTGCTGCCTGAGCCAGATCACGAAGCGCGCCTGGGCATAATCCGCCGGCAGTCCCGCGCTGCGAAAGGCGATTGCCAGCAGTGCGAGCCGCACGCTCCCGGAGGCCGAATCGCTCAATTTCCCGGCTGCCGACCACAATCCGCCCTGCCGTTTTCCAGCGGTTGTCAAGTCTTTCAATAAATCCTGAATGTCGGTCGGCAGGGTCACCAGGCTGCGCGCTCGGGCACCATCCGGGAATTCCATGTCCCGCCAGAGATACTCCAGCACGCGCACCAAGTGCGACTTTCCGCTCCCATAAAATCCACTGACCCACACGGCCGGCTGTTTGGGTTGGTCGAGATTGGAAAGGAAAGTCGAAAGGATTCGCTCGAGTCCCTTCTGGTATTCCCCTTCGCAAACAAAGAAGCGGAGTTCGTATTTCAGAATCTCCCATTCGTTTGGGCTCTTCGGGTTGGAGATGGTCGTCACGCCATCGTTGGGGATGATGAATGACAGAGGATCATTTATGAAGAGTTCACGATTATTCATATCCGCCTCGCCCTTTTATTCAGCCTTGATCGGAATTGCAAGATAATTCCATCCATCTCTGGCATCCAGAAGACGGTAAAGCGAGCCTTCGTGACGTCCGGGGAAGAATACCAGCAGCCGACCCCGGATTACAGTGGTAACCTTTTCAAGCACTGTAGAAGCGCGTGTCAGCCCGAAGAGGGAGGCCAGCCCCGTGATGGCTACCACAGTATCTTTGTCCGCTTCCGGGCTGGAGAGCAAATCCACAATCTTCTTGACAACCGTATCTGTAAAATCGTCCAGCGCCGGCTCCAAGTCTTCCGGTGACTTGAAATACTCCTTGCTGTAACGGTGGCCAGCCATCCATGTAGCAAATGCATCCGTCAGATCGAGCGAGATCCATTTGTGCCCGGCTTTCTTTGTCACCGTCTCAAACTCCGGCAACCGGAAGCGGATGCGCCGTTCCTGCGGCGGGTCATATACCACGAACCAGACCTTTTCTGCTCCGGAGAGGTCATATTTCCAGGGTAATCTCACGAACTTTTCGTATGCCTTCAGCAGTTCTTCCACTTCGCTCATCGTTTGTCCTCCGCTAGGAAGTGACGGAAAGTAATATCAGTCACCTGTCCGGAATGGCGATATTCCAGCCAACCCTGTTGGGCTGCCTGTTGTGCAAAAGCACGTGCGGTGTGGGTAGGGGTATCGAGAATCTTGAGCCAATTCGATTCGAACAACGCGTCCCCGCGCGCCCCGGCAAGATAAGCCAGTAGCAAGGCATAGGCAACTACCACTGGTTCAGCAACAACCAATCGTCGTGTTTTCTTGGATAAGCCATGCAAGTGCCCGGACTGTGTCCAGGAGGATGCCACATTCTGGCCAGCACTGGCCAGCGTCTTGGCGTTCAGCCGTCCTGGAAATTTCTTCTCGATAACAGCCTCAAAGGATTTGGCGGTCAGGTTGTCACCTTCGGGGGTTTCGATCATCAAATCGGCCGTGCAGCGCAGGACCTGATCGCGCCCCAGAGCACAGAGCAAGGCAAGTAGTGGTCGGCCATCGTCGGTGTAGGACCACAATTCGCGCATGGCGCGGAAAATCAGCAGGGATGGCTGGAGGCCGTACAACTGGTGCAACCTCCGGTAAGATTCCAACCGCGTGCCGGCTGTCTTTTTGAGCAGCACGTTCTCGTCAACGATTGCCTTACGATAGCCGGGCGTCTCCAAAGTCGCGTCGCACGCACCGAATAAATGATACAACTCGTCCACCATGATGGTGCGAGCCAGGTGCGCGCCGAGACTATCTTGGACAAATCCGTACTTGGTGTCAGCTATAGATAATGGCACAGGATCCTATGCTCCAAAATGTTCGAAAACAACCCCGTCAGTGAGTAAACCGCCGGCTACAATTAAAACAAAAATTATCCCTTTATTTAGTATAGCATTAGACACTCATATCGAAATGTATGACCAAAGAGTAGAGAGCCCGAAAAAATTCCTTGTCATTCGACATAAACAGACTTCACCTTACAGCTGCGTGGGTTCTTCTATAAGAGTATTCCCCTCCCCCATCGTAGTGATTGTTGGTTGATGCCGGGCTGTGTTGTTCTTCTAAAGGATAATTATTGATAAGCACGTCATGAAATGGGAAAAGCTATATTAAGCATCTAACAATCCCAGAGAAGTTGATAAAACAATAATGCAAGACAATTGGGCGGCCTCCCTCTCATATCCGGCGTTTTTATAGTTATGATAACCACGCCTTATCTTCAGCCCGAGATAGAATTTACAAATACAGACCGCATGATATTTATGTGTTTTTTTGTAACCAATCCTCCAAAACGTTTTGCTTAATCATTAAATGATCACATAGCTTCTCGCCCTTATTTATAAACTCTTTAAAATTATCAGGGCCATGAAGGGGAAGCAGATCGATATTAAGTAGATTTAAATACGATTTGACACCTCTGTAAATATCGAAGATATGATTGTCAATGCGTTCAACAATATCGATATCTTCATCTGGGCTCAAGATCGTTGTATCGAAATCATCATTCAGGGTCAAGGAAAAACCGATTATTAAAAGGCATAGATATACAGGATCTTTTAGCCATTCCATCATTGTATCGAGATTTCTTGCAGCCAAGGAAACTGATTTTTTTGAATCAATCAAGGCCAATAACCAAGACTTTGTTCGTTCATTATCAACACATTCGTTAATTAACGACCGATAATTGCTTTCGGGAGATGAGTAACGATCAGTTTCGTTGTTAGAGATGGACCGAAGCCGCCTTAGAGAGCTTGGGTATAGCAACCTTGGTTCAAAGTTTTCAACTACTCGAAATGTCACATCTTGAAAACCATCTAGAATAGCTTGCCACCTATTGTGTACTATATGTGCTTCTGCATTCATTTCCGTTTTAGCAATAAGCACCCCCGATAAATCAACCGATAATAACTTTTTTATCATTTCAATGGCTAATTGACCGTAATCAAATGCGTTTTTCTGTGAAATAGTAATACCAGTTCCTTGATGATATAACTTGTTTCTTTGATCATGATAGTATTGAATGTGAGTAATTTCCGTCTCAGTAATAACTGATGCCGCTTCTTTAATGGCTCTCGATAGATTATGGAAATTGCCTTCTGCGGCTTCTTTTCTCTGCGGATACTTTATTTTAGCTTTCGTTATTTCCTCTGGTAATGTCAAAAATGTCTTGAACGCAGATTCAATTGACACATCAAATAGCAGAAAGGCTATTCGATTATCAAACGGAGTATTTTTGTCTAAATGAAAAATGCCCAGTTTGACAAGATCGACTATATCATTTTGCCAAGGATGTTGGTAGATTACCAAATTCTCCTCCTTCGCGTGCATTTAAGCCATTACAAATCATAACAGTTGCCCAACAATAGACGGAGGCTC
>DATFYI010000280.1:0-5417 GCA_035315125.1 Anaerolineaceae bacterium | reverse complement strand
AATCCAGCATTTTTGAATATATCGAACAATTTTATAATTCTCATCGTTTGAATTCTTCTATCGGCTATCGAACCCCTTGTGAGTTCGAATTTGATTATTTATCAGCTCTTTCTAGTGTCCACTTTTCTGGGTAAAGCTCAGCTGATACTGAAATTATCATGAATGAAATGGAGGGGGAAACTAGTGTAACAAAACAGATATTAGTTTCCTACGACGAAGCGTTTAAGCGCGAATGGCGCCATTTTTATGACTGCATTATTAATGATAAAGAACCGATTACTAATGGTGAAAAGGGCCGTCGCGATATTGCATTTTTGATTGGTCTATTGAAGATGGGCACAAAAATAAAGCAACCATAATGGATATAAAAAACATCTTCCAAGAAGTTGTTCAGCTACAGAAAGGAATGTATCCAATGGGATTATTAGATGAGAAGACGGCCCTGGTGACGGGCTCTGCTCGCGGCATCGGACGAGCCATAGCTGAAGCTTTCGCAGAACAAGGAGCGCACGTCGCTCTGGCTGATAAACTGTTCGATAAAGCCCAATCTGTCGCACAGGGAATCAAACGGGCAGGTTATCCTGAAGTGAATGCTTTCAAGTTGGATATTGGAGACCAAGAGAGTATCCAAAAAACCATTTCTAATGTGATAGCTGCCTTCGGTAGAATCGATATCCTCGTCAATAATGCTGGAATCCATCGCCCGCATTTTATCGTCGATTTTCCAATCGAAGATTGGGATCTGGTTTATCAGATTAATGTGCGCGGCACGTTTCTAATGATCCAAGCAGTGGCCCGGAAGATGATCGAACAAGGCCAAGGAGGGGTGATTATCAACATGTCTTCGGCCTCCGGGAAAAAGCCGGATCCCCAGGGAGCAGCCTACTGTTCCTCTAAATCCGCCATCATTGGAATGACGCGGGTGGCTGCATTGGAGCTTGGCAAATATGGAATTCGGGTGAACGCTATCCTGCCAGGAGCTACTGATACCGACATGCTGAGAGGATTGATAAATGACGTACCTGGGCTTATTGAGGAATTGGTTGCAAAAACCCCCTTAGGAAAAATGGCCGATCCGCGCGATCAAGCGAATGCGGCTGTCTTTCTGGCTTCACCATTAGCATCCCATATTACCGGAGAGGGGATGGTTGTCTCTGGTGGGGAATTTATGGATGTATGAGATGGGAGGAACAATCTATTAAATTATCATCTGTACTGGATAACGACTGACTTAGGCGGGTCAGTGTTTCCGTTCAAGCAATCAAGGGGAAACTGTACGGCTGTCAATGCCACACTTTGAAAATATTGTTTGATAATTGGAATTGGAGGATTTCGATAGTCTGAACGCGATTGACAAAAAGGGATATGAGGATGATCTGGATGTGTAGGAACTACATAACGAATTCCAACATTGTTGTTCGACACAATGACTCGATCGATCAACCATTCAATCAACTGACGTTTTTGGGCGAAATCCGACTGCTCTAACACGAGGCGGATTTTGGCACAAAATAATTCAATCGAGTCGGCTATCTGGCTAGGTTCGATCCGCTGAACTGCTTTGCTCTGCAATTGAGTCGATTGGATTCTGAGCGCTTCTTGCTTGCGAGATAATTCGCTGCGTTTGCGCTCAAATTCGGAAAGTTTTACTACATCCGCCAGGTATACTTTCAATAGGCGTTCCTGTTGGCGTTCAAGTTGTTGGCTGGCTTTCTTCAAAAGTTCCAGTTGGGTTTGCAGTTCTTGGGGTGCCCAGTGTCGGCCATGAGAACGCTCTAGAGAAAACTTCATCATTTCGGGATGGGTCAGAACCGCACACAAATCTTGCCAAACCAAATTGTCCAGTTGATCAGCGGGAGTATAGCGGGCAGAGCACCGTTGCCCCCTGCACCGCCCGCAGGGAGCCGGTGCGACCACGACAAACATAATAGTAATATCCGCCATGCAGGCTTCTGCCAGTTGCACTGAGGCGTCATTGACCATAACTGACTAAGCCTCCCAATAAATAGAAATGGGACTTATTATTTCTAGCAGACATTTGTTGGTTCAAAGCCAGTTTTGCCTGAACCTGATTAAAAGACAGACATTCATTAAATGGCTGCCCAAAATCTGTTGGTGAATACGATTATATTCTTTAGATTTACTGAATATCAATGCCTTCGTTTACGACGGCTTCATAACGGACAATTTTCAAAAATAAATCTATTGAGGAACTGGGTTATAGAATCGAATTTATAATTGATTCTGTTCAAGATTAGGAATCATGCCATAAATATCGTTTACTTATTTACTTTTTCCGGTGTCACTTTTTCCTTTAATATCAGATCTAACATCTTCTTTTCCGGTTACCCAATGACATAATAAACCTCTTCTCCCCATTACCCAAGAGAGCAATGGTTTTTTCATTCCAACTCCTACTTAACTACTACTTAATAAAATAAAAGACGACCTCATGCTTTATCGTCCGCCTTTTATTCTCTCTCATTGATACGGTATTGATACGCTTTAAAAGCTAAAACCCCCATATATGGCGGATTTCACTCGTTGTAACACCACTTGTACTGTGACCCACCAGGGACTTGAACCCTGAACCCATTGATTAAGAGTCAATTGCTCTGCCAATTGAGCTAGTGGGCCAGCTTCTCAAGCAACTTTGCAGCGCCAATTATACCGCAGAGTGTGCATCTGTCAATTAAAACACGACAGAATAGGCCAGCATGGAAGCCTGGCAGATCTTGACTGATTGCTGAATCATGACTGACAAGATTAAAAATTACTCACAAAAAACTTTATTATTCCAGTGTATAATGACTGCTGAGGATGTTGACCGCATATGCCAGAAATGCGTTTTAAGGGGAGTTTTTCCGGACCAACCCGCACCGCTATATTTTTAACTGGTCATTTTGTGGGGATATCCATTGTTTGCGTGCCTGCCCGGTGTGACCATACCCTCGGCGACCGCGTTCATTTGTTTTCAGGAGAGTGAGGATTTCATGAACATCTATGTAGGGAACTTGCCGTTCGATGCGGGTGAGGACGACCTTCGACAGGCTTTTGCCGCTTTTGGTCAGGTATCCGCTGTCAGTATCATCAAGGACCAGTTCACCGGCCAAAGCCGAGGGTTCGCTTTCGTCGAAATGCCCAATAATACCGAGGGCACCGCGGCTGTCAACGGGCTGAACGGTAAGGAATTAATGGGCCGGCCGATGAAGGTAAGCGAAGCTCGCCCACGCACTCCCGGGGGCGGTGGTGGCGGTGGTGGTGGCTATAACCGCGGTGGTCCTGGCGGTGGCGGTGGTGGTAACCGGCGCGGCGGCCCAGGTGGCGGCGGCGGTGGTAACCGGCGCGGTGGCCCGGGTGGCGGCGGCGGTGGTGACCGGCGCTCCTGGTAATATCCTGCCTGCAAACGAATAGAATAATTTACCCGGCATCTTGGTTTGCTGTAATTTCTAAAAAAAGGGTGCCGGGTTTTTTATTTAAAAATATTGGGAAAATGAACTCAATATTGTCGCAGTGCTCGGGAAAAAGGTAACGACTACCAGAATAATCGCCAACACAATTAATATGATTGCAATGATCCAGGATAGCAAATTGTAGATCCTGCTATTGGTGAACTTTCCCATAATTTTTTTATTGTTGATTAACCGCAGCATGACGATCAGAATCACGGGCAGCAGCACACCGTTCATCGTTTGGCTGACAATCATCGTTTGTATCAACGATTTGAGTGGCAGCAGAATGATCAAAGCGCCGAGCACAATCATGGCAGTGTAAATTCCAAAGAAAACCGGGGCCTCTTTTAAGCTGCGGCTGATCCCCGATTCGAAGCCAAACGCCTCAGACACGGTGTAGGCCGTCGAAAGCGGTAGAATACCGGCGGAAAAGACAGAGGCGTTTAATAAGCCAATAGCAAAAAGGGTGGCGGCATATTTACCAGCCAAAGGAGCGAGTGCAAGAGCGGCGTCTTTTGCTGTTTCAATCTGTATGCCATGGGTAAATATGGTCGCAGCACAAGCAATTACGATGAATGCCGCCACGAAAACAGCAAATAGCGAGCCAACTAAAACATCAGCCACCTCATACTGATAATTCTCAGGCCGGATGCCCTTATCAACAATCGATGATTGTTGGTAAAACTGCATCCAAGGGGCGATAGTGGTGCCGATAATCGTCACAAAGATGGTTACAAAACCAACATCCAGGTGGAAGGTTGGCGTGCGGGTTGCCAGCAGCACCTGGCCCCAATCTGGCTTTGCCATAATACCGGAAGCCACGTAAGCCAGGTAAATGGCGCTGGCCACCAGAAAAACCCGCTCGACCATCTTATAATTCCCCTTGACGATCAGGAACCATACTCCCACGGCGACAATCGGTACCGAGATAAATTTGCTGATGTTGAACACTTCCATGCTGGCAGCTACTCCGGCAAACTCGCTGACCGTATTAGCCAGATTGACAAACACCAGCAGCCCCAGAATGATGGCAGTAACCCTCACACCCATCATCTCACGGATCAGATCGGCCAGGCCTTTGCCTGTCATCACCCCCAGCCGGGCGCTCATCTCTTGAACAACGATCAATGCCAACGCTACCAGCGGCAGCATCCACAGCAAAGTATAGCCATAATGAGCGCCTGCCACCGAATAAGTGGTAATACCGCCGGCATCATTATCGACATTGGCCGTGATGATGCCAGGTCCAATCACAGATAAAAGAAGCAGGATGCGCACCCGGTAGGGTTTGAGCCTCTGCCAAAGGGTTGTAGTGAGACCTGTCTGCATAGCAGCTTCCTATTAAAACAAAATGATATCAATCTTTCAGGGTTGAAAGATATAACTAATCAATAATTTCAGAGAAAAGCTTTCCTTTAATGGTAAAGACGCGGCAGACGTTTCTTCCAGGCAGTTGGAATGATCTTGTCCAGGGCATCGTCGGCAGTCACAATCCCGTGCATATGCTCCTCATCATCTACTACCGGTACTGCTAACAAATTATATTTCGAAATTACTTGAGCAACCTCTTCCTGGGTATCCAGCAAATTGACTGTGATGACATGGTCTTTCATGAATTCGCTCACCTTCAATTCTGGCTGTGACAACACCAACTGGCGCAGCGAAAAGACCCCGATTAATTTATTGTCAAGATCTGTCACATAGATGTAGTAAATTGTTTCCGCTTCGTTGGCAGTTTCGCGCAGCAGCTTAAGCGTATCGGCTACGGTTATATCTGGAAGAACGCAAACGAACTCTGTGTTCATGATGCCGCCGGCCGAATCTTCCGGATAAGTCAGCAGCTTGCGGACATCCGCCGCTTCATCGGTCTCCATCAAACGCAGCAACTCCTGGCTACGATCCTTGGGTAGCTCAGCCAGCAGGTCAGCCGCTTCATCCGGCGCCATCTCTTCCAGCAAATCTGCC